>JAYVPT010000042.1:0-20170 GCA_043757165.1 Ferruginibacter sp.
CAGCAGGCTTTTTTTAGGATCTTTTTGAAATCGTTTTTTAGGGGGTCAATTTGAAATGGCGCAAGGGGGTCAGTTTAGCTGGGATTTACAGCATTCTACTTTTACTCTTTAATCCAAATCAGATGAAAGGTAAAGTAGTAAAATTATCAGGAAAGAATAAATACAGTGAGCAGGTTTCATTAGAAGAATGCAGGAAATTATTTAACGTAAAGGAAAATGGATATACGGACGAAGAATTAATTATGATGAGAGATTTTCTTTATGTCTTTGCCAGAATGTACTATGATTTTTATATAAGAACTTTTAGAGATGAACTAAAGGTCATACAATTAAACAGTTCAAAATATGATACGGAAAAAAGCAATTCTATATGTACGGGTGAGTACAGACGAGCAAGCTGATAAGGGCTTTAGTTTACAACACCAGGAAGAAAGGTTGAGAAAATATTGTGAACTGCAAGGAATAGATGTTGTAGGTTTTTATAGAGAAGACCATTCTGCAAAAAGTTTTGAAAGACCTGAATTTAATAAATTACTTATCCGGTTAAAAAAAGAAAAAAGGATTGCTGATTTTTTACTCTTTCTAAAATGGGATCGGTTTTCACGAAATGCAGGTGATGCCTATTTTATGATTAACTGCCTGAATAAACTTGGTATAGAACCTCAAGCTATTGAGCAACCGTTAGACCTTGATATTCCCGAAAATAAAATTATGCTTGCCTTTTATTTGGCTGCTCCAGAAGTTGAAAACGACAGACGGGCTTTGAATACAATTGCAGGAATGCGAAGAGCAAAAAAGGAAGGGCGTTGGACAGGTATTGCCCCTTTCGGTTATAAAAATGCAAGAGATGAAAATAATCGCCCGATAGTGCTTCAAACTGAAATTGCTCCAATTGTCAAATGGATATTTGAGGAAATTTCCCGTTGCGTTTATAGTGCTGATGCTATTCATAAAATGGCCCAGGCAAAAGGACTAAAATGCTCGAAAGGAAATTATTTCTTGCTGATTCGCAACCCTTTTTATTGTGGCAGGGTTTTTATTGCTGCCTATAAAGATGAAGAAGCTGTAACTGTAAAAGGAATACATGAGCCAATTGTGACAGAAGAACTCTTTGATGATGTACAATCAATTATGATTGGCAAAAGAAGAAATTGGCCAGCTAAACAATCCGGTAAAGATGAATTTCCGCTTCGTGGGTATTTGCTTTGCAAAAAGTGTGGGGGAAAACTTACTGCAAGTGCTTCAAAGGGTGGCAGTGGGGGGAAATATCATTACTACCACTGTACTACACAATGTGGGGAGAGATTTAATTCAGAGGAAGCGAATATTCTCTTTGCTGGAGAATTAAAGAAAATAACAATTAATGACCCCTCAAGGAATTTTCTCGATTCCATGTTGGAACGTTTTTATTCAAATGGAAGTAGAAATTCAGGTGATAGTATTCAGAAAATTAAGCTTGAAATCCAGAAGAATAAGGAAAGGATAAGTAATGCCCGACAACTGCTTTTAGATGGCACTTTAGACGGTAATGACTACAAGGAAATAAAGGATAGATACGAACCTTTGGTAAGGGATTTGGAAGCCAAGCTGGGTAACTTAACTCAGAACGACACCGACTTTGATGCAATGTTAAGTTACGGCAGTGAATTTTTCGGGAACCTTGACCAGCTTTACGTTTCAGGAGATTTAATTATCAAACAACAGATTGTAAGTTCGATGTTCCCTGAAAAATTGATATTTGAAAATAAATCTTTTCGAACTTTTAAAGCTAACCCCCTCCTTACTCTGATATGTAAGCCAAGTAAGGCTTTCGGCATTTCCGAAAATAAGAAAAGCCGGAAAAATCCGGCCTTGTCTTATTGGGCTCCCCCTGCTGGACTTGAACCAGCGACCCTCTGATTAACAGTCAGATGCTCTAACCAACTGAGCTAAGGAGGAATTTACCGATTAAGGGAGGGCAAAAGTAAGGCATTTTAAGTTTAGTAAAAAAAAATAGCGCAACTATTTCAACAGACCAAAGAAGTTGTTGTCAGCAATACCTACAAAAACGCCATCGGACCTTATTTCTATTGGAAATGTTTTTAAATAATAACCCTCGCCACTGGTATTACAGCCGTTTTGTATATTGAATTTATAACGATGTACCGGACATACAATATTGCCCAATGCGTCAATGTACCCATCTGCTAATATACCACCAGCGTGAGGACATTTGTGAGCACAGGCATGCGCTGTATCGTTGTACATAGACAGGCATATTTTTTTTCCTGCCACTTCAATTGTTGTTAACCTGTTAGATTCAAAATCAATTTCACTGACCGAAAGTGCAATTTTATGCCAGGAATATCTTTCTTTGCTCATAATGTATCTTTCCGGCGTCTAGTAAAAAAACTCAGCTTTATAAGGATAACGTATATGATAAGCATCCCGTACAGCATTTAAAATAGTTTGACGCAAAGTATCAATATTGGTTTTTTCTACTGCTGAAACAAAAACGCAGTTACCCTTGGTTTCGGTTTGCCAGCGTTGCTTTAAGTCGTTTAATATTTCTTTTTTTACATCAGCCTCCAGCCATTGATCAAAAGCTTCTGCTTCGTATTTGTCCATTTTATTAAATATGGTGATGGTAGGTTTTTCTGCTACTTCCAGTTCGGCAAGCGTGGTATTTACCACAGTTAACTGCTCTTCATATTGGAGATGAGATATATCCACAACATGTAATAGTACATCAGCTTCACGTACTTCATCCAATGTGCTTTTAAAACTTTCAACCAAATGATGTGGTAGTTTTCGGATAAAACCTACAGTATCACTCAATAAAAATGGCGTTTGTTCAAATACAACTTTACGTGTGGTGGTATCTAAAGTGGCAAACAATTTATTTTCAGCAAACACATCGCTCTTACTTAACAAATTCATTAAAGTGGATTTACCTACGTTAGTATAACCCACCAATGCCACCCGGATAAACTCGCCTCTATCTTTACGTTGTGTAAATGCCTGCTTATCAATTTCGGCCAGCCGCTTACGTAAAAGCCCAATTTTATCTTTTACAATACGGCGGTCAGTTTCTATTTCGGTTTCACCCGGGCCTCTTGTTCCTACGCCGCCACCCTGCCTTTCCAAATGTTTCCACATACCCTTCAGCCTTGGTAAAATGTATTGATACTGTGCCAGCTCCACCTGTGTTTTAGCTTGTGCAGTTTTTGCCCTGCTGGCAAAAATGTCGAGTATCAGATCGCTGCGGTCGATGGTTTTTATGCTCAGCTCTTTTTCTATATTCTGTATCTGAGAACCGGTAAGTTCGTCATCAAATATTATAATATGGATATTACCTTTTAAAAGTATGAACTGTTTTATTTCTTCCAGTTTACCCTTACCAACAAATGTTTTACTATCAGGGTGTGGTAATTTCTGTGTAAAACGTTTTACTGTTTTGGCTCCTGCAGTTTCAGCCAAAAAATCCAGTTCATCAAGATATTCATTAACCTGGGTTTCGGTTTGTTCTTTATACACCAGGCCAACCAATATGGCATTTTCTTCTTTTGTAAATAATTGTTTTTTTTCTATCAATGTATTTTATTTTTAAGCCACAAATTATCTTTTGCTACAAATATTATCTACCACACAATAGTTTATATGTATGAGGCAAACTTTTTAATTCAAATTTTTCTGATAACAAAAGTAAGTTATAATTATTTGGGTGTTGTTAAACACCACTTTTAAGGATTGAGATAAAAAGTGAAAGCGTTCTGGTGATAGCCAGAACGCTTTTATATAAGAGTATGATATATTTTAATTTTTTGAAGCTACACTGGCTGCTGTGGTCCATTTTTTCATTTCGGGACAGCTTTTATAGTCATCATCTATCCTGATATAATAAGTCGGTATTTTTTTATTAAACCAAACATCTAATGCCTCATTCTTTTTTTCTTCTAAAGCTCTTGTTTGAACCCGGTTATAATCGTCTTTAAGATTCTCCCTATGTGGCTCAGTCTTGCTTTTTAAATACACAATACGTATTCCTTTTTTGCCAGTTTCATTGGTATATTCCACGGGCTGTGAGTATTGGCCAACTTTAAGATCCTTAAGCATTACCACCATATCTTTATCCAACTGGTCAATTGTTAAAAAACCACCGTCTCTTCCCTGCTTCATACCAGCTGTAAATTTACTTTCATCATCATTGCTGTATTTATTAACAGCTTCGCCAAAAGAAATTGTTCCTGCAATTAATTTTGCCCTTATAGAATCCAGTTTTTCCAAACCTTCTTTTAATTCAACTTTTGTAACCTGTGGCATTTTAAGTATATGCCTTACTACAGCATCGTCGCCTGCACGGCTTATCAATTGTAAGATATGATATCCAAATCGTGTTTTAAACGGACTGGAAATCTGCCCTTCTTTTAACGAAAAAGCTTTTGATAACCAAACCGGGTCAAGATCTTTTTGACTACGGTTTATTTCATATTGTCCGCATTTATCTTTACTACCCGGGTCTTCGGTATAATTTGATGCAAGCGTACAAAAATCTTTTTTACCGGTTTCAATTTGCTGTTTATATTCTTTTAACTGTTCTACACAATATTCTTCTGCCTCACGGCTGGCTTTTGGAAATATTACGATCTGGCCAACTTCTACTTCGCTTTCGTAAAGGAACAAACTGTCTTTAGGGATTTTATTGAAATATTCCTGTACTTCCTTTGGTGTAATACGAATGTCTGAAACAACTTTATTACGCATGGCCTGCGCTAATTTTTGATCCCGTATGGCTTCTTTAAAATCTTCTTTCATCTGGTATACCGATTTGCCAGCAACTCTTTCCAGTTCGTCTTTTGAACCCAGTTGATTAATGTAATTACGAATACGGTTATCAATGTCCACCTCAATTTCTTCATCGGTAATAGGCAGAGAATCTTTTTCGGCCTGTAATACAAGGGCCTTAATGCCCATTGCCTGTTCAAGTGTTAAACATGTTGCATTTTGTGGTATTTCAACACCCTGGCGTTGCATATCTGCCAGGCTGTTATCAATATCACTTTTTAAAACAATTTTATCGCCTACCACTGCAATAATTTTATCGGCTATCACTTTTTTAGGTTGTGATACCGGTTGTGCAAAAACCATTGTTGTAAGAAAAACAGCAAGGCCACTTAGTAAAATATGCTTCATAAATAAGTTCATTATTGTCAAAAGTAAAGAGCTATTTTTTGAATAGCCCTTTACTGGTTTGTATTTAACAAAAGATTAGAGTGTACGTTTTACTTCCACTTCTTCAAACGCCTCTACTATATCGCCAATTTTAATATCGTTATAGTTTTTAATGGTTAAACCGCATTCCATACTGCTGGTAACCTCTTTTGCATCGTCTTTGTAACGTTTCAGGCTGGCCAGTTCGCCGGTAAAAATAACTATACCATCACGTACCAAACGTATGCGGTTGTTACGGGCAATTTTGCCATCCAACACAAAACATCCGGCAACAGTTGCCTTATCAAACCTGTAAGTTTCTTTAATTTCCACATTACCCAATATCTTCTCTTCAACACCAGGCTCTAACATACCCTCCATAGCGCTCCTGATTTCTTCTATGGCGTTATAGATAATGGAGTATAATTTTATCTGGATGGCTTCGCTTTCAGCTAAACGGGCTGCCTGCATAGAAGGACGCACATTAAAACCAATAATGATTGCATCCGAAGCATTTGCCAGTGTAACATCACTTTCGCTGATGGCACCTACTGCTTTATGAATTACACGCACCACAATTTCTTCGGTACTTAATTTTTGTAAACTATCGCTTAACGCTTCAACAGAACCATCCACATCACCTTTAATAATTACATTCAGTTCTTTAAAATTACCTAATGCCAAACGACGGCCAATCTCATCAAGCGTAATGTGTTTTTTCGCTCTCATTCCCTGCTCTCTTAAAATCTGTCCACGTTTGTAAGCTGTTTCTCTTGCTTCAGCTTCATCAGTAAATACTTTAAAGGTTTCACCTGCCTGTGGCGCACCATTCAATCCCAATATTAATACCGGAGTAGATGGAGGTGCTGCTTCGCTACGCTGATTACGCTCGTTATACAAGGCTTTTACTTTACCAAAATTTTGTCCGCTTACAATCATATCTCCCTGACGCAATGTTCCATTTTGAACAAGGATTGTTGCTACATAACCACGGCCTTTATCCAATGAAGCTTCAATAACAGTACCATTAGCCGCTTTTATCGGGTTGGCCTTTAGCTCCAGAATATCTGTTTCTAAAAGAATTTTTTCCAACAGTTCATCTATATGTAATCCTTTTCTGGCGCTAATTTCCTGGCTTTGAAATTTACCTCCCCAGCTTTCTACCAAAATATTCATGCTTGCCAGTTGTTCCTTTATTTTTTCCGGATTAGCGCCGTCTTTATCTATTTTATTAATAGCAAAAATCATTGGCACATTTGCTGCCTGTGCATGAGAGATGGCTTCTTTTGTTTGCGGCATCACGGCATCATCAGCAGCAACAACTATCACTGCAATATCTGTTACTTTAGCACCACGTGCCCTCATGGCTGTAAACGCTTCGTGGCCTGGAGTGTCTAAAAATGTGATATTACGGCCATTGGGTAAGGTTACTTCGTAGGCGCCAATATGTTGTGTAATGCCACCCGCCTCACCGGCAATTACGTTTGTATTTCTAATATAATCCAGTAAAGAAGTTTTACCATGATCTACGTGACCCATAATAGTTACAATAGGAGCCCTTGGTTTTAAATCTTCTTCGTTATCTTCTTCGTCATCCACTTCCAGTTCTGCAGCATCATCCACCCCAATAAATTCCACATCGTATCCAAATTCACTTGCCACCAGTTCAATTACATCGGCCTCCAGGCGCTGGTTTATTGAAACCATGATTCCGAGGCTCATACACTTACTTATAACATCTGCAAAACTTACATCCATTAAATTGGCCAGTTCGCTTACCGAAATAAATTCTGTTACCTGTAGTTTGTTGGTTTCTTCGGCACCGCCTGTTTGTTCGGCCTGCTCATCTCTTTTTGCTTTGCGGTATTTTGCTTTTAAGCTTTTACCTCTGCCACCGGCACCAGCAAGTTTAGCCTGTGTTTCTCTTAATTTATCCTGAATTTCTTTTGCGTCAATTATTTTATCCTCTCTGCGTGCAGTAGTGCCTGTATTAGCCCCACTCCTGTTAAACCTTCCTCCGCCACCTGTATTGTTACCGCCACCATGACCATGTTGAGGCGGTCTTCTGTTTTGTGTATTTTGCCCTGGAGCATTCTGGCTCTGGGGCCTTTGTTGATTTCCGCCACTTTGTTGTTGGCCATGCTGCTGTCCACCTTTTTTCTCAATGGGAATACGCTTTCGTTTCCGTTTGTCGTCTGTTTCTCTTTTAGGCCTGGTATCGTTGTCAACAGGTAAATCTATTTTACCTAAAATTTTTGGGCCCGTTAATTTATCTGCCTGTATGTTTTCTATTACAGCAGGACCATCATCCTGGGTTTGTTCTGCAACAGGAGGTTGCTCTAAAGGAGGAGCCTCTTCAATTGATGTTTTTTTTCCTTTCTTTGGTTCCTCCGTGGTTAAGGTATCAGGTGTTTCTTTTTTCTTAGTAGATTTTTTTGGCCTTGTTGATGAATCAATTGTCTCAAGGTCAATTTTATCAAGAACTTTTGGTGCTTCAATTTCCGGTGCCTCAATTTTTGTTATTTCAGTTTCTTCTGTTTTGGCCTTTGTCTCTTCTTTCTTTTTTTCGGGCTCCGCAACAATTTCAACTTCTGGTGTTTTTACAGCTTCTACAGGTTTTTCCTCTTTTCCTTTTGCCGCTTCTTTTTTCTTTATAGATAAATCTTCTTCGTCTTTTTTCTTTTTAAGTTCCCCTGACCCTTTCGATAACTCTACCTGCTCTGCCTTCTGTTTTGCTGCTTTATCCTGCTGAAACTCTGACTGCAAAACACGGTACATTGGTTCCGAAAGTTTTGAAGTAGGTTTCAGTTCATCACTGTGAAAACCTTTAGACACAAGAAAGTCTACCAAGGTAGAAGTACCTATGTTAAACTCTTTGGCCGCAGCCATCAACCTTGGTGTATTTACTTCTGACATTTATTTATTTTAGTTTTTAGCCGATGGTTAACAGACCACAGGCCATAGAAATCTTTTATTGTTTAGGGGATATCCATGGACTGTTGGCCATGGGCTATTTACCCTTACTCTTTTCCAAACTCTTCTTTTAATACTCTTCTTACTTCTGCAATAGTTTCTTTTTCAAGATCTGTTCTGCGTTCCAGTTCCTCTGAACTTAAATCCAAAACCGAACGTGCAGTATCACATCCTACTTTTTTCAATGCATCAATTACCCATGGTTCAATTTCATCAGTAAATTCATCCAGATCAATATCAAATTCTTCTACTTCACCTTCATTATCACGAAACACATCAATTTCAAATCCGGTTAATTCGCAGGCCAGTTTAATATTAACGCCCCTTCTGCCAATAGCCAGGGAAACCTGGTCGGGCTTAAGATATACATTAACATGTTTGGTGTCCATATCCACATCCATACTGGTAATTTTGGCAGGAGTTAATGAGCGTTGAATAAGCAGTTGTGTATTGGCTGTCCAGTTAATTACATCTATATTTTCGTTCTTTAATTCCCTTACAATACCATGAATACGGCTTCCTTTCATTCCCACACAGGCACCAACCGGATCAATTCTGTCATCATAACTTTCTACAGCAACTTTTGCTCTTTCTCCCGGATCTCGTACAATTTTTTTAACCACAATCAACCCATCAAAAATTTCAGGAACTTCTATTTCTAATAATTTTTCAAGGAATGCAGCACTTGTTCTGGAGATGATGATCACCGCCTGGTTATTTTTCAGCTCTACTTTTTTTACAACACCTCTAACTGTTTCACCTTTTTTAAAATAATCGGTTGGTATTTGTTCAGATTTTGGTAACAGCATTTCATTACCTTCTTCATCCAGTAACAATACTTCTTTTTTCCAAACCTGGTACACTTCACCGCTTACAATATCACCAACTCTGTCTTCATATTTCTTTATAAGGATATTCTTTTTTAGATCGTTGATACGGGCTGCTAGGGTTTGCTTTCCGGCTAAAATTGCTCTGCGGCCAAATTCCTTTTGTATATCCACTTCTTCATACAACTCTTCACCAACCTGGTAATCGGGTTCTATCTTAATGGCATCTTTATATTCAATTTCGGTAAGGGTATTATACAGATCATCATCATCCACAATGGTCCGGCGACGGAAAATTTCCAGATCACCTTTTTGATCGTTTACAATTACATCAAAACATTCGTCGCTGCCGTATTTTTTACGGATAAGTGTTTTAAATACATCTTCCATTACCTTCATCAGTGTTGGACGATCGATGTTTTCTGCTTCTTTAAACTCCTGAAATGAGTCGATTAAGTTAATACTTGCCATAATCCTCGCCGACTCACTTTTATACCCCAGCCGGTTTGGGGTTTGTTATATAATTATTAAAATTTAATCTGCACTTTGGTTTGTTTAATATCTGTAAAGTTGATGGCTGCATTTAATACCACCGCTTTTTTCCCTTTGCCTTCTGTTTGTTCAATAGTTATTGCTTCGTCTGTTACTTCTTTCAATAATCCTTCTTTTTTAATATCATCAGTTGTTATCACTTCTACAGCTCTGCCAATATTTTTTTTGTATTGACGTAATAATTTTAAGGGTTCGTCAATGCCCGGACTCGACACTTCAAGAGAAAAATCACCATCGGGATGAATTGCCATCTGTTCCATTATTTTATACAACGCCCTGTTTATCTTTATACACTTTTCAATACCCAATCCGCCATCAGCATCAAGATAGATCTTATAATTATTGATGGGTTTTATTTTAATGAAAACCAGAAAAATATCATCAACCAGCAATGGATCAATCAATTTTGATATGGTTTCTATTTGTGTCTCTACAGTCATGGTAAAAGAAGAAGGGAACGTTCGTCGTTCCCTTCATTTGCTTCATTGTCCGGTGCAAATATATACAATGATGCTGTAATTGCCAAAATGAACCCGTAAAAGCACCCATAAATTTTAACAGCCTTTAATTGTTAGGTTTAATAACTTTGTGTTATGTTGAAAGTTTTATTCGAACTGTTTGTGATGTACCTGTTGTATAAACTGGTATTTGATTTTATCATACCTATTTATCAAACCACAAAACAGGTAAAGCAAAAAGTTGGGGAAATGCACCGCAATATGAATGAGCAGGTGCAAAAGCAAAACGATCAGTTTACAACCACCCCTAAAACAGCTGCTCCAAAAGCTGATAAGGATGACTATATTGATTATGAGGAAGTGAAATAAAAAAACTTTAGTGGTAAATGTTCAGTAGTTCAACTTTTTCTCGTTGCAGTAAATGATGGGATTGTATACCAACTGATCTGGCTCCTTCAATATTAGTTATCAGGTCATCTATAAACAGTGTTTCCGCTGCAACGATTTTTGCATCTTGTAATACAAAAGAATAAACTGATGCATCAGGCTTGCGCAAGCCGATTATGTTAGAGTAGTATGTTTTAATGAAATAGTTATCCAGGCTGGGTTTCCCGGTATCTCTTGTAAATATTTCTTTAAATTTTGTAAGATGAATACTGTTGGTATTGCTTAATAAATACAGCTGATGTGTGGCAGACATTTTTTCCAGAAAGGAAAGACTTTCTGTTCTGAAATTTAAAAACAATGCATTCCAGGCATTTTCTATCTGGTTGTTTGAGAGTGGCACTTTACTGATTTTTTTTATACTGTCATAAAATGTTGCTTCGCTTATTTTTCCTGTTTCAAGGTTTTCAAACAAATCATCCATTTTGAGGGGAGAAAACCGGTTTTTAAAATTTTCGATGCCCAGTTTTTCGAATGCTTCAATGGTTTTACTGTAATCAATATCAGTTAATACATTACCTAAATCGAAAATTATATTTTTAATAGTATTCATCTTGATATAAATAAAAACGCCCCGAAAAATTCCGGGGCATTTTTTGTGGGCCCACCTGGGCTCGAACCAGGGACCCCCTGATTATGAGTCAGGTGCTCTAACCAGCTGAGCTATAGGCCCTTCTTAATTTTGCTTAAGAAGATTTTTATGAAAAATCACTCCTGGTAAAAGTGACATATTAATTAAAGAGCTTTTGAGCAGCAGTTTGAGCTGCATTTTCAAACTAAAACATAGTTTGAGGGTGCAAATATAATCAAAGCTGTTTAATTTAACGCTTCATTAGAATATTTGACGTTATTTTGCAGCTTCAAAATTAATTATGAAGAAAACAGTACTTGTTCTTATTGCTTTTGCATCCGTATCTGCCTTGTTTGCCCAAGATAAAAAGACAAATAAAAAAATAGATTTATCCAATCGTGCCGGAGATCATATAATGTTACAACTGGGCAGCGACAACTGGGCGGGCTTACCAGACAGCATTAAAAGCCACAAAAAAGGATTATCGAGAGGGGGAAATATTTATGTTATGATGGACAAGCCTTTTAAGAATAATCCCCGTTTTAGTGCAGGTTTTGGTATTGGGATAGGAACCAGCAACACGTATTTTAAAAATTATAGTATTGATATTAAATCAACTAATACAAAACTCCCTTTTAACGCATTAGATTCTGTCAATCATTTTAAGAAGTATAAGATTACTACAGCATTTTTAGAAGTTCCTGTTGAGTTAAGGTTTACTGCAGACCCAGAAAAAAACAGTAAAAGCCTGAAAGTCGCTATTGGGGTTAAAGTTGGCACTTTACTAAATGTGCACACTAAAGGAAAAACTTTGCAAAACAAAAATGGAGGGACAGTAAATGCTTATACAGAAAAAGAAAGTAACAAACGTTTTTTTAATTCCACCCGTTTAGCAGTTACAGGCCGCATAGGGTATGGTAATTTCTCTTTATTTGGTAGCTACCAAGTAAATAATTTATTGAAAGATGGTGTGGGGCCGGATATTAAACCATTTCAAATTGGAATTTGTTTAAGTGGTTTATAAAATTTGTTTTGTAAAAATATTTTCCCAATCCCGATAATTATCGGGATTTTTTATAAGAAAGAAATGCTGTTTAGAAAATGGGAAATCCTAACTTTGCGCCTCACTCCCCAACATGAGCGATCAAATTAAACATGAATGTGGATTAGCCTTTATCCGGCTCCGCAAACCTTTCAGTTATTTTCAACAACAATATGGAACAGTATTGTATGGCCTTAACAAGTTATACCTGTTGATGGAAAAACAGCATAACCGTGGCCAGGATGGTGCAGGTATTGCCACTGTAAAATTAAATACGGAGCCAGGTTATCCGTTTTTGCACCGCTTGCGCAGCAGTGCCAATCAACCCATTGCCGATATTTTTTCTCAGGTAGGAAAAGAAATTGCAGAGATAGAAAGATACCAGCCTGATATTAAAAACCACCCGGGTCTTATGAAGGGGCATGTTAATTTTTTAGGGGAGGTTTTATTAGGCCATTTACGTTACGGTACCCAGGGAAAAAATAATGTTGAGTTTTGCCATCCTTTTATAAAACGCCATACTATTCCTTCAAGAAACCTGGCATTGGCCGGAAATTTTAATTTAGTAAACACAGAGGAATTATTTGGACTGGTTAATATTGACCCCGGTGAGTTTCAACGCCAAAGTGATCTTGCTGCTATGATGGAAGTGCTGCATCATTTTTTAGTAAAGGCTGATGAAGCTTTTCCCGGCCAGATTGATATTGTAAAAGTGTTAAAAAAAGCGGTGCCTTTATTTGATGGTGGTTTTAATTTTTGCGGATTGATTGGTAATGGCGATGCTTTTGTTATGAGAGATGCACATGGCATACGCCCATCTTATTATTATATTAATGATGATGTGATTGTTGCTGCAAGTGAAAGAGCAGCTATAAGAACAGCCTTTAATGTAGGCGAAAATGAAGTGCAGGAATTAATGCCGGGCAATGCCTTAATGGTAAAGGCTGATGGCAGTTTTTCTATTGAACAAATTATAGAACCTAAGGAAAGAAAGGCCTGTAGTTTTGAACGTATTTATTTTAGCCGTGGCAGTGACGAAAAAATTTATCAGGAAAGAATGGCCCTGGGATATAATTTAAGTGATGTTATTTTAAAAGTTATTAAATACGATTTAAAAAATACTATATTCTCATTTATACCAAATACCGCCGAAACAGCTTTTTATGGTTTATTAAAGGGTGCACAGGACTATTTGAATAAAATTAAAATTGAAAGGATATTAAGCTGGGGGAAAGATTTTGATGAAGAAAAATTATCTGAAATGATAAACCGTAAAATACGGTTTGAAAAAATTGCCATTAAGGATGTAAAGCTCCGCACTTTTATTACTGAAGACAGCAGTCGCAATGAGATGGTACAGCATGTGTACGATATTACTTATGGTACGGTTCGTAAAAATGAAGATACCATCGTTATTATTGACGATAGCATTGTAAGAGGGACTACGCTAAAAGAAAGTATTGTAAGAATGCTGAGCCGGTTATCGCCTAAAAAAATAATAATTGTTTCATCAGCTCCGCAAATACGTTACCCTGATTGTTATGGAATTGATATGAGCAAGCTGGGAGATTTTATTGCTTTTCGTGCGGCTATTGCATTGTTGTATGAACGTGGACAGGAAAGTCTGCTGACAGACCTGTTGAATAAATGCAAAGAGTTACAACGAAATAATCAGCTACACACGGTAAATATTGTACAACAGGTGTACGAACCGTTTTTGCTTAAAGAAATGTCTGCTAAAATAGCCGAACTAATCACGCCAAAAGATATTACTATTCCTCTACAGGTAATTTATCAAACTATTGAATCATTACATTCCGCCTGCCCCACCAATACCGGCGACTGGTATTTTACCGGTAACTACCCAACACCGGGTGGTAACAAAGTTTGTAACAAAGCCTTTATGAATTATATGGAAGGAAAAAATGTAAGAGGATATTAACCCCAAGCCGTTAAGGGGAGTAATTGTGGTTTACTAATTTTAAAGCAAATAGCATTTTACAATTTTTTGGTATTACTTTTAACGGGTGAAAACTTTACTCATCATACGCCATGCAAAAGCAGAAACTTCATTTACACTAAATGATTTTGAGCGCCCATTAAACGAGCGTGGTAAAAAGGATGCGCCTGTTATGGCACAAAGGTTATTAGATAAAAAAATAACTATCGATGCTTTTGTAAGCAGCCCAGCTAAAAGAGCAAAAAAAACTGCCGAGCTATTTTGTGAAACTTATGGCGGTAATGATGAAGATATTATTTTTATAAGCGCCCTATACCATGCACCTGCCGAAACGTTTTACGAAGTAATAAGAAATTTAGACGACCCCATTAATACCGCTGCTGTTTTTGCACACAATCCTGGCATTACATATTTTGTAAAGGACTTAACTACTGTAAAACTAGATAATATGCCAACCTGTGCTGTATTTGCTGTTAAGGCAAATATTGATCATTGGAAAGATTTTGCCAAGGCCAAAAGGGAATTTCTTTTTTTTGATTATCCAAAAAATGGCTAAAATTATAAATTCAATTATTTTCAGGTATTTTTTAGAGGCTTATTGGCAAGATAAACGCCGGCAAATATTAACAGGGCCGCTATAATTTTATAAAACTGTAATGCTTCTTTTAAAAATATCATTGCAATAGCTGTTGCAAAAAAAGGTTGTGTGTAAATATAAAAGCCCGCTGCGGAAGCACCCAAAATTTTAATGCCATACAAATTAAAAAGATAAGCTAAAAACGTTCCTGTAATAACAATAAAAAGCATGCTCATAAAATCCACAGCGGTAAAATCTGCCCAGCGGATTTCAGTAAATTCTATCCATCCGAAAGGTAATACCATTAAAAATCCAATTGTAAAAATCCAGCGGATAATAACTATTGCATCGTACTTCAGCATTAACGGTTTTACCAGTACAAAATAAATAGTATAAGAAACGGCATTGGTAATAATTAAGATATCGCCCCATATAATATTGTCGCCTTGCATTGCACTGGTTTTTGCTAAAATTAAAACCATAGCTCCTGCAATGCCTAATGCCAGTCCCGCAATTTTAAACAAGCCAATTTTTTCTTTTAATATCCATGCTGCAATAAATACAATTAAAATAGGGGTGGTAAGCATCAGTAATGAAGCATGTATAGGGTAGGTTAAAGAAAGCCCTTTAAGAAAAAGCAACTGGTTTATAGCAACGCCTGTTAAAGCGCACCATACAAAACGCATTTTGTCTTGCTTCTCTATTTTTACGGAAACAGGTTTTAATAGATATAATAACCAGAACAAAACTACGCTTACACCAACCCTTACCACATTTATTCCAAAAGGCTTTGCCAGTTGTAAACTGGTAAGATGTTTTACTGTACTAAGGTTTATTGCAAAGAAAAGGTTTGTAAAAAGCAGTGCTAAATGAGCTGTTGAGTTTTTATTTGATGTTATCATTTGCATAACAAAAGTAAGACTAATAAAAAAGCCGTTATGTTTAAAAACGTAACGGCCTGATATTTACTAACCCCTAATAAATATTTTTTATAAAATAATCTACGTAGACTGCATCTCTTTTACTTTTTCTCTTATCTTGGTTTCAATTTCGTTGGCCATTTCAGGGTTGTCCAGTATGAGTTGCTTTACAGCTTCCCTTCCCTGGCCTAATTTATCACTGTTGTAACTGAACCAGCTGCCACTTTTTTGAACGATGCCCAACTCAACACCCATATCAATAATTTCCCCAACCTTAGAAATACCTTCGCCATAAATAATATCAAACTCTGCCTGGCGAAAAGGCGGAGCCACTTTATTTTTTACCACTTTAACTTTTACATGGTTGCCTATTGCTTCATCACCATCTTTAATTTGTGTCATACGGCGTATATCTAAACGAACTGAGGCGTAAAATTTTAAAGCATTGCCACCTGTTGTTACTTCAGGATTGCCAAACATTACACCAATTTTTTCCCGTAACTGATTTATAAATATGCAGCAGCTGTTTGTTTTATGAATAGTGGCGGTTAACTTTCTTAACGCCTGGCTCATTAATCTTGCATGAAGCCCCATTTTGCTGTCGCCCATTTCCCCTTCCAGTTCGCTTTTTGGCACCAATGCTGCAACAGAATCTATTACCACTACATCCAATGCGCCGGAAAGAATCAGGCGATCGGCAATTTCCAAAGCCTGCTCACCATAATCCGGTTGAGAGATCAATAAATTATCAACATCAACACCTAATTTTTTTGCATATATGCTGTCAAAAGCATGCTCAGCATCAATAAAAGCACACATGCCACCCTTTTTTTGTGCTTCGGCAATTACATGAATTGCCAATGTTGTTTTACCGCTTGATTCAGGTCCGTAAATTTCAACTACTCTTCCTCTTGGTAAGCCGCCAATGCCCAGGGCCACATCCAAGCCAATAGAACCAGTGGAAATAACTTCTATTTCCATATCCGTCTTTTCATTCATCATCATTACCGATCCTTTGCCGAAATCTTTATCGATTTTATCCATCGTTAATTTCAGGGCCTTAAATTTTTCTGATTTTTCTGATTTCTCCATTTTGTCTGCATTACTCATGTGTCTGTTTTTTGTGTTGTAAATGTAATTGCTGAATCAAAGATAATAGTTTTATTTTATCAACACTAATTAATTTAGTATTTTTTTGATAATTTATTTAGTCATTGACAAATAAATAAAAACCCATCCCGGGGAACCGGGACAGGTTGTGTTCAAGCATGAGAAAAATCTACTAAGTTGTTTCTCGAGTTTTCAGGCTGTGCCGGTTAAATACGGGCCTTTGCATATTTATAGTTTGTAAAGGGTCTTTATTGATGCTGATACAAAGAGAAGGTAGTTTTTTCATCAAAACAATACCACTAAGTGGTAATTTTTTGGTGTTTTTAGCCCATTTCTAATGAGTCATTGAAAAAATAAATTAATATGATGCGTTTATTGTCAGAGGTAAGATTTTATGATAAAAAATTCAGTACCAGTATTATTAATGTTTTTTAGTCTGTCATCAATACAATTATTTCTTAACACCCTTCTACTCCAAATCTACTCTTCGTAACTTCGCCTAATGCCAAAGTATTTAGACGAACTGAACGAGCCCCAAAGAGAAGCGGTACAACATAAAGACGGCCCCATAATGATTATTGCCGGCGCAGGCAGTGGTAAAACAAAAGTACTTACAACACGTATTGCACACTTAATGGGCCATCACCATATCGATTCTTTTAATATCCTGGCATTAACTTTTACTAATAAGGCTGCCGCCGAAATGAAGGAGAGGGTGGAAAAGATTTTGGGCAATACCGAAGCCAGGAATTTATACATCGGTACTTTTCACAGTGTGTTTGCAAGAATACTAAGGGCTGAGGCCAGCAAAATTGGTTACCCTAATAACTTTACTATTTATGATACGGATGATGCAAAAAGCGTAGTAAAAACTGTTATCAACGAATTAAGTTTAGATGATAAACATTATAAACCTAATGTAGTTTACAATCGAATTTCGGCTGCAAAAAATGCACTGATTGGCCCCGCAGAATATATGAACGACTGGGTATTGCAGCAAGAAGATAATCGTGCCAACCGCCCCGCCATTGGCCAGATATATGATGCTTATGCCAACCGCTGTTTTAAAAACGGCGCTATGGATTTTGACGACCTGTTATTTAAAATGTACATCCTGCTAAAAAACAATCCTGAAAGTTTAAGCAAATACCAGCGCAAGTTTAAATACATAATGATTGATGAGTACCAGGATACCAACACAGCGCAGTATGAAATTATAAAACTGCTGGGTGCCATGCATGAGAATGTTTGTGTGGTAGGTGATGATGCACAAAGTATTTACAGTTTCCGTGGCGCAACTATTGAAAATATTCTGCAGTTTCAAAAAGATTATGATGAAGTAAAACTGGTAAAACTGGAACAGAATTACCGCAGCACTAAAAATATTTTACATGTTGCCAACGAAATTATAAGCAACAATAAAAACCAGATAGAAAAAAAATTATTTACAGATAATACAGAAGGAGAAAAAATACGTCTAGTGCGTACCATGACGGATAATGACGAAGGAAAAACCGTTGCCGATACTATACAGGAACAAAAACTACGCAATCATTATTTTAATAAAGACTTTGCTATTCTTTACCGCACTAATGCGCAGAGCCGCAGTTTTGAAGAAGCGTTGAGAAGAATGGGAATTGCCTATCGTATTTATGGTGGCATGAGTTTTTATCAACGTAAAGAAGTAAAGGATTTTATTGCTTACTTACGGGTTGTCGTTAATCCAAGAGACGAAGAAGCATTGAAACGCATCATCAATTATCCTGTCCGTGGCATTGGTAAAACCACCGTTGACAAATCAGTATTGTTTGCCAATGAAAATAATTTAACGCTTTGGGACGTTTTTTGCAATGCGGCCATATATGGTTTTAAAGCCGGCACGCTGGAAGCCATTGACAACTTTGCAACTATGATCAAAATGTTTCAAAGTGAATTAACAAAAAAGAACGCTTATGATGTTTCCATTTTAGTAGGTAAAAGCACCAGTATCGTTAAAGAATTATTTAATGATAAAACCACCGAGGGCCTTGCCCGTTACGAAAACGTACAGGAATTATTAAACAGTATAAAAGAATTTACCGAAACACCCATGAATGAAGAAGATGGTGAAGTGGGTGATAAAAGCCTGGGGGGTTATTTACAGCAAATTGTTTTACTTACTGATGCCGATGATGATAAAGGCGACAACGATGTTGTAAAACTGATGACGATACATGCGGCAAAGGGTTTGGAATTTCCGGTGGTGTTTGTTGGCGGATTGGAAGAAACGCTTTTTCCTAATGCAATGGCAATAAATACCAGGGAAGAGCTGGAAGAAGAACGCCGCTTATTTTATGTAGCTATTACAAGGGCCAAGCATAAACTGTGGCTTACTTACAGCAATGCCCGTTATCGCTTTGGGCAATTGCAGCAAAACGACAGCAGTCGTTTTTTAGAAGAAATTCCAGAGCAATATGTAGATAAAAGTTATGCTGGAGGCGGCATAAAAAATAGTGCAGGTGATACTGCTTTTGAACGTATGAACCGTAGCTTCGGGGGAAATAAATCTGCCGCACAGGCAGAAAAGCAATATGGTGCACCTCCGGGTAAAACAAGTACGCCAGGCTATTTGGCACCTAAGCCTGCCAACAAAACGATAGAACATACTCCTGCTGCAGATTTTGTAGCAAGCGATACCAGCAATTTACAGGCCGGACAAAAAGTGGAGCATCAAAAATTTGGTTTTGGAGAAGTGATGAAAATGGAAGGCGCTGCACATAACCCTATTGCCACCGTTAAATTTGAGCTGAATGGAGAGAAGAAGATCATGTTGAATTATGCAAAGCTTAGGATTGTGGAGTAGAAAACATTGCACACAAAAGCGCAGAAAACACTGAGAAGGGAAGACTGAATTTCCTGTGCGATCTCTGCGCCTTTGCTCGAAACTTCTTCTTTCGAAATCCGAAAAATATCCCATCAATACCTTTTTTCAAACCAAACCACCGCAATTATTGTTAAATTTGCATTGAATATTAAATATCATTTTATGATAAAGACAGGAAACACCGTAGTAAGTATTTATACCGAGATGACACCCAACCCGGAAACAATGAAATTTGTAGCCAACAAATTATTGTATCCCGGTAAGAGTATAGATTTTGCTGATGAATCCACAGCTCAACCATCACCTTTGGCACAGGAACTGTTTACTTTTCCGTTTATTAAATCTGTTTTTATAGCCAGTAATTTTATCACGCTTACTAAAACCGCCGATATGGAAGACTGGCAGGATGTGATACCTACTATAAAACAATTTTTAAAAGATTATTTAGAAGAAGGCAAAGCGGTTGTAAATGACGAAGATGTAGCTGCCATGAAAAATACCAACAGCAATGAAGTAAATGCCGATGATGATGATGTGGTAAAACGCATTAAAGAATTACTGGAAAATTATGTAAAGCCTGCCGTAGAAATGGATGGCGGCGCCATACAATTTAAAAGTTATGAAAACGGTACCGTTAATTTATCTATGCAGGGAAGTTGCAGTGGTTGCCCAAGCAGTACCAT
>JAYVPT010000043.1:0-19961 GCA_043757165.1 Ferruginibacter sp.
TTATAAGAAGTATAATTTTTTGCAAGAGAGAAGATGTTTTTTATAAAATCGTCCTCTCTCTTTTTTTATTTATTTTTTCAAGGGAAAAATAAATTTTTCAATACGTACTGGTCATATCCTCATCCACACAAATAATAAAATCAGCCTTGCCTTTGTTTTCAACTAATAATTTCTTTAATTTTTTTTGTGATACTGTAGTAATGGTGCCAATATTAAGTTCAGGACGTTTGCGTTTTAAATACCAGTTAATACCATCATAATTT
This sequence comes from Ferruginibacter sp., assembly GCA_043757165.1. Lineage (GTDB taxonomy): Bacteria > Bacteroidota > Bacteroidia > Chitinophagales > Chitinophagaceae > Ferruginibacter. The sequence goes on from JAYVPT010000043.1 coordinate 264, forward strand.
TCGGAATGATAGGAGCCATTAAAATGAATGAACAAGGCACCCGGCTTTACATTTTGCAAAATAAAATATGCCATGGTAGCATCTTTAGTTGCCTGTGCTTTGGGCATATTAGAACTGCCATGCCCACTCATCATTTTCATCATATTTACATAGCCGGGTAATGTGGAATCATAATCCATTGGTAAAGGAGCCATCCATGTTTTTGCCAATGCAGGAATAGTGTCCAAAGCCTCAAATCCTTTTTTAGAAACCAATGCCGCATACCGGCGTGGGATATTGGTGGCAATAAAGGGTGTTTTTTTTTCTTTGGCAAAATTTACCAGCGGTGCATAATCGGTTTTATAATTACTCCATAATCTTGCCGCAGAGTCTAATCCTTTAGCAGATATTTTATCAGCGAGGTAATCATTTAATGCTTGCTGGTTATCGGCTTCAAACATTTCGGCCCCAAATATTATTTCTCTTATTTCACTCAGGTCTTTTGCTACAGTTAATTCCATCCAGTGCGAAATGGGATTGTTATGAAATTCGCCAAACAGCAAAATATCTTTTTCGGCCAGTTGCTTTATCATTTTTGTATAAGATATTTTTTTGCCTTTGGCATTGTATAACACATAGGCAGGTCTTGATTGTGCAAAGAGGATTGCTGCGGCAAAAATCAACACATGGGTTAGCAGGTATTTTTTCATAAGTAAAGCTTAAAGTGGAAAGGTAAAAAGAAGTGAGGAGAATTACCTGAAAAGAAAATGACAGCAGGTAATGCTGACTTTATCAAAAGTAAAAGCTTTCTCTGTTTCTACGTAACTTTCCTTTTTTAAAATACAGGCATGCACTACAAAAAAATTATTATTGTTTTTATAATAGCTTTTGTTACCAACAGTTGCAGTAACAAATACACTGCCACCAACCGCAGTTATAAAAAACAGGCCAAAGCTTTTTCAAAAGAATTGCGTAAACAGCCTAAGGCAATTGACAGTGCCATGATGGCGGAACAATGGGTGGGTACTACAAATTTTGGTATGCGTAAACCCAATTTTGTTGTCATCCATCATACAGCACAAAATGCCTGCGACAGTACGCTGCGTACATTTACATTACCACGTACTCAGGTGAGTGCACATTATGTTATTTGTAAAGATGGTACCATTCATCACATGTTGAATGATTACCTTAGGGCGTGGCATGCAGGCATTAGTAAATGGGGTAATCTTACTGATGTAAACAGTTCAAGTATTGGCATTGAGTTAGACAATAATGGGTTTGAACCTTTTACCGATGCACAAATAAACAGTTTATTACAGGTACTTAAAAAATTAAAAAAAGATAATAATATTCCCACCGCCAATTTTATTGGCCACTCCGATATTGCACCAAAAAGAAAAGTAGACCCCAATAAATATTTTCCCTGGCAGTTGCTGGCACAAAACGGTTTTGGTAACTGGTACGATACTGCCGAAACAAAACAATTACCTGTTGATTTTAATGCCATGCAATCCTTACGCATTATTGGTTACGATACCCGGGATACCTTGGGTGCTATAAGAGCTTTTAAGTTACATTTTATGCAACAGGATAGTATTCCAAAAATAAATGAAACCGATAAAAAAATTATTTATGAGTTGAGTAAGAAATATTGATATATGGACATAGAATCTATTAATGCAAAAATAATATCGCTATAAGTTTGATGTCTTATGCAATTTGTACCTTAGCCTCTCAATAGTTTATCATGAAAATAATAATTGCTTCTGCAATAGCCCTTTTAGTCTTATTCATAAACAGTTTTGCACAACAAACTATTACACTTCCTAATGGCTGGTCGCTTTCTCCTGCAGGCAGGAGTTTGCCATTGGGTGATCTGCCCTTAAATATGGCAATAAGTAAATCAAAAAAAATAATGGCCGTAACCAATAACGGACAAAGTAAACAAACCCTGCAGCTGATCGATATCAAAACAGAAAAATTTTTAGACAATATTGAAATTAAAAAAAGCTGGCTGGGTTTAAAATTCAGCAGCGATGAAAAATATTTATTTGCCAGCGGCGGAAACGATAACTGGATTTTAAAATACAGTACAGCCGGTAATAAATTAAAATTAATTGACAGCATAAAACTGGGTACTAAATGGCCCAACAAAATTTCTCCCGCTGGTATAGAAATTGATGATGCCAAACATTTGTTGTATGTAGTTACAAAAGATAATAATTCTTTGTACATCATTAATCTTATTGATAAAACTATTGTAAAACAGGTGCAGTTAGATGCCGAGGCGTATACCTGTTTATTATCTCCGGATAAAACACAACTATACATTTCTTTGTGGGGCAGCAAAAAAATTGCTATTTACAGTACGTTGGAAGGAGCCGTGTTAAATACTGTTGATGTAGGTGATCATCCAAATGAATTGTGCTTAACAAAGAACGGGAAGTATTTATTTGTTGCCAATGCATTGGACAATTCCGTATCTGTAATTGATATCAACACAACAGCGGTTATAGAAACGCTTACATCTTCTTTATACCCCAATGCACCGCAAGGCAGTACCACCAACGGACTGGCATTAAGTGCTGACGAAAAAACATTATTTATTGCCAATGCAGATAATAATTGTTTGGTAGTTTTTAATGTAAGTAAACCGGGCAAGAGTGTATCAAAAGGATTCATTCCTGTTGGCTGGTATCCTACCTGCGTAAAAGTGATCGGTAAAAAAATATTTGTTACCAATGGAAAGGGCTTTTCATCTTTTGCAAATCCCACAGGCCCTAATCCAATAAAACGAAGGGTGAAACACCAGGCTGATGATGAAGATGGCCCTCAATACATTGGCGGATTAATGAAAGGCACGATGAGTATTATTGATATGCCATCAGAAAAACAATTGAGTATTTTTTCTCAGCAGGTATATAAAAACACACCTTATACAAAAGAAAAAGAAATGTTATCACAGGGTGAGGAAGGTAATCCCATTCCAAAAAAGATTGGCAATAAGTCTCCCATAAAATATGTGTTTTACATTGTAAAAGAAAACAGGACTTACGACCAGGTGTTTGGAGATGTAAAGGAAGGTAATGGTGATACCTCTTTGGTTTTATTTGGAGAAAAAGTTACACCTAACCAACATAAACTGGTTAAAGATTTTGTATTGCTCGATAATTTTTATGTAGATGGTGAAGTAAGTGCCGACGGGCATAACTGGAGCCTTGGTGCTTATGCAACAGATTACTTAGAAAAAAACTGGGTAAGCAGTTACGGCGGCCGTGGCGGAACTTATGATGCGGAAGGCACAAGAAGAATTGCTGATAACAAAGGCGATTTTATTTGGGGTGCCTGTAAAAAAGCAGGGGTTAGTTACAGAACCTATGGTGAGTTTGCTGATGATTACAAAGCCAACATCCCAGTATTGGAAAATCATTTTTGTACTTATTATACCAGCTGGAATCAAAAAGTTAGAGATACCACAAGGGTAAATCAATGGAAAAGGGATTTTGATTCTTTGGTGGCAATAAATGCTTTGCCGCAATTAAATACCCTGCGTTTAATAAACGATCATACAGAAGGAATGGGTAAGGGAAGACCAACACCATTTGCACATGTGGCCGATAATGATTTAAGTGTGGGTATGTTCATTGAATTTTTAAGTAAGAGCCCCATATGGAAAGAAAGCGTGGTTTTTATTTTAGAAGATGATGCACAAAATGGTCCCGATCATGTGGACGCACACCGCAGTCCTGCATATGTTATAGGGCCTTATGTAAAGCGACATTTTGTTGATCATACGCCATACACCACCAGTGGTATGTTGCGTACCATCGAATTAATTTTAGGCATTCCGCCTATGAGTCAATATGATGCAGCAGCAACTCCATTGTGGCGTTGCTTTACAGCCACACCCGATTACGCCGGTTATACTGCATTACCAAGTAATATCGATCTTACAGAAAAAAATGTAATGTGGAATGAACTGGCAGAACGTTCGGCAAAATTTGATTTGAGTAAAGAGGATAGAGTGCCTGACCTGGAATTTAGTGAGGTGATTTGGAAAGGTGTAAAGGGTTTAAACAGTGTAATGCCAGCACCAAGAAGAGCAGCATTTATAAAAGTAAAGGCCGGGAAAGATGATGATTGATTTTAAGCTTTGCTCAAATACTTTCATCGCTTGTGAAAAACCTTTTACAAATCCAGCAGTAATTTTTCCAATGTAATTTCTTCCAAAATAGTTCTTGTGGAAGTATCATTATCCTGATGCCATCTTATTAAGCGGATAAAACCATCTTCAATTTCAATACCTGTAATATCGCCATCATTAAAACAGCAACAGCCGCTGTTATAGTAAGAAGGTTTTAATTTTTCGTTGGCATCTTTTTCAATTTTATTTGAAGGATGAGAAGAATATTTGCCCGATGCAAAAACAGGGCTGTGTGTATGGCCCGTTATCAGCAACACATTTTTACGGTTGCTGCTCCATTGGTGCATCAGCTGGTTGTGTTTGTTGCGTAAGGAATAATCTTTACTTGGAGTATTTACATTTATTTTTAAATAACGCTGTATTGGTGTCCATACATGCGCCACTATCCAGGTACTGAAAGCATTATTGTCGCTCATTTTATCACCTTGGTGGCCATGTGTGCAAAAGATCGTCAATGCTTCATTAACCACAGTTGTTTTTAAAACAATGCCTTCGTAAACCGGCAGCGGTATTGCGAAGTAATTTTTAAGGAGGCGTTCCACATCCCATTTATTTTTCCAGATGATATCGTGGTTGCCAAAAGTTTTAAAATATTTATTGGGTTGAAAAGCGGCTTCTGCTGCAAAGGCTTTTTCATTTTTGGGTAATACCTCTTCTACTGTATACTTCCATATTTCTTCACTGTCTCCTAAATTAATAAAAGAAAAATTTTGCCCGTGATAATATTCCAGTGCCTTTAAATAATTAAATTCATTACCGGCAAAATCATCGGCATAGTCCCGGTTGCCTTTGTGCTGATCGCTTAAGATGATGAATTTATCTGCCGCATCAATATTAATTACGCAAACCCGTTTATTATTTTTTTTGGTGCTGTTGTAAAGTTTACTCAACGATTTAAATACCGTTTCTCTCACGGGCTTGGCACTGAGTGTATTGGCCATCCAGGTAAGTGGACGTTTAAATAAATATTGTAACAGCCTGCGCATGAAATGAAGTTAAGAAATCATTATGAATGGACAATCGTCAATGTGGTACCTGTAGTTTAATATTATATGCACTATTCACCATTTTCCACCGCCTCCGGTTTAAAATATTTTCCAATTACAGGGAGCTTCGCCAGTTCCTTTGCCTCAATTCTGCTTACAAACCAGGTAAAGAATCCATAAAGTAAAGTGGCAGTAAGTATAGAAAACCAAAGGTGACCGGGGTAGAGTTTATTAATACCTAAATGTGTTAGATAGATTAAAATAACCAACGCCAGGTACGCTACTAATTTTTTTACAGGATAAGGAACGGGATAATATTTCTGGCCTAAAAGATAACTGCTTGTCATCATAAATAGATAACAGCTAAACGTGGCAATGGCAGCGCCGGTATAATGCAATTTTGGAATTAATACAATGTTGAGCACAATGGTTATTACGGCACCCACAATGGTAATGATGGCGCCATAATTATTTTTATTGGTGAGTTTATACCACACACTAAGATTATAATAAATACCCAAAAAAATATTTCCCAACGCCAGTAAAGGCACTACCTGTAAACCCTCGGCCCAGCGAGGATTAGTGAAATTTGTAAATATCCATTTAAATACATCCAGGTATAAACCAATTAATAAAAACATAAAGCAACAGGCAATTACAAAAAACTTCATTACCCGTGCATAAGTACGCTGTGCATTTTCATCTTTACTCTTGTTAAAGAAAAAAGGTTCGGCGGCCATGCGGAATGCCTGAATTAAAATGGTTATCAGTAATGCTATGCGGAAAATATTGGCAAAAATGCCCAGCTCATGGTCGGCCTGTTGCTGCGGAAGATCAACAACATGGCGGTAGATCAGGCGGCTAAGCACATCATTTACCATACCACCAAGGCCAACAATAATTAATGGAGAACTGTAACGCATCACTTCTTTCCACAGCACTTTATCAAAGCTGAAACTGATCATCCTTATTTCTTTTGCAAGAAGTACCAGGGTAAATAAACTGCCACAGAGGTTTCCTAAAAGATAATACCCCAGGCCAACGTCTTTGTTGTAAATGTGTTTTAAAAAACTATCAGGATTGTTGTTTAATATTTTTGGAACAATACCCAGAAAAAAAATAACCACACTTAAGTTAATTACAATACCGGCAATACGGGCAAAAGCATAGCGTTTGGGCCGGTTCTCCTGCCGCAGTTTGGCAAAGGGTAAAGTATTTAAATTATCTACCGCAATTATGGCAATCATCCACAATACATATTCGGGGTGATTGGTAAGGTCGGCAATATTAATAATAGCACCTTTGCACAACAGCAGTATTATGGTAAAAAAGATACTGCTGAAAAATAACGAAATGGATAAGGTACTGTACAGTTTCTGCTTATCATGCGTTTGGGAAAAACGGAAATAGGCAGTTTCCATTCCGTAGGCATACAATACATTCAAAAAGGGAATGATGGTGTATACCTGTACAAGGTCGGCCGTTTTTTCGGGCATTGCAATAAAGAAAGGCAAAGCCATATTCATAAGGTAACCTAAAAAGCGGCTGGCAATTGTGGGTACGCCATACCAAAGGGTTTGTGATGCTAATTTTTTAATGCCGCTCAAGTATATTTAAAATTTAGGTTCAAATTTACTTGGATAATTTTAAATTAGTTTAAATAAATGATGCAACCGTTTGGCAACATAAATTATCTTTGTTTTAAACAGATTTTTTATGAAACACTTATTTGCATTTATTGCTTCTTTAATTTTTTGTGCAGTTGCTGGTGCTCAATCCCGTACTGCCACTGTAGAATACCTTAAAATTAACCACCAGGCCGTTGTAAATGAAATACCTTTTCCCGAAAAAACAATACGTGATGCCATTGATAATAAAATGGAGCAAATGGGATATAAGGGAAAAGATTCCAAGGGATTTACAGTTTATAAAGGGGTAAGGCTTGCCGCCCTTGGTAATGATTCATATGACCTGTACTTTATGGCCGACAGAAAAAGCCGTAAGGAGAAAGACAATTCCAATCTTACATTAATGGTGTCAAAAGGATTTGACAGCTTTATAGCCGATAGTACCGATGCTGCTGTAATTAATAATGCAAAGGGGTATATGGATACCATTAAAAATATGATCGCAGCTTATGACCTGGAGCAACAGATAATTACTCAGGAAGATGCAATAAAGAAAGCAGATAAAAAATATAACAACCTGATAGATGATGGCGTGAGCTTAGAGAAAAAGCGTAGGGGTATTGAAAAAGATATTGAAGACAATAAGAAGGATCAGACTAACCAGCAGGCAGAAATAGAAAAGCAAAAACAAATTCTGGAAACCTTAAGAGGTAAAAGAAAACATTAAGATCACTTCATCGAAAACCGGGGGTCTTTGGTTAATGTGGTATCGGTAAGTGTATATAAAAAATAAATCAGATCATTCTTTTCCGTATTGCTTATAGCAATGCGGTTTTTTAATAAAGGGTCTAATGTAGGTTGTGTGGTAATAATACCGGAACTGTAATGATTTATTACCTGGCCCACGGTATAAAGCCGTCCGTCGTGCATGTAAGGAAATGTAAGTATCACATTGCGCAGACTGGGCACTTTAAATTTAAGCGAATCATTTTTATCTCCGGTAATTCTCATGCGGCCATAATCATTTAAATAAGTGTTTATGGCCATGCCGTTATTGCGGAACGAATTATCTGTAAACAGGGGTTCTTTATGGCAGGTTTCGCATTTAGTTTTAAAAACAGTATAGCCATTTTGTTCTGCTGTTGTAAATGCGGTTTCGTTTCTTTTTACTTTATCGTATTTGCTGTTATACGATTGTATTGAACCGGTAAATTGTGCCAATGCTTTTAACATTTGCTGGCTGGTAATATCGCTGTTGCCAAATGCCGATCTGAACAGTTTTGGATATGCTGTATCTGCTTTAAGTTTACTTAAAACATTTTCTATAGTTTCTCCCATTTCATTAGGGGCGGTTAAAGGAATTAAAGGCGCTGCTTCTATATGATTTATACCGCCATCCCAATGTAACAATGGCGTCCACGCTAAATTAAAAAGCCCCGGAGCATTACGTGTGGTAAAACTATTGTTAAAGCCATGGCTAAAATCATGATCGTATGTTGCAAAAGCTGCAAACTGCTGGTGGCAGCTGGCACAGGGGAAATCGCCATCTTTACTTAAACGGCCATCGTAAAATAATTTTTTGCCCAACTGAAAACCTTCTTCGGTTAAAGGGTTGCTGGCAAAAATATTTATTGTGGGCTGTGGCCATCCGTTAGGGATGTTAAATTGTAACAGCGTTGGATTATACGGTTCCTGCTGCACATCGCTTTTTTTACAGGCATCAAGAATTAATAATGCACTGGCAAAAAAAACAAACAGTAATATGACTACTCTTTTTTTCACACTTAATTATTGATAACATCTTTTATAACAAACATATTGCTGTAATTACGGTAACCTGTTTTTTGGGTAAATTGCTAAATAAAAAAAACAACAGCACAGCAATCAAAGAGATTTTTTTTATCGTCATAGCTTTCACCAGTCGTCCCGGCTTACTTTTTTTCTAAAATCTTTTATAGCGCCAATTTTCTTTTTTACTTCCAGCCGTTTTTCTTTTACGCCTTTTGGTATTTTAGTAGGCCTGCGCTTTTTGGGTACAATCAGTGCCTTGCTTACTAGCAGATTCATTTTTTGCACTACCTGCTGCCTATTGCCCAGCTGGCTTCTTTCGGTCTGGCTTTTTACCAGCAAAAACCCATCCGCATTTATCTTATTTACTAATTTTTCCCTGATCAGGTTTTTTTGTTCTTCGGTAAATAATGCAGAGCTGTCCACATGCCAATATCCTTCCACCATGGTTTCCACCTTGTTTACATTTTGCCCGCCCTTACCACCACTACGGGCTGTTTTAAATTTTATTTCTTCCAATATATCCTGCATGTGTACAAATTTACCGATAAAAAGAAGCATTTTGCAGCCATATTTCCTTTATTTCAGCCTATTATTTTTATAAGCCGGATTTTTTTAGGATTTTTGTACATAATCAACCAGACAGGAAATGACTTCAGCAATATATAATTCATTAACCGAACGAAAACAACAGGGAAAGAAATCTTTTGCCGTACTTATCGATCCCGATAAGGTGAACGATGCCAATATGGAGCAATTGATTGCCCTGGCTGTTACTGCAAAAGTGGATTATTTTTTAGTGGGCGGAAGCCTGGTTGTATCCAGCTATTTAGATGAATGTGTACAGTTGATAAAAAAGAATTGTGGCATTCCAACAATCCTTTTTCCCGGCAGCCCCAGCCAGGTTAGTAAATACGCCGATGCTTTATTATACCTTTCGTTGATCAGTGGCCGCAATGCCGACCTGTTAGTTGGACAGCATGTAATAAGTGCGCCGGTGGTAAAACAAAGCGGACTGGAAATTATGCCCACCGGTTATATGGTTATTGATGGTGGCGCACCAACCACTGTTTCTTACATTAGCAATGCAGCACCCATACCGGCAGATAAAAACGAAATAGCCATGTGTACTGCCATGGCCGGCGAAATGCTGGGCATGAAATTAATTTATATGGATGCCGGCAGTGGCGCCAAACGTGCCATTACCGAAAGTATGATAAAAAAAGTAGCTTCCTGCATTGAAGTGCCCCTCATCATCGGTGGCGGAATCATTGAACCGGAAAAAGCTTATCTAAACTGCAAAGCCGGTGCCGATGTAATTGTGGTGGGCAATGCAATAGAAAAAGATCCCAACCTGATTAAAGAAATGGCAGCTGCGGTACATGGGGTAAAAGTGGTGGTGTAAAATAATTACTAAAAAGATAGTAAACTCCATTCTTACAAACCTCAGGTGTAGAAGGATCTAAGCCAAAAGTGGGGTTGGGAAATTTTATAGTTAATCTAATTATTGTTCAGCAAAATCATAAAAATCATCAAAATTTAGTTGATTTTTTCCACAGTTCATGTTAGCTGCAGGCAAGGTCACTGTTCTTTAGTTTGAATTCTTTGTGCTGCATATTCTTTTTTGCAAACAGCTGGAACCATTTCTCCAATCTTACCAAAACCATATTTTGGCATGTTGTTGTAAATGCACTCATACTCCCCAGATTTAACTTTAAAAGTTTCATGCCAAAAATACCAACATCTCCATTACTTTTAACTTTCGTATTGAATTCTTTTCTATCGCTTGTTTAAATTCCTATTTTGCTGTCTTGCTACCTAGCCTTTAGGCTCCCATAGTTGAATTTTGTTTCCTTCCATGTCAATAATGTGAACAAACTTTCCGTAATCATAAGTTTCTATTTTGTCAACAATTGTTACACCTTCTTTTTTTAGTTCTTCAACCAGTGCTTCCAAATCAGCGACTCTGTAGTTAATCATAAAGTCTTTTGTAGAAGGTTCAAAGTATTTTGTTGTTTCGGGAAATGGACTCCATGTTGTAGAACCTTTTTTAGTTGAGTCGGATGCTTCTATCCAATCAAAAGTTGCCCCATACTCGTTAGTGTTTAAACCAAGATGAGTTTTATACCACTCTTTCATTTTATTAGGGTCTTTGCATTTAAAAAAAATGCCACCAATGCCTGTTACTTTTTTCATTTTTGTTGTTTTTTTATTTTGTTTTGTTATTATTGCTTTAAATGCGAAACCTGAAAGAAAAGATGCTGTGATAACTAAAATTATTAATGATGTCTTTTTCATTTTATCTGAATATTTGTTGTTTATGATGTCGTTCGAGATAATTGTGCATAACGTTGAGTATTTGCGAAGGTAGGGAATTGACCAACTGTCCACCTGAAACCGAAGCTAAATTTATACAAAGTACAAGATAACAACAAAAGCTAAATTGAAAGACGTCCAGGCAGAACCACTGCTGACAGCGTTCAAATGCCCATTGTTCTTTCGTTCAGCCATAATTTTAGGATGCACTGTTGTACGCATACCCTTCGTGCCTGTCGTGCTGTGTCAACCTAATGTGTCTTGTCTGTACGAATTAAAAGACTGTTGCCTGTGCGTTGGTGTGTTGGCTTTTTTGACTATTCAATGTATTCTTTACTTGTAGCATTATGCTTCACGAACAGGGCTTCGCTAACACTCCTAAAAAATTTATTTAATTTTTTTTATTTCAGCTATATCTTTTCGCTTGCCGATAATTTTTGTTTTTCGTTTTTTTATTTGTTTTTCTAATGCTTCCACACATTGTGCGACAGCTTCTTCAAATGTTTTGCATTGGGCACTTGCCAATAAGTCATTGCCGGGAATTGCCAATCTTATTTCACACACTTTATTTTCTCTGGTATCAGATTTATCCAGTTTGAGGCATACCTCACTCCAAATAATTTCGTCATACAAGTGTTCAAGTTTTTCAATTTTGCTTTGTACAAAATCTGTTAATTCCTGCGATGCAGTAAAATCAAGAGATTGAAATTTAAGTTTCATATTATTTAAGTTTTAGTTTTTTATTATTCAGCTTTTTTAAATAAGTCTGCATTGATAATTGTAGAAAGTATTACACCGGTATTGTATTGAAATACATTTCTTCCAGTTACTTCACGGGGCAACAGAACTATCTGGCTCAAAAATCCGCCTTCTATCCGAACTTTGGAAGAAAAGCGATAGCCTAATAAAACCCCCAACCGATTTTGGTCAAACACATTTTCATTTACATTTTTACCAAATCCAACAAACACCTCATCATAAATGGCAGCATAAGGAGTTTTATCGCCGATAGTTTTTCCTTTCAGTGGTATCTGCATACGGAACATGTATCGCAAACGGTTTATAAAAAAATATTTATCTTCTTTAGTTAAGGATGCGTTGGTATAGCGTCCTATCCATCTTTGTTTCAGCATAAAGCGGTGGCTTAAATCAACAATACCCATTTTATCACTTACAGTTGCCATTTGATAAGCCCTGTGTTCGGTAAATTGTTTTCCAAAACCATTAATGGGAATATCGCCATAGTTGTAAGTTTCTATCCATGCATATCCTGCCCTTAGCGAAAGTTTTTGATTTACTTTATAATTAATGCCGGTTCGTAAGATGCTTTGTTGCCAATCGGTAATAATATTATCTCTCCGCCACTGGTATTCTGTATGTACGCTCCATTTTTTATTGATGTTGAATGTACCTGTATAAGCATACCAGCCAATCGTATTCTTATCAGTGATACGGGTATTTTGTGAATAGGAGAATATACAGCTAAAACAAAATACCAGTAAGAGGCATTTCTTTTTATCTAAAATAATTAAGGCTGTTAATATGTGTTTATAGTTCTTCACTTTTTTACAGTTTTCATTTGAATAATATCTACTAAAAATGCAAAAGCCATCGAAAAATATATATACCCTTTGGGAATTTCAAAGTGCAGGCCTTCGCCCAAAAGTGCTACCCCTATCATCATTAAAAAACTTAAGGCCAATATTTGAAAAGATGGATTTTTACTAATGAAATTATTTAATGGCTTGGCGGCAAACAGCATTACAATCAGGCTTACAATAACTGCGGTGTACATCATCCAAAGCTCAGTTACCATTCCAACTGCGGTGATAATGGAATCAATAGAAAATACAATGTCTAACAATACTATTTCGCCCAATAGTTTCTTAAATGAATGGGTTTTGATATTTTTAATTCCACTGCCGGTTTGTGCTGATTGTGTTTTATGATGAATTTCTTTTGTGCTTTTGTAAATAAGAAAAAGTCCACCAATAATTAATATTAAACCTTTGCCACTTATAGCTGTTCCAAAAATGGTAAATAAGGTGGTGTCTAATTTTAATATCCATGCAATGGCGGTTAATAAAAGCAATCTGATAATCAAAGCAAGTCCAATGCCCATAAAACGCAACCTGCTGCGCTTTTCATGGGGCAGTTTGTCTGATAAAATAGAAATAAAATCAGGTTGTCAATACCCAAAATAATCTCCAAGGCAATTAAAGAAATTAAGGGTATAATTATTTCTTGTATCATTACTTTTAAACCTGAATTATATGCAATAGCAAGCCCAAAAAATCAGGCAGTTTTTTATTGCTGCCTGAAGTCGGTTTTACTTAGGATTATTAATAATTAAAGTATCGGGATAAAAAGTTACTTCACCAGTTGTAATATCATGTGTACCCCCAACTATTCCAATTTGTCCTGCTTCAATCATTTCTTTTAAAATGGCGCTGCGTTCCATAATTGCCTGTACAGTTCTTTTTACATTGATGGTTGAAACTTTTTCAACAAATTCAGCGTTACCGGAATTGCGGTTTTCTATCACCGAATTTTCATCATCCACGGCAGGCCGTATTTTAGTTAGCAGTGCGGTGAGGTTGCCCATTTCCACATGGTCGCAGGCTCCTTTTACTGCACCGCATTTTGTATGTCCCAATACAACAATTATTTTGGAGCCGGCTACTTTGCAACCAAATTCCATACTGCCCAAAATATCTTCGTTAATAATATTACCTGCAATACGAACACTGAATACATCACCCAGCCCTTGATCAAATATCAGTTCGGCAGATGTTCGGGAATCAATACAACTCAGGATAACAGCAAATGGATGCTGCCCATCAGATGTTTCATTGGCTTGTTGCAAAAGGTTTCGGTTTACTTTTAGATTATTTACAAATCTTTTGTTGCCCTCTTTTAAAAGTTCTATTGCCATTACTGGTGTAATAGCTGCCTGCATTTCTTTAGTTAATGTTTTCATTGTTTTAGTTTTTTTTAATCCCGATAGCTATCGGGATTGATGATGATATTATTTAGGTTCAATAAAATTGATTGTTTCAACCGTAATGTTTTTTGCTTTTGCATTTATTTTATAGTTCTGTATTATTTCTATCACATCATAAGCAATTGACTTTGAGTAAGTGCAATCAATAATTACTTTTGAATTTTCGGGAATTACATCCAATGCGGTCAGAACACTTGCCTTATTGAAAAATGAAACTTCCTGCGCCAATACAAGGTGATGCACTTGATTCCCTTCTTCTGTAGTTATTACTTTTTTCAGATGATGTGAATTGCGGTAACTATGGCGCAGGGTGTAAAAAATACCAAACAATATTCCTATCGTAATGCCTTTCAATAGGTCGGTTAAGAGGATTGCCACGACAGTAGCAACAAAAGGAATAAACTGTTCCCATCCCTGCTTATACATTTGTTTAAAGAGGGCAGGTTTGGCTAACTTGTAACCCACCATTAATAGGATAGCAGCGAGACTTGCAAGCGGAATCATATTCATTAATCCGGCAATGGTAATGGCACTGATTAATAGAAACACACCATGCAATATGGCACTCATTTTTGTTTTGCCACCAAACGTAATATTAGCCGTACTGCGTACAATAACTTGTGTAATTGGAAGGCCACCAATTAAACCCGACACAACATTACCTAAGCCCTGTGCTTTTAATTCCCTGTTGGTTGGTGTAATTCTTTTATCAGGGTCCATTTTATCAGTGGCTTCTACACATAGCAATGTTTCAAGGCTCGCAACAATAGCTAACACAATAGCGATTTTCCAAACTTCCAAATTTGTTATTTGAGAAAAATCGGGAAAAGTAAACTGGGTGAAAAACTCCGATAAACAGTGTGCCACCGGAAGCCTTACCACCTGATCGGTTGCCAAACTGAAATTTAATACCCCGTTCTGGTACATATAATTCATTACAATGCCGAGAATAACCACCACTATCGGGCCTTGTATAAATTGAAATATTTTGTGCTTCTTCGTTAATACTTTATCCCAAAAAATTAATATGGCTAATGAAATTACGGCAATGAGTAGAGCTCCCGGCGTAATTGCATTGAATGCATTTGTAATAGCAGTAAAAGTATTTTCACCGCCAATTTGAAAAAAAGCATCATCACCTTCGGCATCTTTATCATAACCAATTGCATGGGGTATTTGCTTTAAAATAATCAACAATCCAATACCTGTAAGCATTCCTTTAATAACGGACGATGGAAAAAAGTAAGCAATAAAACCTGCTTTGGCAAACCCCATAATAAGTTGAAGGATGCCAGCAATAACGACTGCCAGTAAGAAAGCGGGCCAAGAGCCAAGTGTGGCAATAGAGGTTAAAACTATTACTGCTAATCCGGCGGCAGGTCCGCTAACCCCAAGAGGCGAACCGCTTGCAATACCTACTACAATGCCGCCAATAATGCCAGCTATTATGCCTGCAAAAAGTGGAGCACCTGATGCCAAAGCAATTCCAAGGCATAAAGGAACGGCTACAAAAAAAACGACAATACTTGCAGGCAAATCACTTTTTAGTTCTTTAAACATATTTTTTTTCATTTCCATAATCAGGTGATTTTTGATTTAATATGGCGAAGATAGGGATATTATTTCAAATGATAGTAATACTATCTAATAGAATTGTAAAACTTTTAACTATTTTTGTGTGGTAAAACATTGCACATTATCTTTATCTGCATTTAAAACAACAGATGCCACAATAAAACCGTAGCTAAAAATGGAAGTACAATTACAAATAAAAATGAACGAAAAGTTGTTTCTCCGTGACCCGGAGCAAACAGAGCTGGGCAAAAAAATCGTTCGCCACAGTATTCAGTTAATTTATAAAAACGGGTTTGAATTATTCACTTTTAAAAAACTGGCAGAAGATATTGGTACAACAGAAGCTGGTATTTACAGGTATTTTGAAAACAAACACCGATTGCTGATTTATATTACCGCATGGTACTGGGGTTGGCTTCAATACCAAGTAACCTTTAATACAAATAATATTAAAGACCCGGCAGTTAAACTTAAAAAAGTAATTCAACTGCTGGCTACTACAGTTGTGGATGATGACAAAACAATACATATTAACGAAGACTTACTGCACCAGATAATAATTGCAGAAGGCTCAAAAGCCTATTTAACCAAGCATGTGTCAGAAGATAACAAGGAGCAATTATTTAAGCCCTACAAAGACCTTTGTGCTGTAATTGCTGATATTATTTTAGAATGTAACCCAAAATATAAATATCCAAGGTCATTGGCCAGCACTATTATTGAAATGGCACATTTTCAAAATTTTTTCATGAACAATCTTCCGTCACTGACCGATTTTGGTAAAACAAAAGATGAATTGAAAGTGGTTTCTTTTTTGGAAGATTTGGTGTTTAGCAGCATAAGGAAAAAATAATTGTTTCTGGAAAGGTGTAAGGATTGCTTAATAGGTTGAACGGCGGAATGGTTGCGGTGCGTTGGCAATTGCAGCTCTTTTGCAAGGTTGGTTTTGTGCGCCTTGCAAATGTGCCTGACTTGGTGCGTTGGTCTGTGCCCACTATGCAAGTATTGTAAAACATGGCTTTACGTTGTCAGCAAAGCCATGTGTCAAAAAAGTTAGAATTTTGCAGTTAACCCAATATAAAAACTTCTGCCTATTGATGGAATAATTCCGGGTCCGGGATATTCATCTGTCCTTCTGGTGAAGTATGATTTATTTGTCAAATTATTTGAACCAAATTTTATTGCATAATTTTTTATTTTGTAAGTAGCACTAAAATCTAAAACAGTGTATGCCGGGATATAACCTGCAATCGGGTTAGCGCTTGTTTTTACATTGGAAGCATCGCCATAAGCATCTCCCACATTATTCATTTGAAAAGTTGTTGAAAATTGTTTGCTGTTAAATATTAAACCAACACGATTAATTTTTTTAGCAGCTGCTTCCACCCGGTTTCCTTTAAATTCGCCACTCGTATATTTTGCATCTATGTAGGCAAATGAATTAAAAATACTTAATCCGTATTTCGATTTTTGATTGAGGTATTTTAAAAGATTAAACTCAATGTAAGTTTCTATCCCTTTATGAACGCTATTGGCAATATTTGTTCTGTAAGCATATTGATTGCCTGTTGATGGGTCAGTTAAAACTACGACACCTATTCTATTATTATAAGCCATATAAAAACCACCAATATCAAAATTTAAAAAGTTTTTGATTGTTCCCCTGTAACCCAAATCGGTATTGAAACCATAAGCATCTTTTAAGTTGGGGTCTATCTTTGATGTAATACCAAAAGGTGTTATCTGACTGTAATCAGTCGGCCTGTAAGCCTGGCTGAAATTTCCATAAATATTAGTATTACTTGTTGCTTTATATTCTAAGCCAATTCCAAATAAGGGATAGGTTCTGTTGCGGTTTTCTATTGCGGTTTGTTTTACATTGTCTGTTGTTTTATATCCCTTTGCTGTGCTGTGCAAATATTCAAATCTAAAGCCAGGTGTAACTGAAAACTTATCTCCTATTCTAAAAATATTTTCAACAAAAGGAGCAATATTGGTAGTTGTAAAATCCAAATTATAACCCCAATTTCCTGTAATAGATAAGTCAAAATCACTTCCCGTTGTTCCCTCGCCGCCGCCTTGTCTCTTAAACCATGCATAGGCATATCGTAAACCACCTGCTAAAGTTGATTTTTGATTGCCCAATTTATAATTTTGAGAAAACCGTAATTCAGTGGTTACATTATTCATGTCTTCTTTACCTACCTCACGGGGAACAAAAGCATTAGTGGCAGGGTCTATTTCATCCAAAGCTCCTGGCCCGCCATCTTCATTTCGCCATACCAATGAACGGTTACTAAAGAGATATGTAGTTTTAAGGCTGATTGTAGTATTTTGAGATGGCATATAATTAGCAAATGCCGTAACAATATTCCACGGGCTTTTCAACCAATTTCTTGCTCTTGTAGATATTTTTGGACTTACATTAAATAAACTATCGGTTAACCCACCCGGCATTTTTAATTGATTGCGAAGCAGGGAATATTCTACTCCAACATTTAATTTTTCTGAAGCATTGTATTGTACTTTACCAAAGCCTGAAAGCTGCCATTGCTGGCTGTTTGGCCGGTAGCCATCCATATTACGATATTGTAAAAATGCGTAGTAACTTAATTTTTTATGATTACCCCCAATAGAATTAAAAGAATTAAACAAACCAAAACTGCCAAAGGTTTGAGAGATTTTAAATTCAAAAGGCTTATTAGCCGGAGCATCTTCAGTAACATAGTTTACCAAACCTCCAAACTGGGGGCCAAATTGCAAAGATGCAGCACCCCGTACTATTTCAATTCTTTGCACGGCTTCCATTGGGGGAATATAATAGGCTTCATTATATCCATAAATATCTGCACTGATATTGTAACCGTTTTGGCGGGTATTCATTTCAATACTTTGAATGGGGTTTAAACCTCTTGTGGCAATACCGTTTGCAGTAAAGCCGCCTGTTTCGGTTTCAACAATATTTAGTCCGGGTATTCGTCCTAAAATCTGCCGGGTATTATTAATTGCTTTATTGGCATCTAAACTGTCAACAAGAATTACTTCGTTCTTTTTACCTGCGTAAATAATTCCGTTCCTTACTTCTGGCATGTGGCCAGTGCCACGTACTGTTTTAAAACCTGTAACAGTTACTTCTTTTAGTGTATGAATAGTATCTGCTTTTTGTGCCAATGTTGCAAAAGGAAAAGCTATCGCTGCTGTTAATAAAATTTTCTTTAGCTCCATGTAATAAATTTTGGGCAAAGAAACCTTAACAAAAACATAAATGATTGCCATATCGGGAAAACGATTTACACTTACAGGAAACTTACATCGGCATGACAAAAAGCCCTTCAAAGAATTGAAAGGCTTTAAACAAACCTACTGCTTGTGAGAAATGTTTAATGGAATTAGTGCCGGTACAAACCTGCTGAAATGATTGTTCCTGTTGGGTTTGCCCGGCCTTAAAGGTTTATTGTTTAAATAGATCTATTAAGGCTAATGCTTTGACTTCGTTGTCAGCTTCTTCTAAAATGTCTTTGAATGTCTGTGCTTCACTCCTTGTAAGTAACATATATATGCCATAAGCCGGAGATGGTACAGCAACGTTTTTTGAATTTTCTATAAATGAGCAATCTTCTTCACTGCATTTATGGTTGACCACTTTACAAAATGCTTCAAAATTACTTTCTGTAAGGGTTAGCACGGTGCTTATAAAAGCAACCTGATAAATGCCACACTCTGTACAACAAACCACATAGCCATCATCGTTGAAATATAAAGATTGAAATTCGCACATCATATAAATTATTAGTGCAGCAAACTTCACTTATTAAGAATTGATAAAATGTTCATATCGGGGAAATTATTTTCGCAAAAGGGAAACTGACTAATTCCTGATAAATGATGATGTGTTGCTCGTCCGCCGAATGATATTTGTCCGCTGGGGTGGGTGGGCTGTACGTTACCGTTGCTGATTGTTTCAATGTCGAGCCCAACTATTAGATAGCAATGTTATGTGCCGTACTTTCCCGTCAAACCTTAGGTTGCAACTATTTTAAAGTCCATTCAAATTTTAAATTGTCAATGTCTGATGAATTAAAAACCTGGGTGGTTAAAATATAATTTTCTGTGTCCTCCGAAAAGCATAGTGATGTACAGAGAGAATTTTACTAACTCACTTCGCTATTCTTATGTAGCGGTGCACGGGTTGTTTCACTCACCTCTGTAAGAATA
>JAYVPT010000044.1:0-19956 GCA_043757165.1 Ferruginibacter sp.
TGCCAGTTTATTTACTTCTTCTTTTTTTGCTGAGTATTC
The DNA here is from genome assembly GCA_043757165.1 of Ferruginibacter sp. Lineage (GTDB taxonomy): Bacteria > Bacteroidota > Bacteroidia > Chitinophagales > Chitinophagaceae > Ferruginibacter. The sequence continues at coordinate 40 of JAYVPT010000044.1, forward strand.
CACCACAATAATGTCTTTATTGTAACGGCGAACGAGGTCATGCATATTATCCCGCAGATCATCTAATGTACCGTGCCATTTTGGATAATATGAAAGCCCAATTACATCAACCGGAACACCACGTTTCATCATGTTATCAAAAAAGAAAACTGATTCTGCATTTTGCCCGCCCAATGCCACATGCACCAGCATTACAATATTTGGGTCAACAGCTTTTACGCCTGCTGTACCTGCGTTTAATAACTGTGCCAATGTATCAAGATTGCTTATACTGCCATCGGGCCAAACCATACCATGGTTGATCTCATTACCTACCTGTACCATATCCGGTGTTGTGCCCTGTTGCTTTAATTCAGTAATTACGTTTTTGGTATAATCGTACAAAGCTTTTTTTAGTTGTTCGAAATTCAAATTTCTCCAGGCAGCAGGCTTGAATTGTTTACCGGGGTCGGCCCAGGTATCGCTGTAATGAAAATCGAGTAACAGTTTCATACCGGCATCTTTTACTCTTTTAGCCATTTGCCTGGTGTATTTCAAATCGCAAAAACCTTTTCCGGGAGCATAACCACTATCTCTTGCAGGATCATTAAAAATTCTTAACCGCACATAATTAAACCCATGGTCTTTTAAAATCTGTATTGCATCTTTCTCCACACCATTATCAGAAAACTTTATACCCCTTTCTTCCAGTTGCGGTAAAAAAGAAATATCTGCGCCAATCATTTTTGTAGCTGTTCTTTCTTTTGCCGCATCTCCTTTCAACTCGTACTTTTTATCAATGGCAGTACCTGCAACACTAACGGGAGAAACTGTACTTATATCAGTTGAGCCTTTCCACAGTCCTGCTGCTTTTGCTTCAAACTTTATAAGGCCCGGTGTTTTACCTGACTGCACAATTACCTGGCATTTTCCATTGAATGCACTGCGTTGCCATGCACCATCGGTACATTTATCAGGTTCGTGACTGCTGGGATCACCATTGCCAACGCCAATAATTTTTCCCGGCCCGCTAATACTGAATTGTATCATATTATTTGCATCAGGTACTTCTCTTCCTTCACGGTCGATGATGGAAACATTCATCACCGTAGCATCCTGTCCATCTGCAAGTATCGTTGTTTTGTATGGTGTTAATACCACTTCAGCAGGTTGTGTGGTGGTCTCCACTTTTGCTGTTATTTTTTTCCCTCTTTTGTAAGCAATGGCTTCTAATTTTCCCGGTTCATATTTTACTTTCCACTCCAGGTGGCTGTTACGGGGCATATCTTTTTTGCCCTGGCTTTTTCCATTGAGAAAAAGTTCAACATTATCTGCATTGCTGTTTACCCAAACATCAATTTCCTCTCCACGCTTATCAGGCCAGTTCCAGTGCGGAGAAATATTCAGTACATCATTATCCGTCCACCAGCTTTGATAGTAGTAATATAAATTTTTGGGGAAACCGCATACATCCATCACACCAAAATGCGAGCTGATGTTGGGCCATTTAAAAGGTGTTGGTTCGCCACGGTAATCAAAACCTGTCCAGATGAAACCGCCCTGCCAGAATTTATTTTCCGCCGCAAGTTTCCACCATGTTTCTGCAGTGCTTGCCCACCATGGTGCAGTAATATCATGATCGGGTAAATAAGCACGTATAGAATCTTTTTCATAAATGCCACGGGTGCTAACTGTACTTCCCATTTCGGTACCCATCACCGGTTGGTTGGGATGGTCCCTGTGATAATCTGCCACCGCATACTGGCGATAATTAAAACCGCGGATGGGTATCACTTCATTTACACCTTTATATACATTTGCCACATCTGCTGCATAAGTACAGGTACGATAAGGATCCAGTTCTTTTTGTTTGGCAATAAGAGTTTGTGCAATGCGTTTGCCATTTGTTTGCGTGTGTATCCAGCCTTCTTCGTTACCAATGCTCCACATAAAAATGGAAGCATGATTTCTATCTCTTACAATCATTCTTTCAAACTGGCTCATATTTTCGGCACTGCTGTTCAACAGGCGGTTTTCATCAAGCACCAACATACCCAAACTATCGCAGGCATCCAGCAATTCGGGTGTTGGTGGATGATGGCTGGTACGATACGCATTGCAACCCATATTTTTCAATAACCCGATGCGGTAGTAATTGATGTAATCCGGCAACGCACTTCCAAGGCCTGCATGGTCCTGGTGATTATTGGTACCCTGAATTTTCATATACTTACCATTGAGAAAAAACCCTTCATTGGCATCAAAGCGAAATGTACGCATACCAAATCTTTCTTTTTTTGCAGAAACAATTTGATTACCTGATCTTACAACTGTAACCACCCGATACAAATAAGGATCATCAAGGTTCCATAGATGTGGATTGCTTACCAACAATTTTTGCTTAACCATCCCTTTTCCATTAATGGCAATAGAAAGCGGCTGCTCTTTCGATTGCGCTATTATTTTTCCATCTCTTGCTGTAACATAAGAATATACGGTGCAATTAACCGGTGTTGTATTTTTGTTTTCAACTGTTGTTTCTATTGTTACATTTGCTTTAGCACCCAGCACATCTGCATATACAAACATGCCGCCATCTGCAATATTTATATTATTGGTTTGATTGAGCCATACATGACGGTAAATACCTGCACCCTCGTAAAACCAGCCTTCGTATTGCGTTGCATCCACCCGAACTACAATTACATTTTCCCTGTTATAATTAATGATGTCGGTAATATCATACGAAGCCCCGATATATCCGCTCATATTATTGCCTACAAAAAAACCATTCACCCAAATATTTGCATTGCGAAAAATTCCGTCGAACTGAATTTGAAAACGATTTCCGGAATCAGCCGCAGCAACATAAAATTTCTTGCGGTACCATCCAATACTTGTTTCAGGAAAATAACCTCCTACAGGTTTGTATCCATGCGACTCTACATCAAAATTCGGATGATTTTGAAAAGGCAATTCCACTGCCCAATCATGAGGAAGGTCTACTGTTCTCCAGCTGCTGTCATTAAACCTTGGTTCAATAACTGTTTTTGGAGCAGCTCCACTTTTAGAAAATATTGTCGCAAGGCTGTAGTTAAAATCTTTATCCGGATTAGCCGCATGGCCAAAGCTGAATTTCCAGCCTTCATCTAAATTGATTTTTATTTGGGCACTGGTATGTATATAACATAAGGCTACAACAAAAAAAATGAAGGTTTTTCTACCCAAAAAAGCTGAACCGGTTGTTTGCATATTATTGTTATTGTCTACTTATTAATTTTATTGTTTATTGAAATGCATTTAAGGCAGCGGTAGGTTTTCCGGAATTATCAAATGCCCCTAAAGTATACCCTTTCCAGCCACTATATGCCTGTGGTTCCCAATATAAAACTCCAAGGCCTTTGCCACCGGAAACAGCTTGCGTTTTAGTGATGATATCTTTTAAAAACGGGTTGCAGTCTGCTGCATTATCCCATGGCATACCTACTTCTACAATCATTACTTCTTTACTATACCGTGAAACCATATCATTCATATTGGCCAGACATTGTGCATTATAAGTGGCCCAGTTTGCAGCTGCAGGATATAACGACATTCCAATTACATCATATTTTGCACCATTGTTCTTTAACCCATCAAACATCCATGTAAATAAAGAACTGTTATAACCATTTGAGATATGTACGATGACTTTTGCTGAAGGAAATACTGCTTTAACTGCGTCATAGCCTGCATTTACCAGTTGTGCAAAATTTGCCATGTTTGTTGATGCTTTTCCATCAGGCCATAACATGCCATCATTTGTTTCATTACCTACCTGCACCCATTCGGGAGTAACCCCACTGTTTTTTAATTGGGTAAGCACATCAGTTGTATGGCTGGCTAAAGAAGTTTTTAATGTAGCAAAATTCTGCCCTGCCCATGCAGCAGGTTTTGTTTGCTGTCCGGGATCTGCCCAGGAATCACTATAATGAAAATCAATCATTACACGTAAGCCTGAATTTTTTGCTCTTACTGCTTTTATAATTACATCAGCAGCATTATTCCATGCCGGTGAAGGATTTACCCATACCCTTAAGCGGATGGTATTCATCCCCAGTGATTTCATTAATTCCATACACTCCTTTTCTGTACCTGCACTATTATAAAATTTTTTGCCAACTGATTCCATTTCTGTAAGCCAACTTACATCCGCCCCTTTTGCAAAGTTGATTACAGGTGCCGGAGGAATAGCTGTATCTGTACCTGCACTTTTTTTCTTACATGATAATGCCAGGCAGCATGTAATTATACCCAGCAGCATAATAATACCGAGATATTTTTACAACTTATTTTTTTTCATAAAGTAATATTTTTTAAAAGCCCTGTAGATGATATTTGTGAATGCTATTGCCAAAACAGATTTTTTAATTTTATACATATAATTTTACTGAACAGAAAGATCAGGCATTATTATTACATATGAACCTGAAGTAACAGTAATATCAGAAGAATCATACGCAAGACTTAAATCTGCGCTATTATCCCCAAAGTTAATAGTCCAATCGTAATTGTTCCTAAATTTTAATACCCAGGCAACAGGCACAAAAATATTTACAAAAAATCAGCAAGATGAAAAAAATATTTGCTTTCTAAAACCTGGTATAAAATGATTAGCGCATTGCAGAACAAGATTCACAAAGTAATTATAAAAATAATATTGTTGTGGATTGGGTTCTTTTATAGAAAGTCTTTGTAGCTATTACTGACGTTTTTTCAAATCTATAAGGCCATATTAAATACGGTTTATCCCTTTTTATTTTTTGAAGAATCCCTTTCAATCAATTCTGCATGCAGCGTAATGGTATGGTATAATTAGCTTTAGTTGCTTTTTTATTTTCCAAAGCACTTATATTTCTTTCGCTACTATCTCTCCAATCTCTACGTCTGAATAGCTTATTGTAGTGAGATTAGGTATTATAATCTTACTGATAAACCCATTATTAAACCTGTGTAACCTAAATTGTATTTACAAGTTTATTTTTTCACGTAATTGAACAGTATTTGAAGATCCCCCCAGCTCTATCAAATAAGCACCCGGTTCTGTTGCCCAATCTTTTTTCTTCTCATTATAATATTGAAAAGAATTTTTATCGAGTTTTATTGAAATGGCTTTTGATTCCCCCGGTTGTAAAAATATTTTTTGAAAGCCTTTTAATTCTTTATCAGCCCTGGTTATTGCAGAATTTTCTTTATGAACATAGAGTTGTGCTATTTCACCTCCATATACTTTACCTGTGTTGGTAATTGTTGCAGAAGCAGATATTGTACCATCCGCATTTTTTATAAGCTTTAAATTTTTGTAAGAGAAATCAGTATAAGAAAGCCCGTGGCCAAAAGCAAATTGCGGCTCTACTTTATAAGTATCATAATACCTGTAGCCAACAAAAATATCTTCTTTGTAAATCACTACACCGTTCTTACCGGGGAAGTCGCCCAACTTATGTGCAGGCACATCTTCCAATACTTTAGGAAAAGTTATCGGCAATTTTCCTGATGGATTTATTTTTCCGAAAATTACTTCGGCCAATGCTGTACCGCCTTCCATACCGCCGTACCATGCTTCAACAATTGCTTTGGTATTACCAATCCATTGCGTCATATCAACCGGGCCACCGCCAATTAAAATTACGATGGTATTGGGATTAGCTTTTACAACTGCTTTAATTAATTCATCTTGCCCAAAAGGCATTTTCATATCGGGCTTATCCGCACCTTCGGCATCAAAGGCATTGTCGCTCCATTTGTTGTAATCATAACCATGCGTCCATCCGCATACTAATATTGCTACATCGCTTTTTTTTGCTGCTGTTACGGCTTCATTTATTAATGAATCGTTTGCTGTTGCATTACGAAAAGTATTATACCCTTCTGTATAAGTAATGTTACCTGCAATATTTTTTAATCCTTCCAAAGGAGTAATTTCATACAAAGCTTTTACCTGCGAACTGCCACCACCCATCGATTGTTTGCGAACCGCATTGTTGCCAATCACTGCAATGGATTTTATCGTTGCCGCATTCAGTGGTAAAATATTTTTTTCATTCTTTAATAATACGATAGATTCTTCGGCAACTTTTTTTGCAACTGCAATATGTGTATCGGAGCCATATTCACCAGGAGATGTTTTATTAAAAGTACTCGACTTAAACATCACCCTTAAAATGCGTCGAACTTTATCATCCAACAAAGAAACAGGAACAGTTCCGTTTTGAAATAATTCCAGCGCAGGATTTGCAAGAAAAAAACGGTCGTAAACAGTTTTTGCAGCTTTACCAACACCAGTTTGAGAAACCTTATTGCGAGACAACACTAAATCTGTACCCATTTCTAAATCGGTACCATTTTGTAAAGCCTCCATAGTATTATGTACGCCGCCCCAATCACTCATCACCAACCCTTTAAAGCCAAATTCGCCTTTTAAAATTTTATTTACGAGGTAATCGTTGTGTACACAATATTGCCCACGAAATTTATTGTACGCTCCCATAACAGTACTTACATCAGCTTCCATTACAGCAGCTTTAAAGCCGGGTAAATAAATTTCACGTAAAGCCCTTTCACTCATTTGCACATCTACTGTACTTCTATCCACCTCTTCGTTATTGGCTAAAAAATGTTTAGCACATGCAGCAGTACCTTCACTTTGTACACCTTTAATATAGCCTACTGTTAACCGTGATATTAAATAGGGGTCTTCACTTTGGTATTCAAAATTTCGTCCGTTTAAAGGAGAACGCATAATATTTATACCCGGGCCAAGTATCACATCTTTACCTCTGTATTTTGCTTCGCTGCCCAATACCTTTCCGTATTCAAATCCCAATGCTGTATTCCAGGTAGATGCTAATGCAACACCAACCGGCAGATATGTTCCGGAGTCATTTACGTTTTGACTATTGCTCCAACCTCTTCCATGTTCTACCCTTACCCCATGTGGTCCATCGCTGGTAACTAATTCAGGAATACCTAACCTGGGCACACCAGCAGATGTAAACGATGAGTTGCCATGAATCATATTTACTTTTTCTTCCAAAGTCATTTTACTGATGAGTGCATTTATTTTTTGTTCGGTTACTGCACTGGTTTGTGCTTTTAAACAAAAGCTGTACAGTACTGCAACTGCAAGCAGTAATTTTATTTTACTTTTCATAATTTTTTCTACCATTTTTTAACAAGAGAAATTTACTTTGTTTTATTTTTCCAAAGCTAACGTTTTTTAACAAGAGAAATTTACTTTGTTTTATTTTTCCAAAGCTAACGTTTTCAGATATCTGTTTGTAATCTAAAAACTGAATGATAGTAGCCGGGCCTAAATTTGGCTTCTCCCATTCCCGTAAAGCCCATACCGGTTTTTTATCAGGTGTAATTTCAAGAAACTGTACCGGCAAGTTATTCTTATCTACTTTAGCCCCATTCCATTGATTAAACCAATCATTAATTACAATATTTCCATTGGGCCTTATTATTGCCAATTGCGAAGAGGGCATTGTGTACCCTGAAATATCCCTGATAACACATCCCCAAAGCGAATCGCCTTTTGGTGAAATAATCCGTACTACGCCCTTACCACAAGTAATGATGTTACCATTGGCTAAAGGCGCTGCACCCCAAACGCCGGGAACTTTAATTACATTGACTTGTTTCCCATCAAAATTGTATTCTGCTACCACTCCCATATCCATGTGTGCTACTAACAATGTACCTTTTTTGGTAAGTCTTGCATGGCAAAATTGTCCATGCACTCCTTTTGTATTACCAACCGGTATCATAAATTCTTTCACCGTTTCATCGGTAATAACATTTACTACTTTAACACGGCCAGTATCACCATTCTCTATGTACACCACATATTTTTTACCAATGGGTTGTGCAGTATGTATTTCATGTCCTTTAGGTGCATCTCTATGCCACAATACTTTTTTATTAGCATCAATTAACGTAATGCCAAATTGATGGGCAAATAAAATATTTCCGTTGGTCATTAAAACGGCATCGCTTATTTCTCCTTTTGTAGTTGCGGTATCGTTATAAGCCCAGGCAATATGCCCTCCTTTTACAATGTACATGTTATGCGTTTTGCCTTCGCCTGCATAAAAAAAATCATATTGAGCCAGGCCTTTCCCTGGTAACTCTTTGGGAGATAGTAGTGGTTTATCAGCAACAGGTGTTTGGGAAAATGAGTTATTTCTGATTACTGCAATAAGTAGAATTAATACAAGCAATTTCATGATAAAAATTTTAAATGTTAATGATAAAATATTAATTCTACAACCATATTATTTTTAAAAGTTACTTTTAAAAAATTGCAACTTTTATTTCTTTACAAAAAAAATAGCTGCCTGTTCATACTGAGATTTATTTAAAATTAAAATACAACAACCCTGTTACCGGTTTACCAGTACCCATATTTCGCTGGCTCTGCGGCCCCATCACTTTTGCTTCGTTAAACTTGGTGCCTATTGGCGGAATAGCATTGAAGAAACCAATGGTGTTTCCGGGAGATGGTGGCAGCGTATTGTTATTTTTTATATTCACTTGCTTAGCCTGCTCCAGCATTTGGAAATAAGTATTTTCATTGGATGTATATACTGTAAAATTGCTTTCTTTATTTTGAACAGTTACCCAGTTAACGGCTGAATGCCATCCTTTAAATTCAGGATATTTATACGATTCGCCGGTGATAGTATTGTTATAATCTTTTTGCCAAACGCCGAACTGTTGTCCTTTTAAACGGTTCTTCCAAACACGGTAAGGGCCACGGCCCAGCCATTTCATCCCATTGATTTTTTCTTCGGGATAATTAAAAGTAATACCCATGTAATCGGCCGTATCTTTTGTAAGATAACTATACTCCAGCTTTGGTAACTGGCCTTGCTGAAATGTCCATCTTACTTTTAAGCTATCCCCTTTATACATTGGCTGTACGGTATAGGCATTCCCATTTTTTGAATTTTTAAATTCGCTTATTATTTGATTACTGCCGGCCAAGGCGGGCCCGCCATGGAGTGATATTTTTTTGCTGCCATTTATTACCTGTCGCAAATAACCCGTGGCCTTATCAAAATCATATTGAATACCATCGCAACTAATCACCAGCGATTGTGCATCGTCTTTAATAACTGTAACAGCACTATTGGTTGAGGAACTGGTGGATTTAGTAACAGGCGATGGTGCTTTCATTGCCCAGCTCCAAGTGCAAATGGTATCTCCTTTTGCATCATAAGCAAATAAATAAAATGCATCGGCGTTATTGTTTGCCGGCAATGCAATATTCAATATTCCTTTTTCACCTGGTGCAATAGATAATGCTGCATTCCCTTTCTTAATAATTTTTGCAGTTGTTGATGCAGCCGTTGCAAAAGGAAAGCTTACCAGCTTCCACTCAAACTTTACTTTATTTAAGTTGGTATAGATATAGCGGTTCTCCACTTCTATTTTACCAGTAAAGTTTTTATTTAGCTTATTTGTTTCAATATAAACCGGGCTCCACAATTCTTTGATGGTATAATAGCTTGCTTCTTTTTCACGATGAGGCCCTACAATTCCATCGGGTGCAAGGTTTCCGGCCACATCAATACTATCGTTTCTATCAGCCCTCACCACTCCTTCATCATGCAAGGCCCATAAAAATCCACCTGCATTGTAGGGATGTTTCAACATCTCATTCCAAAAATCTTCTAACGCTGCACCATGGCCGCCATCAAATAAACCATGCATAAATTCTGTAGGAAAGAAAACGCCTTTCGGATTTTTCACTTCATTCTGTACATACTTAAAATCGGGGTAATGTTTTGTATTGGTACCGTTAAAAACTTCCCACGGATGAATCACCAAACGCTTTTGCGGATCGTACAAATCATAATCTTTATCAACGCCACGGTTCCAGCCGCCTTCATTTCCATTATCCCAAATTACAATCGAAGGATGGTTCACATCTCTTATCACCAATTCTTTTACCAGCCGCTGTGCAGTAACTGTATCGTAAGCTTTTTGCCAGCCCGTTAATTCATCCAGCACAAATAAGCCAAGACTATCACAGAGGTCTAAAAATTCTTTGTCGGGTGGATAATGACTCATACGAACAGCATTCATATTCATACCCTTCATCGCTGCGATATCCATTAAATGAATTTGTCTGCTAAGGGTACGTCCGCTTTCGGGCCATTGGCTGTGGCGGCAAACACCACGAAAGATTACTTTTTTTCCGTTTACATAAAAACCATCCTGCGGTCTTAACTCAGCAGTGCGAAAACCAAAACGTTGTTTAATGGTGTGAATTATTTTTCCAGCTTCTTTTATTGAAACTATTACGTTATATAAATTCGGTTCTTCCTGGTTCCATAATTTAATATTGCTGAAATGATGATGCAACATACTATCACCCGGCATTAATGTAAACGGTTGCTCAATGGCTTTACCTTTTAAATCATACACTTGTGCCTGTATTGTTTGATTACTGCCTGCATTGCTAAAAACGTGCATGTTAAAATCACCCGTTGCTTTTGCATCAATGGCTACTCTTTCAATAAATGTTGCCGGAACTATTTCTAAATAAACAGGCCGGTAGATGCCGCCAAATAACCAAAAGTCTGATTGTCTTTCGGCACGGTTTACTGAATTGTTGGTTGACTTTCTACTAACGGTGACTTCCAATAAATTTTCTGCATCAAATTTTATAAGCTTGGTAATATCATATTTAAATTGGTAAAACCCGCCCTGGTGAATGGCACCTGCTGATACTCCATTTAATTTTACTTCGGTATCAGTCATAGAGCCATCAAATACCAGCATGATATTTTTATTTGCGGATGCATTGGTTACTTTGAATTTATATTTATACAATCCTTGTTCCGCATCTTTACCATCGGTGCCATAAAAATAATTACCAAAGCCCTGCATTTCCCAGTTAGAAGGCACCGGTATTGTTGACCAGTTGCCGCTGTTGCGACCTTTGGTTACCATAAAATCCCATTTTACCGTATGGTCTTTATCAGTGCCTGATAAATATTGAATAATGGTTTGCTGAGCCTGCGTTTGTATGCTGATACAAATGAGCAGTATAAAAAATAAAAAACTTTTTTTATTGAACCTGTATTTCATATGAAGATGTATGTTGTAAGAATAATGACTACTATTTTTCCTGATTATTATTTGCTTTATAAATAATTACTACGATGAGCTGTTACCTGAAATCAAAATATAACATTCCCTTCTCTGTATCATTTCCGCCATTGGCAAACGTAATGTTGTTCTGGCTTTGCGGACCGAGGTCTTCTTTTTTCTGACTCTTTGTACCGATTGCTGTAATACCATGCATAAAAGAAATACCACCAGCTTTGGGATACACTGCCATTGAATTAGCCCTTGCCAAACCTTTAGGTACTGCTGGATTTAATAAATGCAGGAAAAGATTTTCTGTTGCTGTATAGATACTGAAACTTCCTTCTTTTGTTTGCAATTTGCCTGCATAAAAATTACTGTAGTACCCTTTAAACTCAGGATAATTCCATGTTTCACCGGTAACAGTATTGTTATACGTTTTTGTCCAGGAGTTAAAAGTGGTTCCTTTCATCCTGTTTTTATAAACATGGTAGGGCCCATCAGCCATCAATTGAATTCCCTGCACATTTTCTTCGGGATAACTAAAATTTATTCCTAACATCTCTTCATTATTTTCAGGACGGTACTGGTATTGTAAACTAACAATCCCTGATGGCATCATCGTCCAGCTAAACTGATAGCGTTGCCTGCCCTGGTAAATTACTTTTACGATATGTGTATTAAGTGAATCGTAATGCTTTACCGTAGCAGTAGTGACTTCGCCGCTTATGAGTACAGGCCCATTGGTTAATGAAATATTACCCCGGTTATTTTTTGCAGAAGTAAGTAACCCCATTTTTAAATCAATGGCAATTTCTACATTGTTTGCTTTCATGATTAATTTACCATCGGCTTCTGTTATGATTATACTGCCTTCTGTTTTTTGCAAAAACTTTTTTACCATTTCTTCTGCACTGGTTAAACGCCACGACCATGTATTGATCTCACGGCCATACACATCTTTTGCAGTGATATATAACACATCATAATCTTTCCAATTATTGGATAAATTAAGATGTAACAGCCCGCTGGTTTGCGGTGCAATGTGTGGCGATATTATTACACCAGTAACGGATGATGTATCTCCACTTTGTAATCCTGTAATTTTTTTCAATCTCCAGCTAAACGTACATTGATTTAAATTAGTAAAGTCGTAACGATTTTGTACTACCAGTTTGCCATCAAACTGTTTGGTTATAAAATATTTTTCAAAATAAACCGGGCTCCATATTTCTTTGATGGTAAAAAAGCTGCCTTCTTTCTCCCGGTAAGGGCCGAGTATGCCATCTGCTGCGGCGTTTCCTTTTGTATCGAGTTGCCCGTTCCTGTCAGTACGAACAGCAGCCTGGTCACAAAAATCCCACAAAAATCCGCCGGCAGAAAGTGGCTTGCTTAACATCAGGTTCCAGAAATCATCTAACCCTGCACCATGCCCGCCATCATATAGTCCATGTAAAAATTCTGTAGGAAAAAAAACATCATTGCCCTGGAAAAAAGTATTGATGCCATAATTCCACGGGATATAGTGTTTGGTATTCATCCCATTGGTGTTAAGCCACGGATGGATAACTGGACGTTGTTGAATATCATGCATGGCATAATCCGGCACTAAATCAAAATTAAAACCACCTTCATTACCATTGGCCCATAAAAGAATTGAGGGATGATTAATATCTTTTAAAATTAATTCCTTCACCAGCTTTCTTCCTGTCTCCGTATCATACGGTGGATATTGCCAGCCGGTTAATTCATCTATCACCAACAAACCTATGGAATCGCATATTTCTAAAAAATGATTATCGGGTGGATAGTGCGACATACGAACTGCATTCATGTTCATGTCTTTTATAAGATTAGCATCCACCAGGCTTGCAGCACGACTGGTAGTGCGGCCAGAAGTGGGCCAGAATGAACCACGGTTTACACCTTTGAAACGCATCTTTTTTCCATTCACATAAAAGCCATCATGCGTACGCAATTCAACTGTTCTAAAACCAATAGTTTCTGTTACAACATGAATTGTTTTTGTACCACTTATTAAACTTACTTCCACCTTATATAAGTTAGGAAATTCCGGCGACCATAGTTTTACATTTGCAAATTTGCTTTTAAGTTGAACAATAGAATCTCCTGCTTTTATAGTTGTTTTAAAAGAAGTAGCAACTAATTTTCCATCAATGGTTTTAAGTTGAGCAACAATTGTTGAAGTTTGTTTTGTATTTATGGGAAATGCATTTACTGAAATAGAGCCATCTGCTTTTGCATCAATCGCTATTCGTTCTATATGTTCTTTTGGAAACGCTTCTAAAAATACAGGACGAAAAATGCCACCGAAAATCCAAAAGTCAGCCGTTCTTTCTGCTTCGTTTACCAATTGATTGGAAGACACTTTGTTTACTTTTACTTCCAGCATGTTTTCTGCTGCCGGTTTTAGCAGTGCAGTAATATTATATTTAAACCGATAAAAAGCTCCCTGATGAATGGGGCCTGCTAACTGTCCATTTATTTTCACTTCTGTATCCGTCATAGAGCCATCAAAAACAATAAACACTTCTTTATTTTTCCATGATATAGGAATGGTAAAGCTATGGCGGTATAACCCTGCTTCGGTAACATCTTCTTTTTCTGAACCATACGTGTAATTACCAAAGCCCTGAAACTCCCAATTGGAAGGAACAGGAATTGTTGTCCACTTGCCACTATTGCGACCGGCAGTACACATAAAATCCCAGGCCTTTGTATTGTCTTTATCAGTGCCTGATAAAAATTGTATTTCCGTTTTCTGAGCCTGCAGTGTTAACATAGCAAACATCAGCATAAAACAAAGCAATTGGATTTTAAAAGTTTTAATCATTTTATTTACTGTTACATTGCTTTGATTAATCGTTATTTTATTTTGCCGGAAATATATCCAACTTCGTTTTTAACTGCCTCAATTCCATTTAATAAATAAACTGCAGGGGCATTCCAGTTAATCGCAATTTCATTGGATGCATAAGAACAATCCACATCAGCATAAGCTGTTTCTGTTTCTGTAAATTCATATTTACATTTATCCTGCATGGCAGGGTTAGGGCCGCCTGCCAGTAAACCCGGCACCGGTTCTGCAATACCATCGGCAGTAGATTGGCGATGATGTGGATGCATGGTTGACTTTGTTCCTACCCCTGTAACAAAACAATAGCCCGTTGCATTTCTGCCCAATAAATAATCGACATTAGTTACTGCATAATCAATATATTTTTTTTCTTTGGTCAACAAAAAAGCTTTTATCAAAAGCATTCCCTGGTTAGCCGCCGTTGAATTACTACCCCAACCAAAATCTCTTGCTGATTGCCCCATCACTGTTTGAAATGCATTGGCCTTTGTTTTATCAATATAATTATTTGCTATGCTAATTACTTTACCTTTCATTAAGCTACATGTTGCTGCATAAGTTGCAGGCAGCTTATCCGCAAAACGTAAAAAAGAATAATAAGCCATCATACCTACACTACCCCAGCCCGGCAGGTTTACATTATCTTTTAAATGAGCATCCACTACCTTATAAAAACTATCTGCTTTGGTGGTTAAAAATAATTCTGATGCTGCCCACAACCATTCATCGTTAAAGTTTCTATCGCCATAGCCACCGGTTAACACAGCAGGTTTAAATTTTTGATTGATGGCATTTTGATTGTATTCTAATGTAGGATTCAATAATGCCCATTGCCATGCTTTTATACTTGCAGTAATACAACTATCTGCCAAACCCGGCAATTGTTTATTAAAGGGTTGTAAAATGCGGCCCGCCTGTGCCGTTACTGCTGCAAAATCTAACGTAGCGGCTGTGCCTTTTTGCACTACATATCTTTTTGCTTTGGTAACACCGGGCATTACCATACCATCAAAACTGGCATTGGTACATTTATTATAGACACCACCATCGTTAGGGTCTTGCATCGTAAGCATCCAGCGCAAATTATAAATGGCTTCATTTAAAATATCCGGAACTGCATCCTTACTTTCAGGAATATTGGTGTTGAGTTTTTTAAAGTAATCAGGGAAATCTTCATAAGCACTTAAGATAGTGCCCATGGTAATACCGGAGTTTACAATATACTTGTTATAATCACCTGCATCGTACCAGCCACCGGGAGTGGAAATCGTTGAACCTTCGGGACGTTGCTCCGTTGCAGCCGACGGATGAATATATACCACATCATCCGAATGAAAACCGGTACGCTGCCACTTGCCAGCATACTTCTCTTCCAAAGGCATAGATGCCCGCTGAAAATAATATCCTTTCAATACTGCAATGGCTACATTTCTATTTACGTCATTTTTTATTTCAAAAGGATAAGAATGATTGTTGCCGGTAACAACAATATATTTTCCAGGTTTTGTAAAAGAGGAGAAATCTGCTATTCTTGTTTTGGTTGATGAATAAGCTGACTGTCTTTGTTCACTTAATGTACCTGTAAAAAAAGTGTCTTTACTATTTACAGAAGTGATATAAAAATTTGCTGCAGCAACAGTATCGGTTAAAACAGCAATCTTATTGGCGTTAGGATAAAACCCTGATTGATTTAATTTGAAGGTAGTCTGTACATTTTGTGCCTGCATAAAAACAGGAGCAATAACGATCAACAATAAAAAAAAATGTTTCTTAAAAATTCTTTTTTTGTTTACGGGCAACTGTTTCATACTGTTTAATTAAGAATGCCTTTTATATTTTTCCTGCCATATTGTTTCATAATATCCGGCACTTCATCCAATGTTATAATAAGGTCGTGGTTGTAAATAAACTTCAGGTATTCCTTATCTACATTTTTCAAATGCCCGGTATGCCATTCCATCCACCAGCTCCACATCGTTCCTTCCTTCTTGCAACTGTCTGGGTTAGGTGGTATGCCGCATTCATGATAGGTTAGTGGCATTTTATCGCCTGCAATTTGTTTTACCTGCTGGTACATTTTTGTTTGTGAACTTGTGCCTTTTGAATAGGTATCAGCTCCGGCAATATCTATATATTGTTTACCGGGGTACCAGGCTGCATCCGGGTTACCGGTATAACAAAGCACCCAAATTAAATTATTCAATTTTCGTTTGTTCACCATGTAATCGTACACGGTAATCCAGAGTTTTTTAAATTTTTCAGGGCCTTGCTTTCCCCACCAAAACCAATTGCCATTCAACTCATGAAAAGGCCGCCAGAGTATTGGAACATTTGCATCTCTTATTTTTTCCAGCAGGTTTGCTTTTGTTTCCAGCTCTTTCCAAAAAGAAATGTTTTGTGGAGTATCTTCTATAAAAATACTGTCAATGCTTACCGGCTTCTTGCTGTTTTCATAACCTTCGCCAACAGACGGTGCTCCCCAATGCCACATGATGGTTGGTATGCCGCCTCCCTTCCACCAATCAATGGCATGCTGCACTTCAGCATCATTTTGTTTACTGTCAATAAAATCCATTCCTCTTATTGCAGGCTGCTTACCTGTAATTTCTTTGATGTATTTTAATTCATCATAGCCCCAGGGTGCCCACATTTGGCCGGAAAGAATTTTGTTTCCATACATATCGTTAAGGTAGTTGAATAATGCTTTAGCTTCTTTTGAAGGATTGGGTGTGCATAGCGTAGCATCCTGCTGTGCTTGAATTATGGATACAAAAGAAAAAATAAGTATCAGCAATAATTTTATTTTTTTAAACTTTTTCATATTTATTTGCGTATTAAGTATTGCAACTATAGTACACGATTTTTACAGGAGTATAAATTTTTGCCTCTCAAAATCTTTTTCTATTATTAATTTTCTATTTTGTTTCTATACTGATTGTTGCTGATTGTAAACCTGCCGCTGTTGCTGTTATTAAAACTTTACCTTTTATTTCTTTTGATTGCACAACCGACAGGCATAATCCATTAAATGCTTTATGCTGATTACTTTTAAAAGATTCCATACTGGTTTGCAGGCCATTATCGGTTGCAATTACTTCAGCTTCTCCTTTAGTTGAAAAGGAAATTAAGTTATTGGCATCAGGCACTATATTTCCATCTGCATCAACAATAGTTGCTGTAATAAAAGACAAATCATTTGCATCTGCTTTAATCAAACTTCTATCAGCCGTTAAAATAATTTTTGCTGGCTTGCCTGCTGTTTTTATTTCTTTAGTTAAAACTATTTTACCTTTTTTTCTTGACACAGCTTTTAATGTACCCGACTCGTATTGCACTCTCCACATCACATGCAAATCATCATTTATTTTTTTCTTTATACCTAAAGATTTTCCGTTAAGAAATAATTCCACTTCATCGGCATTGCTGTAATAAGCCCAAACATCAACCGTATTACCTTTTGTCCAGTTCCAATGCGGTAACAAATGAAGGACCGGCTTATTAGTCCACTCACTTTGATACATGTAATAAACATCTTTGGGGAAACCTGCTAAATCAATAATACCGAAGTAAGAACTTCTTGCAGGCCATGGATAAGGCGTAGGCTCACCCACATAATCAAAACCTGTCCATATAAAATGGCCGGAAACATTAGCCGATTTTTTAAACATCTTCATTGTTTCTTCATGTGTACTGCCCCATGGCGCTGATACATTATCATAAGCGTTAACGGTAAAATCATCGTTACAATTTTCACAAGGCTTATCCCACCTTGCAGGCCAGCGGCGGATGCTGTCGGAAGGAATTATATCGTATTGCCCCCTTGTTTCTAAGGCCGAAACAGATTCGGTAACAATTAAAGGTTTGTTGCCCCAACGTTTTGCCACACTATCTTTTTGCCATTGGGGATGATTGTAGTTGTATCCAATTAAATCAGTAGCGTTAGCTTGTAATATTTTATTCCATGGATTAATTTCGTTGTTGGCCGTTACTGTTGGCCTTGTAGTATCTAAACTTCTAACGATACTTTGCAATTCGTTAATGATTGTTCTGGCAGCAGTATCATTATTATTACCCCATTGTTCGCCAATCTCATTGCCAAGACTCCAGATAAAAACAGAGGGATGATTTCTATCTCTTAAAATCTGGTCTTGTAAATCTTTTACATGCCACTGGTCCCAATATAAACTGTAATCAAATTTAGTTTTCGATTTCTTCCACATATCAAATGCTTCATCCATTATTATAAAACCCATTTTATCTGCCAGTTGCAACAGTTCCGGTGCAGGTGGATTATGCGATGTACGGATGGCATTGCAACCCATCCCTTTTAAAATTTCTAATTGCCGTTGCAAGGCACGGTAATTTATGGCAGTACCCAAGCAACCTAAATCATGATGATTACAAACGCCTTTTATTTTTACTGATTTTCCATTTAATGAAAACCCATTGTTTAGATCAAAAGAAAAATAACGGATACCAAATGAAGTTTCATATTCATCATAGATATTTCTTTTACCATTCACAATTGTTTTTACTGTATAGAGATAAGGTGATTCATCGCTCCATAAAACAGGATTGGAAATAATAATCTCCTGTTCTTTTTCTTTTATTTTATCTACCGAAAAACTTTGTACTGATTTTCTGGCAACTTCTTTTCCTGAAGCATTATAAATTACTGTAGTTGCACTTATATTCTGAATGTTACCGGATAAATTTTTAAACGTTGTTTTAATATTTACAGTTGCAGATTGCCTTGTAACTTTTGGCGTAGTAACAAAAGTGCCCCAATTATCTACAATGATATCGTTTGTACTTTCTAACCAAACATTCCTGTAAATACCAGAGCCAGAATACCAGCGGCTGTTGGGTTGTTGAGAATTATCTACCTTAACAGCTATCACATTTTTTTGTGTACCAAATTTCAGGTAAGGTGTAATGTCATACTGAAAAGAGATATAACCATTGGGGCGAATACCCAATGATTGTCCATTTACCCAAACTTCGCTATTACGATACACTCCATCAAAATCAATAAAGAAATGTTTATCTTTTTGTGATGCAGATAACATAAATGTTTTACGATACCAACCTATACCGCCTCTTAATGCACCACCACCATTTCCTGTTGGGCTGGCAGAGTCAAAAGGTAATTCAATGCTCCAGTCATGCGGCAGGTTTAATGAACGCCATTTGGCATCATTAAAATTTTCATTTTTTGCTGCGGCATCATCACCTAAATAAAATTTCCACCCTTTGTTGAAATTAGTTTTTGTACGGGCATTTTGTTGTGTAGTTACTTTATTAAGCAACAAAAAGGATAGTGCAATAAAAAAAAGTGTTCGCATTTTAAATTTTTCTTTCAAATATCGTAACAACAAATTTGTTTACTGGTATTTTTTTAGTACCTGATACTTTATTAACCATATTCAATACAAATTGCACTGAAACCGCATAATATCGTATATCGTACAAACCATTTTGGCCTAAATCTTTCGCCAATGTGCCGGTAATTAATACTTACGATACAAAATCAAGAAATTTAGTGATTAGGGAAATAAAAAAAGCTGTGAACATTTAGTTTACAGCTTTTAACTTCGATTTGGGTGTGAGAATGTGGAGCTGCAGGGAATCGAACCCTGGTCCAAACATATCCGCCGTAAGCTTTCTACATGTTTATTTAGTTATTATTTGTCGGGATAAAGCAGGAACCTAACCAACCAACTATATCCTTAGAAGAATGATCTTAAGCAATGGTCACTTCATTCCATTACAGCAACCTGTTTTGTTGTTGAGTCGGCGGCGGAACATGGTAACAGATCAACCTGTTCGGCGGCCCTAATGGATGCTAATCTATCGATTAAGCAGCCATGGCATACTGAGTATTGCCATTTAAGTTGTTGAATATTCAGATTAAAGTG
>JAYVPT010000045.1:0-58281 GCA_043757165.1 Ferruginibacter sp.
ACACTCAAATATACGCTACTCCTAAACATATTCAAAAATAAAACGATACTGATTTTCAAGCATTTAATGTTGCGCTTTTTGTATTGTCGTTAGGACAATATACATTTTACTTTTTCAATCTACGCTTAGATAAAAGTTCAATAAAGTTATGCTATACAAGAGTGTCCCGAATGCTTTCGGGATAAACTGTGCCAATGCAGCTCAACAGAATTCCTAAAGCTGGCTACAAAAAAAATCCCGGCTCATTAAACCGGGATCGTATTCATAAAAATCAATTCAAATTATTTTATACCATACTTGTACTTATATTTTTCAAACAATTGTTTTTGTTTGTTGTCTAAGTTTACCTGGCGGCCTTGTATAAAAGCATAAGTAACATTATTGGTTTTCATATCTAATATATCGCCTTCGCTTACAACAATGTTGGCGTCTTTACCTTTTTCTACCGAGCCTGTCATATCATCAATGCCTAAAATTTTTGCAGCGTTTAATGTAATGGCGCTAAGGGCTTCTTCTTTGGTTAAGCCGTAGGTAACAGCAGTGCCTGCATTAAAAGGCAGGTTGCGGTTGCGGCTGTTGCCATCATCATCGTTAATACTGAATAACACACCGGCCTTTTGTAACATAGCAGGGGTTTTATAAGGCTGGTCCACATCATCATCTACCATTGCAGGCAGGCTGTGCAACTGGTCTAATATCACCGCCATATTATTTTGCTTTAAAATATCGGCTATTTGCCAGCTGTCCACCGCACCAACCAACACCACATCAAAACCAAACTCTTTTACAAAGTCAACTGCCAGCAACATTTCTTTTACAATATTGCAATGGATGAACAGTTTTTGTTTTTTACTGAACAAACCTTTTACTGCTTCGTATTTTAAATTGGTATTGTCGTGAGCGGCTTCTGCCAAATATCCTTTTGCCTCACGGAAAAAAGCTTTTACTTTTTCAATTTGTTCCAATCCTGTTTTTACAGGGTCGGTCTGTGGAGCCTGCCCACCGCCAAAACCACGGCCACGTGGACGTGCCAGTAAGGATGGCATATTAAAATGAATACCGTTATCCATTTTGTATGCGGCGTCTTCCCAGTTCCATGCATCTAACTGCACTACAGAAGAAGAGCCGGAAATTAATCCACCATCGGGAATTACATTGGCAAGTAAAATGCCATTGGGGCGTAAGGTATTGGTTACTTTACTGTCGGTATTGTATGCCACAATAGATCGTATGCTGGGATTTATTTCTCCCAGTTCGGTACCATCAATAGTCGCCCTTACAGCAGATACTTCTATTAAACCCAATTGAGAAGAAGTGAGTATTAACCCAGGGTAAATATGTTTGCCTTTACAGTCGATGATTTTTCCGCTGGCAGTGGCTGTACTTACTTCGGTTATTTTGCCGTTAGTAATTACCACGTTACCATTTTCTATTACCTGCCCGTTGCCCACATGAATGGTGGCATTGGTTAATACAATGGTTTCTCTTTGTGCCGGTGCAGGATAAACCGTTTCCTGTGCAGTGGCATTTAGTAAAAAAAACAAACAAGCAAAAGCCCCACCCATGAACTTCGTTCGTTCCATTAGCATGGAACCCGAAGGGGAGGCTTTAGAAGTTAATGCAGTCTTGAAACATTTATTGATGTTTGAAGACCAGAATTTTATTTTAAAATATTTCATATTGATAGTTATTTAAAGATTAATTATTGTCTTCCAGTTCTTCAGCCTCAACAGCCAGTAAGCTAAGTTTGTGTGTATGTTCCATACATGAATTGATCACTTCAAACCTTGGCCTTGGCCTTTGGAAATTGCCTGGGGCACTACCCGGTGCAGCAGCAGCTTTTTTTGCAACAGCTAATTTTTGTATCAGCCTTGCTTTTTCTGCCTGGTTGCGTTTACGTAATTCCATGTCTTTATCCCTGTCGAAATAAACAGTGCCGTCAACAATTGTTTTTTCTGCTTTGGCATAAATGCTTAACGGGTTATCGCTCCATAAAACAAGGTCAGCATCTTTACCTACTTTTATGCTGCCTACTTTACTATCTACATGCAACATTTTTGCAGGGTTAATAGTAACCATCTTCAACGCCTCTTCTTCGCTCATGCCGCCATATTTTACACTTTTGGCAGCTTCCTGGTTAAGGCGGCGGGCCATTTCTGCATCATCAGAATTGATGGCCACATTTAAACCAACCTGTTGCATAATGTAAGCATTATAAGGAATGGCATCTACCACTTCCATTTTATAATTCCACCAATCGCTGAAGGTAGATGCGTTGGCACCATGTGCTTTCATTTTATCGGCCACTTTATACCCTTCTAAAATATGAGTGAATGTATTAACCCTGAATCCGTATCGCTCTGCTACTTTCATGGTAGCATTTATTTCGCTTTGTACATACGAGTGGCAGGTAATGAATCTTTTCTTATTCATAATTTCCACCAGTGCATCCAATTCCAGATCTCTTCTTGTAGTTGTTGGATTTGCTTTCATCATTTTTTGGTAATCGCTTGCTCTTTGGAAAGCATCAAATAAGACCTGTTCAACACCCATTCTTGTATCGGGAAAACGGGTATTACCTTGTGTGCTGGCAGTGCGTTTTACATTTTCGCCCAATGCAAATTTTATAAAGCCATCTGCACCTGCAAATTTCAATTCTTCGGCATTAGCACCCCAGCGCAATTTTATTAATTGTGTTTGACCACCAATGGTATTGGCAGATCCATGCAAAATATGTGAGGTTGTAACACCGCCACTTAACTGCCTGTAAATACCTATATCATCAGGATTTAAGTTATCTGCAATACGCACTTCAGATGTTACACTTTGTCCGCCCTCGTTAATTGAGGCAGCTGCTATATGTGAGTGTTCGTCAATGATACCTGCGGTTAAATGTTTGCCTGTGCCATCAATTATTTTTGCAGAAGCATCAGATAAATTTTTTC
Source organism: Ferruginibacter sp. (assembly GCA_043757165.1). Lineage (GTDB taxonomy): Bacteria > Bacteroidota > Bacteroidia > Chitinophagales > Chitinophagaceae > Ferruginibacter. Next base: position 2,946 of record JAYVPT010000045.1, read on the forward strand.
CTATTGCTGCAATCTTTCCGTTCTTCACCAACACATCTGTTGCTTCAAGTTTACCTGCGGCATCACTTGTCCATACGGTAGCATTTTTTATTAAGATGGTTTCTGCTTTAGGCATTTCTTCGTTACCCAAACCTAAAAACGGGTACACTACTTTTCCTAATACCAATGGTATTTTTGGTTTTACGCTGTCTGCTTTTACTTCCATGGCATGGTCGTAAGTGGCTGTCCATGTAAATGTATTTCCTGCAGCATCCCTTCCCATACCATTCCAGGTATTGCCATTGGCAGTACCGCTTAAAATAGTTTCTTTAGCATCTTTACCACGGCCTTCGGTATAACTCAGTTTAACTAATTTCCCATCGTAACTGTATTTGCCGGTAAGGGTATCTTTACTGATGAAGCTTGCCACACCGCCATCTTTCATATCAACAGTAAATGATTTGGCATTGCTTGCAGTTAATTTATATGAACCTTTTACATCGTACCAGCTTTCTTCTTTAACTCCGTTTTTTATTCCCTGTGTCCAGTTTTGTAAAACAATTGTTTTTTCTGCAAACACAGGGCCTGATGTAATGATGAAGTTGGCGATCTTTCCATTATCGATACTTCCAATTTTATCATACATACCTACCATGCCTGCAGGAGTTTTAGTTAATGCTTCCAGTGCTTTGCTTTCTGTTAAACCATATTCAATGGCTTTACGCAGGTTGGGCATAAAGTCGGTAGGGGCAGTTAAATCGGTAGAAGAAATACAAAAAGGCACGCCTGCTTTTTCTAATGCAGCTGCATTACCGGGGGCAAGTTCCCAATGTTTTAAATCATCAATACCAACAAAACGTAAATCGTTTGCATCATCTACATCCATTGGGGCAGGGTAATTTAAGGTAAGAATATAGGAAGCTTTGGTATCGGCAATTTCTTTTATGCGCTGGTATTCGTTGCCACCGCCTTTAATAATATATTGAACACCAAATTCGTCACCAATTTTATCGGCACGCAGGTCATTCCATTTATCGTTGGCATCAAAAATTTGTGGTAAAGATTGATTGTCTAACCAACTTTTTAAAGAAAGGTTTACGCCTTCTTTAACCGGACTGGTTTTATACCATTGTGCATCTAAATAAGTCTGGCGCAGTAACGCAATCATACCCATCATACTGCCGGGATAACTTTGGGTTGATGTGCCTTTGTTGAAAGAATAAAATGCTGCTGCTTTATCCTTTAACATTACAAAATTATCGGGCTGAGTAGCTAACGAAACCAATGGGCCACTGCCACGGGCTATACCATCTTTTTGATGGGTAAGTACAGCACCAAAACCAATATCACGTAAGGCTTTTGCTTTGGTATCATCGCCGGTAAAAATTTTACTGCCATCGGTTTCACTTTTAATGGCCTGGTTCCAGCCATAAGCACCTTTTGTATTGGAGGTTATTTGCTGACGGGCAAAAAAATTACCATCGGTTTGTGTACGTTGTGGTGTGGTAATACCATAATCACTAAACAGATCAATAAAAGCAGGATAAATGTATTTGCCTTTACAATCGATAATCACTGCATCTTTGGGTATGCTGATGTTGCTGCCCACATTTTCAATTTTGCCCTGGCGGATTACCAGCGTGGCATTTTGCAAAGTGGTTTGTGCATCTTTTATAATGGTGGCATTGGTAAAAGCATAGCTGCCGTCTTTGGGGCTGGCTACATCGTTAACAGGAAAAGTGGCTTGTGCCTGTATTTGTAAACTGGTTATTACAAATGCCAACAGCAATGCCGGGAGTTTTAGTTTGTGCATGCGAAATAGTTTTGGTAAAGAAAGTTTAAGTAATAAAAATAACAAATGATTTGGTTGAACAACAACCGTTGGTGGAATTTAGTTTGAACGGGAACAGTATTTTTACATTTCTGTTATCAGCTATATGAATATTGCGCCATATATTGAACATGTCGTTTTAAGAGCGGCCACAGGTTATGCAGAAAATGAGTAACTGTGGAAGCTGTGCAACTATTGCATAAACATTTACCGTCTGGTATAAAAATTAAAGCAGTGGCGGTATAAAAAATTATAGTTTTGCCCCGCAATTAATAGCTGCCGGTGCAGACAGATTGGGTTGCAGCAGGAGCGTATATATTCTACAGGAGGCTGCCCAACAAAATTGATGGAACAGTTTTTGCAAACGATTATTATATGAAAAAGACAGTACTCTTATTTTCTTTTATTTTATTTATCGCAGCGGCAAATGCACAAACACAAGTTATGGATTCTGTTGTAACGGGTAAGGTAACTGTTACCAAAGATGCAAGGCTGGATTTACTCGCCAAAAAAGAAGCAGAGTTTAATGCAATAGCTAACCTGGGGCCAAAAGCAGCAAAAGGTTACCGATTATTAGTGGTAAACAGCAACGACAGGAACTATGCTATGAAAGTGAGGACGCAGTTGTTGAAGGCATATCCTGAACAAAAAGTGTACATGACATTTCAGGCTCCGTTTATAAAACTGAAATTTGGTAATTTTGTTGAGAAGGCGGATGCGGAGAAGTACCGTACAATGCTTACAAAGGCAAAGATCGTAAGCTCTAATGTTTATTTAGTGCCGGAGATTGTGGAAGTAAAGGCTGATAAGAATAAAGAGACCATTGAAGAATAAATGCCGCAAATAACGTAATTTGAATGGAGTTTCCTTTGTGAAACTCTTTTTTGTTTTTTAATTAAGATTGGATAGATTTTATGCTGAAAGAAAAAATACAACAACTGGCTAAACAATATGCAGATGAATTTATTGCAGTGCGCCATCATATTCATGCCAACCCCGAGCTGAGTTATAAAGAATTTGAAACCAGCAAATTTGTACAACAAAAATTACAGGGCTGGAATATTCCTTTTACAATAATGGCAACCACCGGAGTGGTGGGTTTGATAAAAGGAAAAAATCCGGATAAAAAAATAATTGCCCTGCGTGCTGATATGGATGCGTTGCCTATTACCGAAGCCAACGACGTGGAATATAAATCTAAAAACCCCGGCATAATGCATGCCTGCGGCCATGATGTGCATACCACTTGCTTATTAGGGGCAGCAAAAATCTTAAATGAATTAAAAGAGGAGTGGGAGGGAACGGTAAAATTAATTTTTCAACCGGGTGAAGAAAAAAACCCAGGCGGTGCCAGTTATATGATACGTGATGGTGTGTTGGAAAACCCAAAGCCGGTAAAAATATATGCCTTGCATGTACACCCTGGCATGGAAGTGGGGCAATTGAGTTTTAGAGGCGGAATGATAATGGCCAGTGCCGATGAAATTTATATTACCATTAAAGCAAAAGGCGGCCATGCGGCATCACCACATTTAACTGCTGATACTATTTTAATTGCATCACATTTGATAGTAAGCCTGCAGCAAATTGTTAGCAGGAATAATAATCCATTTAATCCTTCTGTGTTATCCATCACTGCTTTTAATGGCGGTAATACCACTAATGTAATTCCAAGTGAAGTGAAACTGATGGGAACATTCAGAGCTATGAATGAAGAGTGGCGCTTTAAAGCACATGAACTGATAACCAAACAAACCATCGAACTGGTAAAAACCATGGGGGCCGAAGCAGAAATAAAAATTGATGTGGGCTATCCCTTTGTGTTGAATGATGAAAAACTGCATCCTATTGCAAAAGCAAAAGCAGCTGAATATATGGGTACAGCAAATGTTACAGAAACAGAATTACGTATGGGGGCAGAGGATTTTGCCTATTATTCTCATCAAATACCGGCTTGCTTTTTCAGGTTGGGTGCAGGCAATAAAGCAAAAGGCATTACCAGCGGAGTGCATACGCCAATTTTTAATATTGATGAAAGTGCAATTGAAGTGGGGATGGGCGTGATGGCGTGGATGGGTTCTTCATAAAAGCAAATTAAAATATGAAATCCCTTGCAGTTTTATATTCTTTTATTCTGGTAATTTTTTGTTCCGGGATAATCTTTTTATCATTCGCATCTCCCCATCATCTTGACCGTCCTCTGGTAATTTCCAATTGGGCTACTGTAATTAGTTTTCCTTTTATAATCTATTTTTTGAATAGATTTTCCTACACAAAAAAATACCGAAAAGCTATTCTCTTTTTTCTTGTAGTGAACTGTGTTATATTTTATTACTGTTGTTATGATATTATTAAAAGCAACAACGATGGATTGAGCGATGTAGTTATATCTCTGCTGATTCCATTTTTTGGCCTTTTGCTAAGTGTGTTTTTTGTAATCAACATTACTATTAACGCAATTAAAACAAAAAAGAATTAAGGGTTAAATTAATTATTTAATGATTTTCTGTTCCGTAGGAACATTTTGTTGATAGCAATAAATAAAAAAAGCGGTGGCGTCCCGAGGGACGCATGGTGCTTATTCAGGTTTTTTAAAAATATATTGCTCTTCGTAGTCTATTTCAAATGCGGTTAATAATTTTTTGTATTCATCCAAGAAATTTTCTTTCCGGTGATGAATCTCCTGGTTTTGTAGGTACCGGATAACATTATCTACATGACTTTTCGAATAAGAGAAAGCGCCATAGCCTTCCTGCCATGCAAAAGAGGATTTGCAAAACTTCTTTTCTTTTATCCATTTACTGCTTTCGGTTTTTACATTTTGAATGAGGGCAGATATGGATTGATGTGGCCGCATTCCAATAAAAATATGGATATGATCGGGCATGCTGTTTATTTGCAACATCTTGTGATTATTATTTTGAAAAATACCGGTGATATATTGATGTAATTGTTGTTTCCACTCAGGAGCTATTATAGCTGCCCGGTATTTTACAGCAAATACAAACTGGATGTGGATTTGGGTGTAGGTGTTGGGCATGGTATTTTTTATTTACAAGTTAATAAAAAAGCACAAACCGTTCCTATGGAACGGGAATTGAATTGATTATTTATTTTCTACCCATAAAATGTTCCTGCGGAACAAATTGAGTGAGTAAAGTAAATTGGTAATGGGATAATTAAGAAAATTAGTTTAGATGATACTTTGTATCTTCATAAAACACATGTAAAGTTCAGCAACTTTTTGCTGTACAAGAGTGCGACGCCCATGAAGTTGGGCTATGCACAATTGCCAGGCTAATAATTTAAAACATAAAAAATGAAAATAGCATTCCACGGCGCAGCCAGGACAGTTACAGGAAGTAAACATTTACTTACTTTAAAAAATGGTAAAAAATATTTATTGGATTGTGGTATGTTCCAGGGCCTGGGCAAAGAAACCGATGCCATGAACCGGCAGTTTGGGTTTGATGCAACCCCAGTAACGGCATTAATATTATCACATGCGCATGTGGATCATTGCGGGCTGATTCCCAAATTAGTGGCTGATGGTTTTAATGGTAAAATATATTGTACACCTGCTACCAAAGAATTATCTGCAGCGTTAATGGAAGACAGTGCAGGTATACAGGAAAATGAAATTAAATACGAAAATAAAAGAAGGGCACAGGAAGGACTGCCTTATTTAAAACCATTATACACCACCGATGATGCACTGGCAGCGGTTGATCATTTTGTAACAGTGGAGTATGGCAGCTGGTTTACCATTGATGAAAATATAGATGTGATGTACACCGATGCCGGCCATATTATTGGCAGTGCCGCAGTACATTTAAAAATTAAAGAAGACGGAAAAATTACCCGGCTTACTTTTAGTGGTGATGTAGGAAGATACCGTGATGTAATTTTAAAATCACCTGCCGAATTTTCGCAGGCTGATTATATTTTACTGGAATCTACTTATGGAAACAGTTTGCATGATAATGCCACCACAACTCCTGACCAGATTTTAGCCTGGATTGAAAAAGCATGCATTCAGAAAAAAGGAAAATTAATTATTGCTGCATTCAGTGTGGGCAGAACACAGGAAATTTTATATGCACTCAATCAGCTGGAGATGGAAAGAAGATTGCCTGATATTCCGTATTATGTAGACAGTCCATTGAGCGTAAAAGCTACAGAAATTGTAAAACATTATCCGCAGTATTTTAATAAAACAATTCAAAAAGTTTTGGAGAATGATAGTGATCCATTTGGTTTTAAAGGATTGAAATTTATTAAAACGGTGGATGAATCGAAAATGCTGAATTTTAAAAATGGCCCCTTTGTTGTGATCTCTGCAAGTGGAATGGCAGATGCCGGCAGGGTAAAACACCATATCAGTAATAATATTGAAAGCAGCCGCAATACTATTTTATTAACCGGTTATTGTGAGCCACATTCACTGGGTGGTAAATTAATGAATGGTGCCAAAGAGGTAAATATTTATGGGGTATTGCATGAAGTGAATGCAGAAATTGGAAGCATCCGCAGTATGAGCGCCCATGGCGATTATGATGATCTGTGTCAATTTTTAGCCTGTCAAAATGCAAAGGAAGTAAAGCGTTTATTTTTAGTGCATGGCGAATACAATGTGCAGCAGGATTTTAAACAACGCCTGGAAAAAAAAGGTTATGATGTGGAAATACCTGAGATGCACTCTGAAGCAGCACTTACTTAAAAGCGTTCTACTTTAAATGCCCTTATATCAATAGAAGTGGTTTTGTGTTGGATAATTTCACTTACTATTTTCCCTGTTCCTGTTGCTTCGGAAATGCCCAGCATAGCATGGCCACCTGCAATTACTACATTATCGATTGCTGAATGTTTGCCTATATATGGTAAACCGTCTGGTGTAACAGGGCGTAAGCCATTCCAGATTTTATCAGCAGGAGGAAAATCTATTTTCAATCCGGGATAAAAATTCTTTGCTGAGTTGTAAACGCCTTCCATTCTTTTGATCAATACATTATTATTGATACCACTTAATTCCATTGTACCGCCAATGCGTAAAGCATTGCCCCATGGGGTAATGGCACATCTGCCATCAACCAGTATGGCAGGATATGTTACATTTTTTTCTACAAAGGGGTAAGTATAGCTATAGCCTTTGCCCGGCTGTAATAATAATTTTATGCCCATCATTTTTGCAACAAAGGGCAACCAGCTGCCGGTTGCTAAAACAATATCATTACAAATAAATTTTCCTTTACCGGTAATGATGGCAGTAATTTTATTATTTGCTTTTTCAAAACCTGTAACTGTGCAGTTAAGCTCCAGCTTAACTCCTTTACTTACCAGGTAATTTTTTAATGCCACCATCATCTTGCCCGGATTAAAATGGCAATCATCTTTAAACAATACTGCCCCGGCAACATCAACTTCCACACCTGGTTCTAATTTTTGCACATCATCTTTTAATAAGCGATCCACTTTTAATCCAAATTGTTCCGCTTCATCTGCCAAATGAAATTCATGATCCAGTGTTTTTTGTTGCTTGCACATCATCAGGCAGCCAATTGTTTCCATTTCAAAATCATCGCCAATATCATTTCGTAAATCATCAATGAGTTTGCGGCTTAATTGCAAAATATTATTTAAGTGTGGCGAATTTTTTTCTACAGTTTTAGCATTACTGTTTTTCCAGAAATGGTAGCCCCATTGCATCAGGTCTGCATTCAACCTTGGTTTAATATAGAAAGGGGAGGTTGGGCTAAGCATCCATTTTAAGCCTTGAGAAATAATACCGGGGCTTGCCAATGGTACAAAATGGCTTGGAGAAATATAGCCCATATTGCCAAAGGAGCAACCGTCTGTAATATCGCCACGTTCAAAAACGGTTACATTGTAGCCGGCTTTATTTAAATAATATGCAGCGGATAAACCTATAACTCCACCACCAATAACTGCAACATCATTCATAGATCAATTATTAATTTTTATATCTTTTATTTTAACGGGAAGCCAAACCTGCATTGGGTTGCTGCCACGGTTGCACCAGGTATAATAAGGAATGGCTTTTACCTGTTGAATATCCGTAGTTAAAGTAGTGCCGGCAGCATTGGCATTTACAACCGGCAAGTTACTTACTAAAGCGATTACACTTTCTTCTTTTACTTTAAAATTATCCACTTTAAAATCTGCATTTACAGGCATAATAAAATTCCAGGCCTTGCCATTATTATCTGCACCTTCAAAGCAATATATCAACGGCCCACGTTGTAAAGCCATACGGTCATTATCCTGTTTTAATTCATCACGTGCAATAATTTTTTTAATATCCATAGGGATCATTATTTCCACCACATCATCTTTTTTCCATTCCCTGTTTATTATGGCATATCCTTTTTCTGTTGTATAGTTTATAGCACTGCCATTTATTTTTATAATTGGTTTAGATGAACTGGTATCTGCAAAATGGTAAAGATTACCAGGGGCTGCTATACCATTTACATAACCGGGTATACGGATGTGCAGGGTGAATTTCATTTTTTTAACAATACCTACATTTATTTTTACATCACCGTTCCAGGGATAATTGGTTTCCATTTTCACATCAACATTGCCTTTAGGCATAGCAATAGATGTATTGCTGCCTGCAAATAAATTTATCCATATGCCATTATTGCTTTGTGCATAGATGTAATTACCCAGCGATGCAATGAGCCGGGCAATATTAGCCGGGCAGCAGGCTGTACCAAACCATTCCCTGCGGCTATGCCTTCCGTTAGAGGCAAGGGGGTTGCCATAAAAAAAACGATCGCCGTCTAATGAAAGACCATCTAATGCGCCATTGTACAAAGTTTTTTCCAATACATCCATATACATACTTTCACCAGTGAGCGCATTCATACGCTGGTTCCAAAAAACCATTCCCACGCTGGCACAGGTTTCGCAATACGCATTTTCGTTTGGCAGATCATAATCATTACTAAAACCTTCATTGCTGCCGCTGCTGCCAATGCCACCTGTTATGTACATGTTTCTAAATACTACATCCTGCCAAACGGCTTTCATTGCTTTCATATAAGCTGCATCACCCGTTTGTGCGGCAACATCTGCAGCACCGGTATACAAATACATTGCCCTTACGGCATGGCCTGTTATTTCTGTCTGATCTTTTACCGGTTTTACATCCTGTGCATAGGCCGTGTCTTTCCAATCCGTCCAGGTATATCCCTTTGCATAACCATGGCCTCTTTCTTCCAGTAACCAGTTTGATAATTTTAAATATGTTGAATCGGCAGTTACTTTATACAATTTTACTAAAGCCAGTTCCAGCTCTTCGTGACCGGTAACCCAATGTTTTTTTGTCGGGCCAAATAATGCATCAAAATGATTTGCCCATTTTATGGCCACCTCTAAAAATTTTCTTTTGCCGGTTACATTGTAATAAGCAACAGCCGCTTCAATCATATGGCCGCAATTATAATCTTCATGCATACTCATATCGGTGTAGCGGTTCTGTGGCTCATTCAAAGTGTACATAGTATTCAAATACCCATCCGGTTGTTGAGCTGCTGCAATTTTATCTATCCATTCATCAGCTTTTGCTTCCAGTGTTTTATTGGGATGTGTTTTTAAAGAATACGCAATTGCTTCGAGCGCTTTATATACATCACTGTCATCATAAAAAATACCTTCATGTTTTTCGCCTTTTTTTCGGGCTACTTTTTCAAAATTTCTTATACGGGCAGTTTTTACTTCAGTCTGGTCAATGCAAACCGGAATGGTGACCATCGCCACTTTATCAATTTTTGGTTTCCAGAAATTATCGGTAATATTTACTTTAGAGAAATTTATAAACTCAATTTTTTCGAATGGAGTTTGAGAAAAAAGTAAAAAAGATTGTAGAAGAATCGAGATTAGTAAAATATACTTTTTCATACTTATAAAAATTAAACAATTTGAAAGTGTTCTGCCTTTACAATACCTGAAAACCCAAAGCATACGGGTCATCATCTGTATCAATAGTAATTATATTTTGCCCATAAACTTTAGCCCAGCCTTCAATGCCTGGCCTTATTGCAGGCATGCCGTATACAAAAGTCTCTTCTTCAATCCTTCCAATAAATTTACTGCCAATAATACTTTCATGTATAAATTCATCACCGGCTTTTAATTTGTCTTTGGCGTACCATTGTGCCATACGGGCAGATGTACCGGTGCCACAAGGGCTGCGGTCAATAGCTTTATCACCATAAAAAACAGCATTACGTGCAGTGGAGGTTTTATCTAACACTGCACCTGTCCATAAAATATGGCTGCATCCTTTTATCGTTTCATTTTCAGGATGAACAAATTTATATTTAGCATTAATATTTTTTCTCAGCTCTCTTGCCCAACTAATTAATTTGTCTGCCGTATAATATTCCAGTCCTTTAAAATTTTTCTGTACATCAACAATGGCATAAAAATTTCCTCCATAGCTCACATCAACAACCAGTTCTCCTAATTCAGGACAATCAACAGTGAGTTCTGTTGCTGCCAGGTAAGAAGGAACATTAGTGAGCTTAACAGATTTTACTTTACCATTTTCTTCTCTGTAGGATATGTTTACCAAACCTGCCGGCGCTTCCATTCTTACAATGCCTTTCTCTTTCGGTTGTATCAGGCCTTCTTCAATAGCAATTGTTATTGTGCCTATGGTACCATGGCCGCACATGGGTAAACAACCGCTGGTTTCAATAAATAAAACGGCTACATCATTTTGCGGATCGTGTGGCGGATACAAAATACTTCCACTCATCATATCATGACCACGTGGTTCAAACATTAAACCTTTTCTTATCCAGTCATATTCTTTTAAAAAATGCTGGCGTTTTTCACTCATGTTATTGCCTTGTAACTCAGGGCCACCTTCTTTTACAAGGCGGACTGGGTTGCCACAGGTATGTGCATCTATGCAAGTAAATATGTGTTTCATTGTAGACAACTTTGCCAAAGTTTAAAACTTTGGCAAAGTTTATTATTTTGGTAAAACTAATTATTCAATAAATTTTTGTTTCAAATCAATTGGTTGTTCATGGTATTTAATAAATGCATCCAATCCGCCGAACATATCCAACACATTTTCTCTTTCTAATTTTGTAGGGCTTTTGCTTAAAAATATTTTATAAGAACTATTTGGCCAATCTTCTATTTTTTTAACAAAACCGTGATGAACCGGATTGGCATGTGAATAATGAATTGCTTTACAAAAATGATTGTCATCTGTTATTTCTTCCATTTTCATACTGGGTATAAAAAGGCTGCCCATCCGATTATAAACTTTATTAAATGACTGGGTATAGCTACTGAATAAGTTAGCGAAAGATTTGCTTATTTTTAATTCGAGTTGTTTTTGTGTAAGTATTGTTTGGCTTCCCGGTTTTTGCCAATTTTTTTGTAATTCTTCTTCATGGTCTATCTGTAAAACCAGGTGAAAATGATTGGGTATTAAACAATAACTGAATAGTTTGCAAACGGGTAAAATATGTTTTGATAATTTTTCAAGAAAAAAAGCATAATTCCTCTCTTCAATAAAAAGATTTTCCCTTCCATTGGCATGATTAAAAAGATGATAATCTTGACCTGGTATCATTCTTCAAATTAAGGAATCTTTGGCAAACTTTACCAATCAAACTTTGCCAAAGTTTAAAACTTTGGCAAAGTTGCTACACCCACCATACTATCAGCAGTACCATAATATAAAAAATATTTTCCTTTAAAAAATACCAATCCTTCTATAAAAGTAGTGCCGGCTTTGTATTGTCCAGATATTTCGTGTGGCAGATCAGGTTTAATAAAATAAGTACTACAACGCTCCAGTAATTTTTCAGGATGCCGGGTATCAAATAATGCCTGGCCGCCACAATAAATTCCTTTGGGTAGTGCAGGGTCAGCATCATCAGTTTCTGCATTTTTACCATTGTATAATAAAATAATTCCCTTGCCGGTAATAATTGCAGGTGGTCCGGGTTCTACAACCTGGCTGTCAAACATTTTTTTTCTTGCTGTAAGCATTGGAATTAATGCATTGCTTTTATCAACCACCGGAGTCCAGTTAATTAGGTCTGTTGAAGAGGCTAAATATACCGGGCCTTCTCCCCAATACATCCAGTACCTGCCATTTATTTTTGCAGCAATAAATTTTTCGTTTATTTGTTTGGTTACAATAGAACCTGACTTGCTCCAGATGTTTAAAAATTTTCCGTTGTATGCTTTTAAAAAAGCAGGGCCCTGTTTTTTCCAATGCAACAGATCGGATGAAGTGGCCACACTTAGTCTTGCCACATCACGGTTCCAACTGGTGTACAGCAACACATAATTTCCTTTTGATGTTTCCACAATTCTCGGGTCTTCACATCCGCCTGGATAATCATATTTTGTAAATGCACTGCTGTCGGGGTACAAAACCGGTTCCGGATTTTTTTTAAAATGTAATCCATCCTCACTTACTGCCAAACCAATTCTTGAAGTACGCATACCAATGCCTGTACCCGGTACATCTTCTGCCCTGAATAAAATATATACTTTATTATTCCGCACAATGGCAGCAGGATTAAACACATCTGCCTTTTGCCATTGCACTATTTCTTTTTTAACCGGATCGTTAAATAAATAAGTGGAATCTGCCTGCATTACCGGATTAGCAGCTATAGGTTTTATAAAAGGCCCTAATTGCCAATCCTTTATTTTTGTTTGGCAAAACAATTGGGTGTTGTACAGCAGCACTAAAAATAAAATCCTTTTCATAAGCTGTAAGATAGTAATTATTGCAGATGGCAATTTGTTTTATGCAAACTTTGGCAAAGTTTAGTAAATTTGGTAATTAAACTTTGCCAAAGTTTCAGCTTTAAAAACGCTATATGGAACAATACGGAAAAATACTGCTCTTTGCTATGCCTGCATTTTTATTGCTGGTCTTATTTGAAAAATGGTACGGCATTCGAAAGGGAAAAGATACTGAACAAAACATGGATATGATCTCCAGTTTAAGTTCGGGTGTTACCAATGTTACCAAAGATGTGTTGGGTTTAAGTATTGCCATTATCAGTTACGAATGGATGTTAAACCATTTAGCCATAACTCATATAAAAGCCACCTGGTTAATTTATGTGGTTACATTTATTACTCTTGATTTTGCAGGTTATGTTGTTCATTTAATCGATCATAAAATTAATTTTTTCTGGAACAGCCATATCATTCATCACAGCAGTGAAGAGTTTAACCTTGCCTGTGCATTAAGGCAAAGCGTTTCTGTTTTTATAAGATTGTTTTTGATTTTGTTATTCCCTGCTGCAATATTAGGTGTGCCTTCAGAAGTTATTGCAATTATTGCACCATTGCATTTATTTGCACAATTCTGGTATCATACTCAGCACATTGGCAAAATGGGTTTCCTGGAAAAAATAATTGTTACGCCTTCTCACCACCGGGTGCATCACGCTATAAATAAAGAATATCTTGATAAAAATTTAGGGCAGATATTTATTTTTTGGGATAGAATCTTTGGTACTTTCCAGGAAGAGTTGCCAACTGTAAAACCGGTATATGGTATTACAAGGCCGGCACAAACCTGGAACCCGATAAAAATAAATTTTATGCATCTGGGATTATTAACGAAAGATGCTTTGCGTACTAAAAGCTGGTGGGATAAAATAAGAATTTGGTTTATGCCAACCGGCTGGCGGCCAGCCGATGTTGCTGCAAAATATCCGGTGTATAAAATTGAAGATGTGTATCATTTTGAAAAATACAAATCATCCGAAACAAAATTTTTGTTGGTATGGAGCTGGATACAACTGGGGATATTGTTATTATTGGTGAGTTATCTTTTTGGAAATATTGCTGCAATTGGCAGACCTTTTATTTTTCTATATGGCATTTTTGTCTTTCTGTTTGTTTATGCTTTTACCGAGTTAATGGATGGCAGCAGATATACCATTTTTTGGGATGTATTTAAAAATGTTATAGGCATTGCAATTATTTTTATTTTTGGCGATTGGTTTGGATCAGATAAAATTTTATATCCTGTAATCAGTTATGTGTTGCTGGAATATTTTGCTGTATCTTCTTTTGTTGCCATTTGGATTTTGCAAAAAAATAAGGCTGCTAAATACCTGTTGCAGGTTACAAATTGAAAATAAGATATTACGCCGGCAAAACAGGCCTTCTTGCTATTCCGTCATTTATTATTTTTAAAATGCGTTCTCTTTCTTCTCCAATTAAAGTTAACCTTGGGGCTCTTACACTTTCCGATCCTATGCCGGCCTGTGTTTCTGCCAATTTAATATACTGCACCAGTTTTGCATGAATATCCAGTTCCAGTAATGGCATGAACCAGCGGTAAATTTTTGTAGCTTCTGCAATTCTGCCTGCTTTAACTAAATTAAAAATAGTAACGGTTTCTGCAGGGAAAGCACAAACCAAACCTGCCACCCAGCCATCAGCACCAAGGCAAAGTTCTTCCATAGCCAAAGTATCAACACCGCATAAAATTTTATAACGGTCTCCAAACCTGTTGATCATCCGGGTAACGTTGGTAACATCCCTGGTGCTTTCTTTTACAGCCTGTATATTCTTACATTCAGTCAGATCAGCAAACATATCCAGTGTAACATCAGTTTTATAATCAACAGGGTTATTATAGATCATTATTGGTAAATCGGTAGAGTCGGCAATTGTTTTAAAATAAGTAACCGTTTCCCTGTGATCAGTTTTGTATCGCATGGGTGGTAGTGCCATAATGCCTTTGGCGCCCCATTCTTTAGCATATGCCGCTTGTTGCAATGCATCTTTGGTGGCACCTTCTGCAATATTTAATATTACCGGCACTTTACCGGCACATTTTTCTACCGCAAATTTTATCAGGGTTTCTTTTTCGGCGGTGGTTAACACACTTGCTTCCCCCAAAGTGCCGCCGAGGATGATTCCGTTTACTCCTGCAATCAACTGTGCGTTCAGGTTTTTTTCAAACAATGGAAGATCTAATTTATCTTCAGCAGTAAATTTTGTGGTAAGTGCCGGCATAACGCCTGTCCATTGAATGCTCATGTGTTTATTTTTTTCTAAGGTAGAAAAAAAATGCACATCAACCGTTTGCGCCGGTAATTTTATTGTTCAAAACACGGGAATAATTTTTTTATACAATTCTATATTGTACTTTACTCCCGCTTATTTACTAACAATTTTACAGGCATTTTTTAATTTTAATACTTGCTATATGAATAAAAACATTATTCATTCTGTCATACCTTTTTTTTTATTTATTACATTATTATCTTCCTGTAACTCATCCGAGATGAAAAATAATGAAACCGCAGTTGCCGATAGCAGCCGTAAATGGTGGAAAGAAGCGGTAGTGTACCAGGTTTACCCCCGCAGTTTTAAAGATAGTGATGGTGATGGTGTGGGAGATTTAAAAGGCGTTACATCGAAATTAGATTATATAAAAAGCTTAGGTATTGATGTGGTTTGGTTGAATCCTATCTTTTCTTCACCCAATGCAGATAATGGTTACGACATAAGTGATTACCGTGGCATAATGAAAGAGTTTGGCACTATGGAAGATTTTGACGCTTTATTAAAAGCCATGCATGAACGGGGTATTAAAATGGTGCTGGACCTGGTGGCCAACCATTGCAGTGATGAACATGAATGGTTTAAACAAAGCCGCAGTTCAAGAACAAATCCTTACAGGGATTATTTTCATTGGTGGCCTGCAGAAAAAGGCAAGCCTGCTTTTCGCCCCGGTTCTTTTGAAGTGGATGGTAGCGGATGGCGTTTTGATAGTTTAACCAACGCTTACTACTTACATTACTTCAGCAACAAACAACCCGATCTTAATTGGGAAAACCCGAAACTGAGAAAAGAGATGTTTGAGATGATGAAGTTTTGGTTTGATAAAGGCGTGGATGGTTTCCGTATGGACGTAATTCCTTTTATTGCGAAAGACACTACATTCCCTGTAATTACGCAACAGGAAATTAATGAAAAATATAATGGTGATTGGAGCCAGTACATGGGCAACGGGCCACACCTGCATGACTATTTAAAAGAAATGAACAGCGAAGTATTGAGTAAATATAATAGTATGTCTGTTGCAGAAGGTGCAGGGGTTACTGCGGCAACAGGGCATAATTTTGTTGATGAAGACCGGAAAGAATTAAACATGTTGTATCATTTTGAAGGCGTGAGTTTAGGTTATGTGCCCGGTAAATTTAAAGTGATGGACCCTGATGGTTATAAGTTAACCGAATTTAAAGCCATCTATTCTAAATGGGATAGTGTATTTGCAGAAAAAGGCTGGGGCACTATTTATCTGGGCAATCATGATCAGCCACGCATGGTAACCCGATGGGGGAATGATGCGCCGGAGTTCAGGGAATTATCTTCTAAAATGCTCACTACTTTTTTAATGACGATGAGGGCCACACCGTATTATTATTTTGGTGATGAACTGGGCATGAGTAATATTAAATTTGATAAGATAGAAGATTACAAAGACATCGAGTCAATTGCTATGTATGGTCAAATCAAAAATAAAGGCGGTGACCTGAAAGAATTTATTGAAGCACAAAAAATTTCTGCAAGAGATAACAGCCGTACACCATTTCAATGGGATGCAAACACAAATGCCGGTTTTACAACCGGTACTCCATGGATAACTGTAAACAAAAATTATGCAACAGTAAATGTTGGTGCCGAAGAAAAAGATGCCAACAGTTGTCTTAACTATTTTAGAAAGATCATAAAATTGCGTAAAGAAAATCTTGTATTAACTTATGGAAAATACACTTTGCTGGATAAAGATAATCCTGATGTATATGCTTATACCAGAGAATGGAATGGTAAAAAGATTTTAGTATTACTGAATTTTAAAGCTAAGACTTCAACAGTTAATACAGGTATCGGTTTTTCTAAGGCGAAATTATTGATCAGCAATTATCCAACCACTCAAACCAATGGCCAGTTGCAACCATACGAAGCAGCTGTGTATGAATTGTAAAAGGTTTATTGGTTAATTAGTGTAATTCGTAAAAATTAGTGTAATAAATATTAAAAAATTAAATGAAAAGTAACAATGTATTAAAAATCATTTCAGCATTTGTAACTATCAGCATGTTGGCATGTAATTCCAATAGTGTTAAAGTAAATACTACTGCAATGGAAACCGACAGTACAAAAAAATGGTGGAAAGAAGCAGTGGTGTATCAAATTTATCCCCGCAGTTTTAAAGACAGTGATGGTGATGGAGTAGGAGATTTAAAAGGCATTATTTCAAAACTGGATTATATAAAAAGTTTGGGCATTGATGCTGTTTGGTTAAATCCTATTTACTCTTCTCCAAACGATGATAACGGTTACGACATAAGTGACTATCGGAATATTATGAAGGAGTTTGGCACCATGGAAGATTTTAATGCTTTGCTAAAAGGCATGCATGAACGGGGTATTAAATTAGTGATGGATCTGGTGGTGAATCACAGCAGCGACGAACATGAATGGTTTAAGCAAAGCCGCAGTTCAAGAACAAGTCCTTACAGAAATTATTATCACTGGTGGAATGCAGACCGGGGAAAACCAAATTATCGTTATAGCTTATTTGATGTAAACCACGATGCCTGGAAATATGATTCACTAACTGATGCTTATTACCTGCATTATTTTTCCCGTAAACAACCCGATTTAAACTGGGAGAATCCGAAGTTGCGTAAGGAAGTGTATGGTATAATGAAATTCTGGTTAGATAAAGGTATTGATGGCTTCCGCATGGATGCATTTCAGTTTGTAGCAAAAGACACTGCATTTCCTCCATTTCCTGCGGGCTTTGAAAAAGATTTTGTTAAGTACTATGGCATGGTTTCTCCCATTCATGATTATTTAAAAGAAATGAATCAAGAAGTATTCAGTAAATACGATGCCATGAGTGTGGCAGAGGGCGCAGGCAATTCTTTTGAAGATGCACATAATTTAGTGGATGCAGATAGAAAAGAATTAAATATGGCTTATGCTTTTGATGCGGTTGATCTGGCAAAACCAGACGGATATAGTGTGATAAAATTAAAAGAAATTTTTACTAAGTGGGATAGTGCCTTTGCAGAAAAAGGATGGTTGTCTGTTTATTTGGCCAATCACGACCAGGCAAGATTGGTGAGCAGGTTTGGAAACGATAAACCAGAGTTCAGGGAGGTGTCATCAAAAATGCTATCTACCTTTTTAATGACAATGAGAGGCACACCATATATTTATAATGGCGATGAATTGGGTATGACAAATATTTACTTCAATAATATAGAAGATTACAGGGATATGCCGACATTGAATGAGTATCAACATCAAAAAGATATAGGCGGAGACATGGTTATGTTTATGAAAAATATCAGTTTTAGTTGCAGGGATAATGGGCGTACGCCTTTTCAATGGGATAGTACTTTTAATGCAGGATTTACAACCGGTACACCGTGGCTTAAAGTAAACCCAAACTATACAACTTTAAATGCAGCAGCACAGCAGGCTGCTGCTAACAGTTGCTTAAATTATTTTAGAAAGCTTATAAAATTACGTAAAGAAAATCCTGTATTGGTTTACGGAAAATATACTTTGCTGGATAAAGGTAATCCGGATGTGTTTGCGTACACTAGAGAAATGAATGGCGAAACTTTTTTCATACTGCTGAATTTTACTAAGAAAACAGTTGACTTCAATTTTAATGAATTCAAGAGTATAAATAAATCTTTGGTTATAAGTAACTATAATAATTCAGATAAAGTGGCATCGCTCATTGTAAAGTTGCAACCCTGCCAGGCAATAATTTATAAAGCTGAAAAGTGAACTTAAAGCTCAATCATATCCAGCACATCGGCATTCCTGTTACAGATTTAAAAGTGTCTGAAGCTTTTTATGAAAGGCTGGGTTTTAAGAATGTTATGAATTCCGGCTTTGAGTACAATGGTGGAAAAGGATTGGTTGCAATGATGCGGCTAAATGAGATGATCATTGAGTTATACCAGATGCCTGAAAGCGAATTACAGGAAATTAAAAACAGGAAGAACGGCCATATAGATCATGTAGCTTTTGATGTGGATGATATCGAAGAAACATTTAATGAACTGAAGAATGCGGAGTTTAATATCCTAGAAGAAGCGCCGGTATTTCTTTCGTTCTGGAAAAAGGGTTGTAAATACTTTAATATTGCCGGCCCTGATGGAGAACGTTTAGAATTTAACCAGGTAATACAATAAACATTTATAAAGAACCTCCTTCAACCAATAAAGATTCTATGGTCAGTTCCTGTATAAATGTACTTCCGGCCAGGCAGGCCATCATACTCGAAAAAGCAAGTTTGCCTAATTTTAAACCACTGGTTTCCACATAAGTTATTTCAGGAAAATATAGTTTTGGTATTTCGCCATTGCTTATTGTTATTACAGCAATTTCATCAGGTACTTTTAAATTTCTTCTTTGAATAGCTTTCATAACACCGGTAAGTATTTCATCACTCATGCAAAAAACAGTATCAGGTTTTTCTTTTAAATAAGTTAAGGTTAATTCCTCTGCCTCTGCAGAACTCGATGCATGACCGGGTATAAGTTTAATCTTGTTTACTTTTTCATTAATAGTGTCTGTAAATGCCGCTAATCTTTTTCTAGTGATCAAAAGATGGGTATTCCCAAAAAGTGCTAATACTTTTTTCTTCTTTTTATTAATGATAGAATTAGCAGCCATTGTTGCAGATAAAGAATCGGCAACACAAACTTTATTGCAATTATTATTTTCCGGAACCTTATCAAAAAATATAGCCGGGACATCAATTTCTTTTAATTTAAGAAACGCCTCTATGTTAACAGTTTCGGGTGATATACATACAAATAAACCGGTGATCCTGTTTTGCCGGCACAATTTTAAATTGGTTAATTCTATTGCAGGGTCATCACCCGATTGAAGTATCATTAACGAATAGCCATTTCTACGGCACTCCTCCTCTACAGATGCTACAAAGGAATTATAAAATGTATTGGCAATTGATGGAACTATTAATCCAAATAATTTACTGTTACTGGTGCGTAAATTAATCGCATTCACATTGGGTTCATAATCTAAAGTTGTAGCTAATTCAACAACCCGTTGTTTTGTTTTGGCAGATATATCCGGGTGATCTTTTAATGCTCTGGAAATAGTGGATATACTAAGCCCCAGTATTTCAGAAATTTTTTTCAAAGTAGTATTGGTCATATAGCAGCGGCAATTTTACGTAAGCTAAAATAAATTTGCACAACAACCGTTTTCGCAAACAATTTCGCAAACGTTTGCAGCAAATTTATGATTTTTGTCGTGTATTTGATACATTATTCAATGTACTTTTATTTTGAAACTCTAGTTTAAATTAACGTTGCAGCTATTTATTTATACTTTTTTCCTTAAACAGCTCCTGTTTTATTAACCATGAGTTTCGATTTATCAGTAATTAATTTTTCATTCCAAAAAACCAAACGATTATGCTTCTTGCTATTATGAGAAAAGCTGCTATGCTATTGCTGGCAGTAATCGGGTTTACAGCCTTTGCTACGGCTCAAACAGTTACCGGCACTGTAACCGATTCAAAGGGAGATCCTGTATCAGGCATCTCGGTAACTGTAAAAGGTTCTACAAAAGGAACTTCTACAAATGCTCAGGGTGTATTTACATTAAATGATGTTGCTTCTGGTGCCACACTGGTATTTAGCGGAACTGGTTTTACCGGTCAATCGATAAAAATAAGCGGTACAGGTGCAGTAAATGTAACTATGCAAACGAGTGTTAGCAATCTTAATGAGGTTGTAGTAGTAGGTTATGGTACTGCCCGTAAAAAAGATTTAACCGGTGCAGTAGGTTCTGTAAAAGCCAAGGATTTTAACCAGGGCTTTGTAACCTCACCTGATCAATTGTTGCAAAACAAAGTATCTGGTTTGGAAATTACCAATAATAGCGGTCAGCCTGGTGTTGCCACCACTATTAAGATCAGGGGTAACAATTCTATCCGTGCGGTAAACAACCCTTTATATGTAATTGACGGTGTACCTTTAGATGGCAGAACGGGGAGGCCAAGTGTTACACTTTCACAAGGTTTTGGTTCAACTCCGGAATCTAACCCGTTATTATATATTAACCCTAATGATATTGCCCAGATAGATGTTTTAAAAGACGCCTCTTCTGCTGCTATCTATGGTTCAAGGGGTGCTAATGGTGTAATTGTTATCACTACTAAAAAAGCAGCTTCCGGCGGTACTAAAGTAGAGTTTGGAACAAGCTTCGGTACTTCTGCAGGTTATTTGAAAAAATATGAAATATTAAGTGCAGGTCAATTCAGAACTGCATTAACAAAATACGGTGCTCCATCTTCACTTGATAAAGGCGGAAATATCGATGCATTAGATGCAATTACTCAAAAGAACCTGTCAAGCGATTATAACCTGGCTTTAAGCTCAGGAAATGAAAATGGAAGATTCCGTGCGTCTTTCTTAGCATCAAGAGCGAGAGGATTTCTTAAAAACTCAAACCTTGATAAATATTTAGGCTCTTTTGGAGGGCAGTATAAATTTTTAGACAAAAAATTAAGCCTTGATTTTAATGTAAGGGTAGGTAGTACAAAAGAAGATATTACCAACGTTAGTAATACTGCCGATTCAAAAGGAAACCTGATAAGTTCTGCACTAAGCTGGAACCCAACGCAGGAGTTTAAGGATAATGCAGGTAATTATATTATTCCGGGTAATGGTTCCGGTAACCCGCTTGCTTTTGCTGATGCGTATTCTGACATCGCTAAAGTAAATTCTGTATTAGCTGATATTTCTGCATCTTACAAATTAATGAATAACCTGGAATATAAATTCATGTTTGGCATTAACCAGGGGTCAGGTGAAAGAAATACAAATATTGACGGATGGCTTGGTGGTTATAATGGTATATCAGGTTTAGGAGTAGGTGCAAAATCTTTTGCTAAACTACTTTCTAAAACAATTACCCATACATTAAGTTATAATACCAACTTAACATCTAAATTAACATTAAATGCCTTGGCAGGTTTTGAATATTGGAGAACAGATTACTCAGGTTCTACATATTCTGCTACAGGGTTTAATACTAATTTAACTCAGGCATCACGTATAAAAATTAAATACACCGACATTTTAGCAAATGGAAATACACAAGGATTACCCAGTGTATTTGTTAACCCAAGTACTGAATTGCAGTCTTATTTTGGAAGAGCAGTTTTAAACTACTCTGATAAATACCTGTTTACTGCAACAGTAAGGGCAGATGGTTCAAGCAAATTTGGTAAGAATAATAAATACGGTTACTTCCCATCTGTAGCAGCAAAATGGAATATCAGCAATGAAGATTTCATGAAGGGTAGTTCTTTGTTTACTAATTTAGCAGTAAGGGCTTCATGGGGTCTTACCGGTAATCAGGAGTTTCCGGCAGGAGCTTCTCAGGAGCAGTTTGGATTTAACTCATACAATTCTGCAGGCCAGTTCAACGTAGCTAATCCGGATTTGAGGTGGGAGTCTACAAGGTCTTACAACTTTGGTATAGATTATTCTATTCTTAAAGGTAAAGTATATGGCAGCTTCGATTATTATGATAAAAATACTACTGATATTCTTTTCCAAAGCACAGCTATTCAACCGGCTCCTGCTTCAATCTACTTCATCAACCTGCCTGCTAATTTAACCAATAAAGGGGTTGAGTTTTCAGTAGGTGCAGCTGTAATAGATAAAACAGATTTTGGAGTGGATGTTAATTTTAATATAGCTAACAATAAGAATAACCTCACAAACTTTTTTGCAGCGGGAACTACAACACCACTTAAAATTTTAACTGGTGAAATTAACGGACAAGGTGTATCTGGTACTTTATCTCAGATCATTACCAATAACCAGCCTGTAAATCAGTTCTACCTCAAAAAATTCAATGGGTTTGATGCAAATGGTAATCAGTTAATTGGTGCTAATCCGGAATTTTCCGGCGATCCTAATCCTCATACAATATATGGTTTAAGTACCGGTATCAGGTATAAAAAACTTTCACTTTCATTAAATGTAGGTGGCTCCGGTGGATTTATGATATATAATAACACTGCAACAAACATCACCAATCTTGCTGGTATCATTGGTGGAAGAAACGTTGATTTAGCTGCTTATAATTCTGCAGAAAAAACTGTTAGCTCTGCTGCAGCATCAACAAGATTCTTAGAAAAAGGAAACTACTTTAAATTACGGAATGCTACTGTACGTTATAATGTTGGAAACATAGGTAAATACCTGAAAGGTTTAACAGCGTTTGTTTCAGGAAGTAATCTTTTTGTAATAACCAAGTTTACAGGGTTTGATCCTGAGGTTAATATCGATAAGAGCAGCAATAGCTATCCTTCAAGAAGTATAGAATATGTTCCTTATCCAACGCCAAGAACTTTCTCATTTGGTTTTAACGCATCATTATAATCTAAAAAATAAATTTATTGTTATGATACAAAATAAAAAAAATAAAATATACGCCTTATTGCTGGTAGCAGCATTGTCGGGGTGTACAAAACTCGATGAGGGTTTAAACAGTACACTTACAAACCAGCAAACTGCCGATGCATTAGGTGCTTCAGGTACTGGGTTATTATTAAAAACTGCTTACTCAGATTTAACAAGCCCTTTCGGTGATGTAGGCCAATTAGTAAACTTAACAGGTAATACATCTGATGAATCATTAGTGCCAACAAGAGCTGGTGACTGGGATGATAATGGTGCCTGGAGAGTTATGCATAACCATACCTGGAATGCAGATTTAGGTTCTATATTAGGTACATTCAATAGTCTTAATAAAATCAATTTTGATGCTACCAACGTATTGGCATTTGGCCCTTCTGCTCCTCAGGCTGCCGAAGCAAGATTTTTAAGGGCTTATGCGCTTTATAATCTTTTAGATTTCTACGGACAATATCCAATCAGAAACCCGGGAGATAATCTGTTAAATGCTCCAGAAGTAAAATCAGGTGCCGCTGCAGCAGACTTTATTATTAGTGAATTAAATGCAATTTTAGCAACAATGCCTGCTGCAAGTGCAAATATTAACTATAAAGGAACAGCAGATGCTGCAAGGTTTTTGCTGATGAGATGTTATTTGAACAGAGGAGCATTTACCAACAGGGCAACACCAACTTTTGCCGATGCAGATATGCAGCAGGTAATCACCTTGGGAAATGCAATTATAGCTTCCGGCAGGTATTCTTACACGCCTAATTTCTTTGATAATTTCACTGCAGATAATCAATCAAAAACGAAAGAAGCTATTTGGGCTTACGATAATACCAGCGGTGTTTCTGCAAATAATATGGATGTTAGGTCTTTCTGGTACAGAACATTGCATTACAACTCTTACGATCCTAAAGCGCCAAATGCCGGATGGAATGGCTTTTCTTCTATATCAGAGTTTTACAACACCTTTGCTGTAAATGGAGCTACTGCAGCACAAACTCCTGATGATACCTTATTGGACAGAAGGATTGGTGGAAGATTTCAGGCTGGCGTAACTGATGTGCCAGGTTCTGGTTTAAGACCTGGATTATTAATTGGCCAGCAATTTGATCATCTTGGAAATAAAAAACATTACAGGGGGTGGGTTGCTGCAGACGGTGCTAATGCAAAATTATTGAGCTTTAACCCGGTAATTGGTGCAGGAATGATTGAATCAGTTCCAGGCTTGCTGGAAGTAACTGGTATCCGTGTAGTGAAATATTCTCCTGATTTTGCAAACTACGATGGTGCTGCAGGTAATGATGTAATTATCTTCAGGTATCCTGATGTGGTGTTGATGGTGGCAGAAGCTAAAATGAGAGCTGCCGCTCCGGATAATGCAGGGGCATTAGTAATGGTTAATGCTTTAAGGGCTGCAAGAGGTGCTGCCCCTTTAACTTCAATGACATTAGTAACTGCAACTAACTATGCGCCTAATACTTTATTGGCAGAAAGAGGCAGGGAATTGTATTGGGAGTGGGTTAGAAGGACTGACCTTATCCGTTTTGGCGTGTTCTTAAAACCATGGCCTTACAAACCAGCTGATGATCCAAAATATTTGTTGTTCCCTATTCCTTCTCAGTCTTTGGCAGCAAATCCAAATCTTAAACAGAATCCGGGATACTAAGAAATTTTTAACTAATTAAAGTATAATTTCGTTAAAGGTCATTGATATCAATGACCTTTAACTTTTAGCAGCATTAAGAGAAATGCTTATTGATAAATAATGAGAACCTATTACTTACTGTTTTTTCTATTTTCAGCGGGTTTTATTTTTTCCTGTAAGAACCAAACAACCAACAGCACTCCTTTATTTGAACTGGCAGAAAATACAGGTATTGATTTTAATAATAAAGTGGTGGACGACAGCCTGGAGAATGGTTTTTTATTCAGAAACTTTTACAATGGAAACGGCGTTGCTATTGGCGATATCAATAATGATGGATTGGCAGATGTTTTTATGACCTCCAATACCGGAAACAATAAATTGTATCTCAATAAGGGAGACTTTAAATTTGAAGACATTTCTGATAAAGCAGGAATTATTAAAGACAACAAGTGGAATACCGGTGTTACGTTCGCTGATGTGAACGGAGATGGCTGGCTGGATATTTATGTTTGCTCTTCCGGCCACATGGGTACAGGAACAAGAAAGAATAAATTATATATCAATAATCACAACAATACATTTACAGAGTCTGCAGCAAAGTTTGGCCTTGATATTTCTGCTTATACAACACAGGTTTCATTTTTTGATTTTGATATGGATGGTGACCTCGATTGTTTTATGATCGATAACAGCCCAATCCCCATTAACCAATTAGATTTTGCAAACAGGAGGGATTTGCCCGACAGCCTTTGGAAGATTGCCAACTTTTTAAAAGGCGGCGGCGATCATTTATACAGGAACGACAATGGATCTTTTAAAGAAGTTACATCGCAGGCAGGTATTCATGGCGGATTGATAAGTTTTGGGCTTGGCGTTTCTGTTAGTGATATTAACAGGGATGGATGGCCCGATGTTTTTGTTTCCAATGATTCTTACGAAAGAGATTATTTATACATTAACCAGAAGAACGGCACTTTTAAAGATGAGATGGAGCAATGGTTTCAGCATACCAGCTTTTCATCAATGGGCGCCGATATTGCTGATATTAATAATGATGGATACCCTGATTTATTTACAACAGATATGCTGCCGGTAGATGATTACAGGTTGAAAACGATGGGATCGTTTGACAACATCAGTTTATTTAACTCCAAATTAAAGTCAGGCTTTTATTACCAGTACACAAAAAATTGCTTACAGCTAAATAATAAAGACGGAAAGTTTGTTGACATAGCAAGATACGGCGGTGTTGCAGCTACCGACTGGAGCTGGGGTGCTTTAATATTTGATATGGATAATGATGGCTGGAACGATTTGTACGTTTGCAATGGCGTGGCAAAGGATGTTACCAATCTTGACTTTATGGATTTTTTTGCCAACGATGTTAATCAGAAGATGGTGCTTACCGGCAAAAAAGAATCGGTTGATAAAATTCTGAAAGAAATTCCTTTGACACCTTTACCTAACAAAGTATATCGTAACGATAAAAATTTAAAGTTTACCGATATTGGCAGTGAATGGGGGATGGCACAACCCACATTTTCAACCGGCGCAGCCTATGCAGATTTGGATAATGATGGTGACCTTGACCTGATCGTTTGTAATCAAAATCAACCGGCATATATTTATAAAAACAAATCAAGGGAGCTCAATAAAAATAACTACATAGGATTTTCTTTAAAAGGAACAAATAAAAATCCCTTCGCTATTGGCAGTAAAGTGCAATTGTTTATGGGTACCGAAATACTTACACAGGAATTAATTCCCAGCAGAGGATTTCAATCGTCAGTTGATTATAAATTAGTTTTTGGGTTGGGAAAAAATACAATAATTGACTCTGTTATAATTACCTGGGCTGACAGAAGTACTAATAAATTTAATTCGCCTGAAATAAATAAAGTACACATGTTCAGTCAAACAAGTTTACAAACCATTCCGGAAAAAATAAAAATTGAAGAACCTCTTGCCACTATTTTTTCAAAAGTGGAAAGCAACTTTGAAAAACACCAGGAGAATGAGTACGTAGATTTTTATAATGAACGTTTGATACCAAGGATTTTTTCTAGAGAAGGACCAAAAGCAGCAACTGCAGATGTAAATGGTGATGGGTTTACAGATATTTATATTGGCGGCGCCGAAGGAAAGATTGGTCAGCTTTACCTGCAAAATTCAAATGGAACATTTATTAAGAAAGAAGAAAATGCTTTTAAACCATTCTTTCAGTTTGAGGATGTAGCAACAATATTTTTTGATTACGATAAGGATGGAGATATGGACCTGCTGGTTTGTCCCGGGGGTAATAATCATCCGGTAAACAGCAGGGAATTACAATTGCGCTTATTTAAAAATGATGGCAAAGGAAATTTTACATTAGATGCTGCTGTATTTCCAAATATGAGTATGAATATTTCGGTTGCCGTTGCCAATGATTTTAATAATGATGGTTATCCTGATCTTTTTATTGGTGGAAGAAGTTATCCCGGCATTTATGGTAAGGATCCGCTGAGCTATTTATTAGTGAATGATGGGAAAGGGCATTTTGCAGATATTGCACAAACAAAAAATCGGGATATTGCTAATATTGGTATGGTAACAGGAGCGGTATGGGAAGATGTTACCGGCGATAAACAAAAAGAATTGATCATTGTTGGAGAGTGGATGGCGCCAAGAATCTTTTCTTTTAATAAAGATCATTTTGATGAAGTGAAAACAAATATCACCGATAAGTTTGGTTGGTGGCAAACTGTTGCAGTTGCAGATGTAAACAATGATGGAAAGCAGGATTTGATATTAGGAAATATTGGGGAGAATTTTTATTTATGCCCTAACACAAACAGCCCGGTAAAATTATGGATGAACGATTATGATAAAAACGGTGATCTTGATAAGATGATGACTTATAGCATTAATGGAAAAGATATGCCGGTATTTTTAAAACGTGATGTACAGGACCAGTTACCTGTATTAAAAAAAGAAAATTTAAAACACAGCGAATACGCCAACAAAACTATTCAGGATCTGTTTTCAAAAGAAATGATCAGCACTTCGGTTGTAAAGCAGTTTAATTATGCACCATCATGTGTGGCAATAAATGAAGGCAATGGAAAATTCAGTATTACAGCATTGCCTGTAATGATGCAGCTTTCCTGCATTAATGCCATACAACCCATTGATGTAAACGGCGATGGATTTATTGATTTGGTAACCGGAGGTAACCAGTTTGGATTTTTACCACAATTTGAAAAATTAGACGGAAGTTTTGGGGATGTGTTAATTAATAATGGTAAAGGAGAGTTTACATGGCAGGAGTCAAAGAAAACCGGCCTGAATTTAAGAGGGGAGTTAAGGGATATAGCAAGTATTAAAAATTCAAATGCTACTTATCTGTTGTTCTTACAAAATGATGAATATCCTTTGTTGTATAAATTAAATGATATTTCTAAAAAGAAATAGTGCTGTAAATCTGTTTGCAGTGTAAAAGTATAAAGTGAAAAAATATCAACTCAATATAATAATAGTTTTATCGATACTGACTCTTTCCTGTAATAAAAAGGAAGCCGCAACTCCGTTATTTCAGTTGGTTCAACATTCAGGAATAGAATTTACCAATACTGTACAGGATAATGACACCATTAATATCCTTAATTACAGAAATTTTTATAATGGTGGCGGTGTTGCTACTGGTGATATTAATAATGACGGGTTAGCTGATGTTTTTTTTACTGCTAATCAGGGCAGTAATAAACTTTTTTTAAATAAGGGCAACTTAAAGTTTGAAGATGTTTCTGTTAAAGCAGGGTTTGCATATAAACCTGAATTTAGCACTGGTGTAGTAATGGCAGATATTAATGCAGATGGCTGGCTGGATATTTTTGTTTGCAATGCAGGCAGCATGCACAATGCTTCGTTACGCAGTAATCAACTTTTTATTAATAATCATGATTTAACTTTTACCGAAACTGCAGAAAAATACGGACTCAAAGATTCTGGTTATACTACGCAGGTAAGCTTTTTTGATTACGATATGGACGGCGACCTGGATATGTTTAAAATTGATAATAGTCCTGTGCCGGTAAATAGTTTAGGCTATCCCAAACAGCGGGATATATTAGCTGATAAATGGAATGTAGCTGATTATTTAAAAGGCGGTGGCGATCATTTATACCGGAATGATAACGGTCATTTTACAGAAGTTACACAGCAGGCCGGTATTCATGGTACGCTGATGAGTTTTGGGCTTGGCGTAACCGTTGGCGACGTTAATGGAGATAATTACCCTGATGTTTATGTATCCAATGATTTTTTCGAAAGGGATTATTTATACATCAATCAAAAAAACGGCACTTTTAAAGATGAACTGGAACAAAGGGTGCAACATAACAGTTATGCATCAATGGGCGCCGATTTTGGAGATATCAATAACGATGGTTATCCCGAAATTTTTACCACTGATATGTTGCCTGCCGATGATTACCGCCTTAAAACAACTTTAAGCTTTGATGATATTGATCAATACAGGCTAAAGGAACGTAACGGTTTTTTTCACCAGTTTTTACAAAACACCCTGCAGCTAAATGATGGCAAAGGAAATTTTAAAGACATTGCTAATTACAGTGGCGTTAATGCAAGTGAATGGAGTTGGGGGGCATTGATGTTTGATGCTGATAATGACGGGTTGAATGACTTGTATGTTTGTAATGGTATTTACCGTGACCTTACTAACCAGGATTTTTTAAGCTTTGATGCCAATGAAATAAAAGAAAAAATGAGAGTAACCGGGGAGAAAAAACTTTCAGATCTGGTAAACAGGATACCTTCTATTGCAGTGGCAAATAAAATGTATCGCAATTTAGGTAAACTTAAATTTTCTGATGAAGGGATGAACTGGGGCTTTACACAAAATTCCTTTTCAAACGGTGCAGCTTATGCCGACCTGGATAATGATGGCGACCTTGACCTTGTTGTAAATAATGTAAATGAACCAGCATTTCTTTTTAAAAATAACAGCAGGGAACAAACAAAAAATAATTTTATCGGCATTTCATTAAAAGGGAAAGATAAAAACACGTTTGCGGTAGGCAGTAAAATAATCATCTATAAAGGTAATGAGGTATTAACCAGGGAAGTTATGCCAAGCCGGGGTTTTCAATCATCTGTGGATTATAAACAAAATATTGGTATCGGAAAATTTACACAAATAGATTCATTACTTATTATTTGGCCAGATCTTACTTATACCAAAACAATTCATCCTGAGATAAATAAATATCTTAACTATACACAACCGGTGAATGGTGAAAGGATAAAAGAAAAAGCAGCCATCATAACCCAACCATTATTTGAATCGGTTAAAACTGATTTTGCAAAACATGTGGATGATGATTTTACAGATTTTTACCAGGAACGTGGCATACCACAAATGTTATCCCACGATGGCCCCAAAGCTGTTGCTGCTGATATAAATGGAGATGGATTGGACGATATTTATATTGGAGGAACAGTTGCCAAGCAGGGGCAAATATATATTCAAACTGCATCAGGCAACTTTATACCAAAAGAAGAATTAGTATTTAAACAGTACACAGGATTTGTAGATGGTGCGGTTTTATTTTTTGATTGCGATAACGATGGCGATAAGGATTTACTGCTATGTTCTGGAGGCAATACAGCAATACCTTCCAGCCGTGAGCTGCAGCATCGTTTATTTATAAACGATGGCAAAGGGGATTTTCAGATTTCCACTACTGCCTTCCCTTCCAATAAAGATAATATCAGTGTTGCCATTGCAAATGACTTTGATGGCGATGGTGATATGGATTTGTTTGTTGGTGCAGGTTGTGTTAGTGGGGTGTATGGGATGACACCACAAAGCCATATTTATATAAATGACGGCAAAGGTAATTTTAAGGATATGCCTGCTGATAAGTGTAAAGGTATTGTTGATGCAGGAATGGTTACAGGTGCTGTATGGGCAGATATAGATGGTGATGAAAGGAATGAATTGATAATAGTGGGAGAGTGGATAAGCCCCAAAATATTTAAGTATGTCAATAATAGTTTTACAGAATTAAAAACAAATCTTACTGATAAAATGGGCTGGTGGCAAACTGTAGCTGTGGCAGATTTAAATGGAGATGGCAGGCAGGATTTGATATTGGGTAATCTTGGAGAAAATTTTTATCTTAAGCCTGATAAGGAAAATCCGGTAAAATTATTTTTAAACGATTTTGATAATAATGGCCAGCTCGATAAAATTGTTACCCGTACCATTGACAGAAAAGACAAACCCGTTTTTATGAAAAGCGAACTGGAAAGCCAGTTACCCATGCTAAAAAAACAAAATCTGCATAATGTTGATTATGCAAAAAAGTCTGTACAGGAATTATTTAGTTCTGCTCAAATGGAAAAAGTTTTTATAAAACAGGTTAATTATTCATCTTCATGCATTGCCTTTAACAATGGGAATGGCAATTTTACTATACAGGCTTTTGCTTTGAGCATTCAGTTATCATCTGTAAAAACTGTATTACCGTTTGATGTTAATAATGATGGTAAAGTTGATCTGGTAATGGCAGGTAATGAGTTTGGTTTTCAGCCACAGCTTGGCAGGCTGGATGCAAGTCATGGTGACGTGTTGTTAAATGATGGGGAAGGGAATTTTTCAATACTTAATCAAACTGCATCCGGTATTAACTTACAAGGTCAGGTAAGGGATATTTGTTTGATAAAAAGCAAAGGGGCGATACATGTACTGTTTTTGCAGAATAACGAATATCCTGTTCTTTATAAACTTAAAAAGTTGAAAAATACTAACTGATTGTTTGATGATTAAAATTACAAGACATATTTTTAATTTACTGTGCATTGGTGTTTGTTTTTTTACAACCTCATGTAAAAATGAAAACAAGGCTGATGAATCCGCTTTATTTGAAGTGTTAAAAGAAGATGCCACAGGCCTGCATTTTAGTAATACACTAAAGCCAACAGAAAATTTCAACATGTTCAATTACATGTATTTTTATAATGGTGCAGGAGCAGGAGCAGGAGATTTTAATAATGATGGATTGATAGATCTGTTCTTTGCATCAAACCAGGGCGATAATAAATTATATCTCAATGAAGGGAAACTGCATTTTAAAGATGCAACAGCAGATGCAGCTATTCCGCAGGATAAAGGCTGGTCAACCGGGGTATCTGTTACAGATATCAATAATGATGGGTTACTGGATATTTATATCTGTAAAGTTGGAAATTATCTTACCTTAAAAAGTAAAAATCAATTACTGGTTTGCAAAGGGATTAAGAATGGAATACCTTTTTACCAGGATGAAGCACAGCAGTATGGTTTGGATTTTTCAGGCTTTAGCACACAGGCTGCTTTTTTTGATTACGATATGGATGGTGACCTGGATATGTATTTGTTAAATCATTCCATTCATCAAAGCAGCTCATTTGCACCACGAAAAAATTTTGTTGATACTTACAGTGCACTTTCCGGCGACCGCTTATTCCGGAATGATGGCGATCATTTTACAGATGTAACTAAACAGAGTAAGATAAATAGTTCCGAAATTGGTTATGGACTGGGTATTGCAGTAAGTGATATTAATTTAGACGGATGGCCTGATCTGTATATCGGAAACGATTTTCATGAAAATGATTACCTGTACATCAATCAGAAAAACGGAACATTTGCAGAAGAAAATAATCAGCAACTGATGCATACGAGTAAGTTTACAATGGGGGTTGATATTGCAGATGTAAATAATGATGGTTACCCGGAAATTATTTCTACTGATATGCTGGCCGCAGATCCCTATATTTTAAAACGCTCTTTAGGCGATGATGATTACGATGTGTTCTTTAGTAAAATCGCTTCGGGTTATAATTATCAGTACTCAAGAAATAATTTACAATTCAACAGAAGAAACGGTGTTTTTAGTGAAGCAGGTTTGTATGCCGGTATTGCAGCAACCGACTGGAGCTGGGCGCCACTCTGGATGGATTTTGATAACGATGGTTTGAAAGATCTGTTTATAGCTAACGGTATTCCTAAACGGCTGAATGATATGGACTACATCAATTTTATTTACAATAACGAAATGCAACAGCGGCTGCAGAATAACGATATGAAGGATAAGGATATGGCGCTGATGAATAAATTTCCCGAAATAAAAATTCCTAATAAATTTTATCATAATAACAGCAATCTGAAGTTTACAGATATGGAAGCTTCAATAAAGAATAATCCGCCCACGTATTCAAATGGCGCAGTATATGCCGATTTTGATAACGATGGCGATTTGGATGTGGTGGTTAATAATACTAATGATGCTGCATTGCTGTATGAAAATAAAATTGCAAAAAAAGAAAGCAAAAATTTTGTAACAATAAAATTAACAGGTGCTGAAAACAATAAAAATGCAATCGGCGCAAAAGCAGTTTTATTTGCAGCAGGCAAAATTGAAACATACGAAAAGAATACGGCGAAGGGTTTTATGTCGAGTATGGAAACACCTTTGCAAATTGGATTTGGCAAAACAAAACCCGATTCGGCATTTTTAATATGGCCCGATAATTCTTTTGAACGTATAACTATTGATACGTTATTGCAACATATGTCATTGCAGTACAAAAAAGGGCTTCCAAATTTTCATTACAGCATTATTACTTCCTTTGATAAAAACAGCAGCAACTTTGTTACTGATATTACAAAAGAAACGGCATTGGATTACCTGCATAAAGAAAATGCCTTTAATGAATTTGACCGTGAGCCTTTAATACCTCATATGGTTTCTACCGAGGGACCGGCATTGGCAGTTGCAGATATTAATAAAGACGGATTGGATGATGTATTTATTGGTGCATCTAAAACATTTCATAATGGAATTTTTTTACAGCAACGGGATGGAAAGTTTACTAAAACAATGCAACCTGAATTGTTTAAGGACAGCATGTATGAAGATGTGGATGCAACCTGGGCCGATATAAACAATGATGGAAATATTGATTTGATAATTGCAAGTGGTGGAAATGAATATTTTGGACAGGATGAACATTTGCTGCCCCGTATTTATCTGAATGACGGGAAAGCAAATTTTACAAAAATGAAAAATGCTTTTGGCAGCGAATATGTAACTGCATCCTGTATAGTTGCCAATGACTTTAATGGAGACGGATTTATTGATTTGTTTCTGGGAGGCAGAACAGTGCCCTGGAACTTTGGCGAAATTCCCCGCTCTTATTTATTACAAAATAACGGTGCAGGAAAATTTACCGATGTTACTGAAAAATATGCTGGCGAACTTTCAAAAGTTGGTATGGTTACCAATGCAGTTTGGTTTGATATTGATAAGGATGGCGATAAAGATTTAATAGTGAGTTGCGAATGGGGGGGCATCACTGCCTTTATAAATACCAAAGGGAATTTTGTAAAAAAAGAATTAACGGATAAAAATGGCTGGTGGAATTTTATTCTGCCCGTTGACATTGATAATGATGGCGATGTTGATTTAATTGCCGGAAATCTTGGCCTTAACAGCCGC
Organism: Ferruginibacter sp.; assembly: GCA_043757165.1. Taxonomy (GTDB): domain Bacteria; phylum Bacteroidota; class Bacteroidia; order Chitinophagales; family Chitinophagaceae; genus Ferruginibacter. Next base: position 37,479 of record JAYVPT010000045.1, read on the forward strand.
CTGCAGGCTTTAAAAGAAGAACCTGTGCGGTTGTACTTTAATGATTTTGATGATAACGGAAAATATGAACAGGTACTTACTTATTATGTACAGCACAAGGAAATTACATTTTCCAATAAAGGCGAATTAGAAAAACAAATGCCTGTGTTAAAGAAAAAATATATTTACGCAGCGGATTTTGCTAAAGCTTCATTCAGCGATATTTTTTCTTCCGAAAAAATTAAAACAGCCACCATTTCTACCGCCGATTATTTTGCCAATGCAGTATTGATCAATAATGGTAATTTAAATTTTACCACGCAGGCTTTACCCTGGCAGGCACAATTAACTTCTTTCCGTGATGCAGTGGTTGTTGATGCTAATAACGATAATTTACCCGATATCTTTTTAGCAGGTAATTATTATGGCAATAATATACATAACGGCAGATACGACGCTGATTACGGAACTGTTTTAATTAATAAGGGCAGGGGGGATTTTAGCTGCGAAAATTTAAACGGAATGATTTTAAAAGGTGAAGTAAGACACATAAAACAAATAAAAATTAATAACCAGCAGGCTTATATTGCAGCAAGAAATAATGATAGTACAGTAGTCATAAAATTCTCTAAAAAATAACTGCTTACATCACCGGACAATATACCTTAGTGATCCATTTACTGCTGTCGGGTTCTTTAGCTCTGTCTGTGATCAAAGAAAAGAAAGGGATTGCCGGCGCAACACGCTGGTAGTCGAGTGAATATTTTATTATTTGTTCAAATGCTGCTGTAGTTGCGGCTACACCTCCTTTAACTTCTGTCACTAAAATATTGCCATTGGCCAGCATTCTTTTTTGAAATATCTCGCCTGCATCGGGCAGGGCTTTGTTTAAAGGTAATGCCACACGTACATTAAAAGTAATACTGTCTTTAGTATCTACATTAAGCATGGGAAAACCGGCTTCTTTTACATTACTGGCTGCAGCATGGGCTCTTAATTTATCAACAAGGCTGTAAATGAATTTTGTATCGGGATAGCCTTTGCTATTGGCGCCGGTAGAAATTAAAACAGAATCTGTTACCAATGCTTTTTCTACTTTTATCCCATATATGTTTTCATCCTTACTATAAAACAATTCCATTTGTTGTAAGATGCTGTTCATATCACTGTTTATTCTTTTTGCTTTTTGCCAGGCAAAAAAACGTTTAACAGGATTGTATGATGTAACCATTGCACCCATCCATACCAGTTTAACGGAATCTGTCTGCAGTGAAATAAAATACAACGATGTTTTTAGCTCCGTTTCGGTATTTGTAATGGTTACAGGCAACAGGGATATGTTATTGGCATAAATTTTATAATCATAACCATTTAATGAAAACTTGTTTTCAGCCATGCCTTTGTTTCTGTTACCGGGCCACCATTTTTTTACATTATTACTATCTAATAACATCCGGTACAAACCTTGCTGGGTTACTTTTATATTGATATCACTTTTAAGTGCAACAACATTTGGAATGAATACATACAGCGAAGCCAATAATAACAATGCAACAATCAATACGCCGGTAAACCATTTTTTCATACGAGCAGATAAATTTAATATAGTTGTAAAATTAAAGGATAGTTTTTTACCATGCAGTTTTCATTTCCCAAAAATTCATATTGCTGAATTTACTTTTACCGCCGGTATTGAACAGTTCAATACCATTGTCGTTCTCATCGGGAAAAATCTGCGCAGTAAAAGCTGCTTCACCATTATTGACAAAAATTTCAACAATACTGTTGTCAAAATAAATATGCACTTGTAATTTTTTGTTTTTAAGGGGGATAATTTTTTCAAACCGGTTCATCTTTTTAAAATTTTCATTGAATGATGTATTGCCGGTCTTGCTTCTGTCGAGATAGAACAATTGTTTTGCAGCATCATATCCAATCTCAAAAAAATGATGGTCGCCTTTGGCTAACTTAATGCCGCAAATTGATGCAGTGGCAGGCTCAATGGAAAACTCCATTTCAAACTGTGTACTCTTTAGCGGCAATAATTTATTTTCAGTCACAACTTCATTCCCGGGGCTGATTAATTTCTTACGGAATGATTTTACAGCTGCAACAGGTTTTTGCAGCAATAGCCATTCGTTGTGTATTTTTTTTACACTCAAATTTCTCGGTAAAGACATGGCGCTTTTCCATGGGCTTGTAGGGATATCATTGGCATAATACCAATTGTTTAACCAGCCAATGGCAGTTGGCAAAATTGTAGTTGGTAATTGGTTGTATGCAATAGCTGCATAGTAATCAGGTCCATAATCAGGGCGATTGATATTTGTAACAGGGTTCTCATTGGTGAATTGTACACCATCAAATTCCCCAACAAAATATTGCATTGATGCGTTTTGAGACATTTGTAATAACCATTTCTTTTTACCCGGCATTCCTTCCACAGGTACTTGAGTAAGGTCGGGGCATTCCCATACACCACTGGTATCACCAACTGGGCCGAAGTCACTTAAATGTTTCCAGTCCTTTAAGTTTGGCGAAGAGTAGAATTGTACCATATGCTCAGCAGAAAGCATTAAAGCCATCACCCAATATTTTTTTTCTGGATGCCAGAATATTTTAGGGTCCCTGAAATCTTTTTTATGTACGTCAAGTACAGGATTGTTAGCATACTTTGTCCAGGTGATACCATCATCTAAACTATAGGCAATATGCTGACTTTGGTTCACATTTTCAATATTCCCGGTGTATACTGCAACCATTGGCGTCTTTCCATCTTTACCAAAACCGCTGGTATTATTTTTATCAACTACACAGGTACCGGAAAAAATCATTATGCCATTTTCTTCCGGTATGGCAATGGGCAGGTGTTTCCAGTGAATAAGATCTTTGCTTGTTGCATGTGCCCATGTCATATGTCCCCAAACATTACCAAAAGGATTATGCTGATAAAATAAATGATAAGTTCCGTTGTTGTATACCAAACCATTTGGGTCGTTACACCAGTTTGTTGCTGGCGAAAAATGAAATTGCGGCCGGTATTTTTCGGTGTATGGTTTTGTTTGTGCATGTAACACAACCGGCAGTACAATAATAATTGCAAGAAAATATTTTTTTAAATTCACGGTCAATAAAAATTTATCTGATAGAAAATGTATTTCTCTGCGCCTCTGCGTGCCAATATCTACGCACTTAATTTTTTTTCTAACTCCTCTAATGAAACTCCCTTCGTCTCCGGCATTTTAGTCATCACCCAAATCAATTGCAGTACCATCATACCTGCAAGAAATGCAAAAATGATCCAGGGTGAATCTTTAAGAATACCGTCTTTATCATCTAAAAATACCGGTGTTATTAAAGTGATGATGGCAGCAAACACCCAATGTACACTGGCGCCAAAAGATTGCCCCATGGCCCTGATTTTATTGGGAAATATCTCTGAAAGAAATACCCATATCACAGCACCCTGGCCTATGGCATGCGATGCAATAAATAATAATAAAAATGTCATTAAAAATGTTGGACTGGCCCCGGTTTTAAAAGCATAAGCCACCATTGAAAGACTTATGATATAGCCCAATGAACCAATGATCATTAAAGTTTTTCTTCCTAACCTGTCAATTAAATACAAACCCACAAAAGTAAAAATTAAATTAGTGCCGCCAATAGCTATAGAATTTAAAAGAGATTCTTTTGCACCCAAACCGATCTTTGTCAAAATTTCAGGAGCATAATATAAAATAAAATTAATGCCGGATAACTGGTTGAAAAAAGCAATTAAAAAAGCCAGCCAGATAATTTTATTATGCTTTGGACTAAAAAATTGCGAAGTACTTCCTGATGAAACTTCATGTTGGTTGCTGGCAATGATTGCAGCAATTTCTGCATCAATCTCTTCCATACCAATCTGTACCATTACATTTTTTGCACTGTTTAAATCATTCTTTTTAGAGATCAGCCAGCGTGGACTTTCCGGAACACCTAATACCATCAGGGTATAAATTATTGATGGTATGGCTAACACACCCAACATCCAGCGCCAGTCATCAGCACCGCCAACGCCTTGTAAAAAATAGTTTGATAAAAAAGCGATCAATATCCCAAATACAATATTGAATTGATAGAGCGCCACTAAACGGCCCCTGGTTTTAGCGGTGGAAATTTCTGAAATATAGGTTGGTGCCACTACAGAGGAAACACCAATTCCAATTCCGCCAATAAATCTAAAGAAAGAAAAGGCATAAGGGCCTTGTGCAAATGCAGAACCAAATGCAGAAATGGCAAACAATATTCCTATGCATAACAATACTTTTTTTCTGCCAAATATTTCTGTGGGTATACCACCAAATATTGAACCTAACACAGTGCCCCACAACGCCATCGACATAATAAAGAAGCCATGAAATATAGGTGAAGTATGCCACAGGTCTTTAATGGGCTGGTTGGCACCGGAGATCACCACTGTATCAAATCCAAAAATAAAACCCGCTAATGCGGCTACAATGGAATAGCGAAACAATCTGTTTTGATTCATAAACAAGTTTTTATGAAAATTTAAGATAAGAAAAACAACAGGTAATTGATGCACTTGTACTTATTTAAAGTAAATGCAAACGATTGTTGTTGGCAAAAAATACTGCAAATAGTCCCTGTCAAAATCATTTAGGTAACTGTGATGTTATGTAACTTGTATCCGGTAATTTCACTGTATTAAAAATAACGAATTATGAAACGCCTGCCTGCTTTTATTTGCTTAATTATTTTTTATAAAATTTCTCTTGCACAGGATGCCTGGAAGATTACTGCATCCAATATCGATTCAAAAACCTATTACGGTGTAACTGTTGCCAATGGCATGATTGGTATCGTAAGCAGCCCCGAAGCATTTAAAGTAAAAGATGTGGTATTGGCCGGCGCTTATGATTTATATGGCAGGGGAAGGGTGAGTAATTTTTTAAAGAGTTTCAATCTGTTGAATATGTATATAGAAATTGACGGCAGAAGATTATCCAACAGTGATGTAAGTAATCTGCAACAGGTGCTGGATATGAAAGGTGCCAGTTTTACCACTTCATTTAATTATAAAGATATTGCCACTATCAGTTATACTTATTATGCGTTGCGGCAGCTGCCTTATTCTGTATTGATGGATATTACCATTACTGCAAAAAAAGATTTTAACCTGGGCAGTGCATCACAAATGGAAGCACCCGATGCATTAAAAGATGTACAGAATTATTACAATGAAATTGACCGTCCGCATACTACCATCAGTTTATTGACTTCTACAGCAAAAAGCCCTACTGGTAAACTGTTGATGTGTGCCAGTAATGCATTTATTTTTACTGAAGCACATGGCAGCGAACCAAGGGTGATACATGAAATGTGGGATAATAATATGCACCTGATGAAGTTTGCAAAAAAAATAAAAACGGGTGAAACTTACCGGTATTCAATTGTGGGTTCTTCTATCACATCAGCACATCATGATGACCCTTTGAATGAAGCAGAACGCCTTACCATTTTTGCAAAATTACAGGGCAGGGACAGGTTGATAGAAATGCACAACAATGCATGGGCCGCTTTATGGAAGAGCGATATTATTATTGATGGCGATGCACAAAGCCAGCAGGATGTACATAGCATGTTGTATCATTTATATTCATTTGTACGGGAAGGAACTTCAAACAGCCCTAGCCCAATGGGTTTAAGCGGATTGGGATATAACGGTCATGTGTTTTGGGATACGGAACTATGGATGTTCCCGGCCATTTTACAACTGCATCCTGAAATAGCAAAGAGTATGGTCGAATACCGTTACCAACGATTGGAAGCTGCAAAACGAAATGCATTTGGTAAAGGATATAAAGGCGCTATGTATCCATGGGAAAGTGCAGAAACCGGCGTGGAAGAAACACCGGTTTGGGCTTTAAGCGGACCATTTGAACATCATATTACCGCCGATGTGGCAATGGCAGCATGGAATTATTATGCTGTAACCCAGGATAAAAACTGGCTGAGAGAAAAAGGCTGGCCCATATTAAAAGCCACCGCCGATTTTTGGGTAAGCCGTGTGGAAAGAAACGGCCCTAATCAATATGATATAAAAAATGTAGTGGCAGCAGATGAATGGGCCGAGAATGTAGATAATAACGCCTTTACTAACGCTGCCGCTAAGGCTAATTTAAAATATGCAACAGAAGCAGCAAAAATTTTAGGCGTAACTGCTGATGCAGACTGGATGAATGTAGCCACCAATATTCCTATACTTAAAATGCCTGATGGTATTACAAGAGAACATGCGGCTTATAACGGTGAAGGTATTAAACAGGCAGATGTAAATTTATTGGCTTATCCCTTAAAAGAAATTACTGATCCTAAACAAATAAAAAAAGATTTGGATTATTATTCCGCACGTGTGCCCAATGAGGGTACACCTGCAATGACACAGGGTATTTTTTCATTACTGTATTCAAGGATTGGCGATAGCGAAAAAGCATTTCATTTTTTTAAAGATGCTTATATGCCCAACCTGTTGCCGCCTTTTAATGTAATTGCCGAAACAAAAGGGGGTACCAACCCATATTTTGCTACAGGTGCCGGTGGTATTTTGCAGGCAATATTAAATGGTTTTGGCGGCCTGGAAATTACACCAACAGGTATTACTCAAATAAAATCATCATTGCCAAAGCAATGGAAAAGTTTGACTATTACAGGAGTTGGACCTGAGAAAAAGACTTTTAATGCTAAATGATAATATGCTTACATATTTTATTAGCTCAATTTTGCCACATTATTACACATCAAACGTTTGCAGCAAAAAATCTCCTTTGATAGCACTAAAACTCAATAAATATTACTACTTTGTGCATACCAAAATGAAGAAACTGGCTGCTATACTGCTTTTAGGAATATTTGTATTCAATTTATTTGGATACAGATTATGGGTTTCGTACAAGGTAAATACTGCCGATCAATCATTAGAAACTGCCTTAGACAAAAATAATTACAACGAAGATGAACTCATCGCTGTAAAAAAACCAATCAACCTCCCTTATTATAATAATACAAAAGAATTTACCCGGATTGACGGCGAGGTTGAAATTGATGGTGTATATTATAAGTATGTAAAATGTCGGATATACAACGATCAATTGGAAATGCTGTGTTTACCCAATACACAAAAAACAAAACTTAAACGGTCAAAAGACGATTTTTATAAAGTAGTTGCAGATATTCAAAAAAATGCTTCTGAAAAAAGTAAATCCTCCGGCAGTACCCTTAAAAATTTTTTGGGTGAGTTTGAAGAATATACTGCTTTGCACAAGAACACAACAACTAAAATTATTTCTTTAAATTATTCTTCCTCTCACAATTCAAGCCTGGGTGTTTTGCACAAAGCATCAGTTGAACAACCTCCCGACTTTAGCAGTATTAACCACGCAATTTAATAATTCAATGGCAACATAATAAGTATGTTTGCCCCAATTTTTTATCATATCAAGATGTTTAAATGAAAAAAGTAGTTACAGCAATCGCTGTTTTGGCGTTGCTCTATTCCTGTAATAACAAGCCGGTACAGCAAACTTATTTTACCGATGCATTTTCTTACAGCAAAACAGTAAAACAATTAAATGAAGTGGTGAAATTTGTAGGCTTTGCACCAATTGTGGCAGACCGCAATTATACTTATGCAAACATTGCAGCGTATGAATGTATTGCAGCAGGTTATCCAAAGGAGTATAATTCTTTAGGCGGGCAATTAAATGGATTTAAAATAGATTTAAGCGGATTTACAGCCAGGCCAATTGATTATGAATTTGCATCAATGCTGGCATTTTGCAAAGTGGGGGAAGCTGTTACTTTTCCTGAAGGCAGTATGAACGAATATGTAGACAGTTTAAAAAACTTTGCCAAAGAAACAGGAATGCCATCCAAAATGTTTGATAATTCTGTAGCGTTTGCCGATACCGTTTCAAATAAAGTGCTGGCGTGGAGTAAAAAAGATAATTACGCTCAAACCCGCAGTGCATCTCGTTATACAGTTATTGATACACCGGGCCGCTGGGTGCCAACACCTCCGGCTTATGCTAGTGCATTAGAACCACATTGGAAAGAAATAAGGACAATGGTTATGGACAGTGCAAGTCAGTTTGCCCCACCGCCGCCAATTCAATTTAATGTTGCGGATAAAAATGGTGCTTATTACAAACAGGTAACAGCAGTTAAAAATGTAGTGGACAGTTTAACTGATGAACAAAAACATATTGCTGAATTCTGGGATGATTTGGGCGGTAAACTAAATGTGGTAGGGCATATTTCCTTTGTTACCAAAAAATTCTCCCCTCCGGGCCACTGGATGAATATTGTAGGCATTGCTGCACAAAAATCAAAAGCAAGTTTTAGAAAAACTGTTACTGCATATACACTCACATCAATATGCATGTTCGACGCTTTTATTCAATGTTGGGATGAAAAATTCAGAAGTAATATGCCAAGACCGGAAACGATCATCAATAAATATATCGACCAGGATTGGAGGCCATATTTGCAAACACCACCATTTCCTGAATATACCTGCGGGCACAGTACCTGTTCATCTGCATCTGCAGAAGCATTGACAAAAATGTTTGGCGATAATTTTAATTATACCGATAGCAGTGAACTGGAATTTGGTATTGCCAACCGTTCATTCACTTCCTTCAGGCAGGCCGCTGATGAAAATAATATGGCAAGGTTTTATGGCGGCATTCATTTTCACCCCAGTTGCCTGGTAAGTTCCGAGTATGGAAAAAAAATGGGCAGCTTTATTGTGGGTAAATTAAAATTAGAAAAGTAAAAATTATTTAAAACAAAATTCTTTAAAAAGGCAAAATTATTTAACAATGAAAAAGTTATTCATATTTATCGCAATAATCATTATTGCACAATACAATGTAAATGCACAAGGCTGTGTAGCTATTAAAAGCAATGGTGGCTATTGCTCATCAACTAATCATGGTACAACAAAAGAACCCTGGACATTAAGCATCAATCACCGCTACTACAGGTCTTATAAGCATTTTGTTGGTACAGATGAACAAAAGCAAAGAACTGCAGCAGGTACCGAAGTGGTGAATTATGCACATACCACCGATTTTAATTTAAGTAAAACATTAAAAAAAGGATGGAGCGTAGCAATTGATGTTCCTATAATTGCCAACAACAGGTCTTCTTTATACGAACATGGTGGCAAAAGCCGCCACAGCACACATTCTTTTGGATTGGGAGATATAAGGCTTGCTGCTTACAAATGGATCATCGATCCGGTAAGAATGAAAAAAGGAAATGTACAGGTGGGATTAGGTTTAAAATTACCAACAGGTGATTATAAATACACTGATAAATTCTTTGTAAACGATTCAACAAATATTTTAGGCCCGGTTGATCAGTCAATACAATTAGGTGATGGGGGCTTGGGTTTTACAACCGAAATAAATGCATACTACAACATCATTAAAAATTTAAGTGTGTATGGTAATTTTTATTACCTCATTAATCCACGTGAACAAAATGGTACTTCAACTGCACGGGGAGGTGTTCCTTCTGTAACAACAGTAAGATATGGAAGCGATGTAATGAGCGTACCAGACCAGTATATGTTCAGGGCCGGAGTTAATTACAATTATAAAAAACTTACAGTTGCAGCAGGCATAAGAGAAGAGTGTTTACCATCAAGAGATTTGATTGGTGGCAACAATGGTTTCCGCAGGCCGGGTTATATAGTTTCGTTTGAACCGGGTGTTACTTACGGGTTTAAAAAATTCAGTTTATACGCTTACGTACCTGTGGCATTAAAACGCAGCCGTACACAAAGCGAACCAGACAGGATAAGAACACAACTTACCGGTGTTTATGCACAGGGAGATGCTGCATTTGCAGATTATGCAATTAATGTTGGCCTCAGTTTTAAATTTTAATTTAATTAAACATGTTTATGATGAAAAATAAATTTAAAATAATGAGCATTGCATTTTGCTTATTATTTTTCAACCAGGTAAGTTTTGCACAAACAGATATTGACGGGCTGCTGATGCAAAAAGGTTTTTTTTGTGTAGGGCCAACTTACAGCCACACCAGCTGGAAAAATTATTGGGAAGGCACCAATAAAAGAGATAATGCCAATTTAGGAACTGTAAGAACTACTGCTTATATGTTAATGGGTAACTATGGCGTTACCAACAAACTAAATGTATTGTTTGGATTACCGTATTTAAAAACAAAAGCCAGTGCCGGAAATTTAAAAGGGCAAAAGGGGCTGCAGGATTTGTCGTTATTTGTAAAGTGGGTGGCTAAAGAAAAGCATATCGGTAAGGGGCATTTAAAAGGCATTATTATCGGTGGCTTCTCAGCACCGGTATCTAATTATTATATTGACTTAATGCCACTGGCTATTGGTATGAAAAGCAACGTGGGGCAGCTGCGTTTAATGGCCGATTACGAAACTGGCAACTGGTTTGCAACAGCATCGGGCACCTATATGTTACGCAGCAATGTTACGCTTGACAGAAACACTTACTACACCACCGAAATGCATTATACTAATGAAGTTAAAATGCCCGACGCCACTTATTTTAATGTAAGGGCCGGTTACCGCAGCAGCACCTGGATAGTTGAAGCTATTGCAGATAAGTTTACAACATTAGGCGGCTTTGATATGACAAAAAACAACATGCCTTTTGTAAGCAATAAAATGAACAGCACAAAAATTGGCCTGCATGTAAAATATGATACTGATTTTGTTAATGGCCTTTCGTTTGTGGCTGATGCAAACACCACCGTAGCCGGAAGAAACGTTGGACAAACTACAAGTTATGGCGGCGGTATTTTTTATATTCTTGATTTTAGCAAGAAAAAAAAGGAAGAAACTAAAAAATAAAATCCCTGCTGGTAACAGCAGTTTTTAATAAAATTATAAAAATATACAAATGAAAAAAATATTTTTACTTGGTAGCCTTGCAGTAGCAACAATGGCTGCATTTTTCAACTCCTGCTCAAAAAAAATAAACGAGGTTAATATGTCTTATCAGGCAATTAACCCCGACAGACCCGATGCAAATGCCGGTACCTGGAAACCCATACTGCTTACTACCGCAGCAGAGTTTGCATGTGCAGCCCCAATTGCAACTACGTCACCTGATTATATTGTTCAGTTAAATGAAATAAAAAGTTTTCAAAACGATATTTCTAATAGTGAAAAAGACCTGGTAAAATACTGGGGTGCCGGTGCCGTGTTGCGCTGGAATGAAATTATGAGAGAGTTGGTTGCAAAACACAACGTTCCTCCGTATCAAAATGTAGATGGTACTTACCCAATTCCAAGCGCTAATAATCCCTTGGCATACCCCTTTTTTCCGTTTGCAAATCCACCTTATGCAGCAAGGGCTTATGCTTATTTAAGTGCCGCACAATACGATGCATGCATTGCAGCATATTATTACAAATTGCTTTACAACCGTGCCGCACCATTTGTGGTGGATGCTGTAAATATTAAAACGCTGCTGCCTAAATCTACCTTGCCATCTTACCCAAGTGAAGATGCAGTGGTACTGGGTGCATCGGTAGAATTATTAAAACTATTATTCCCCGGCGACCAGGATTTTATCAATCAAAAAGCTGAAGAACATAAAAGAGCAAGATTGATTGCCGGTGCTAACGTACGCAGCGATTTAGATGCTGGTGAAGCATTGGGAAAATTGGTAGCCGCAAAATTTATTGCAAGGGCCAGAGGCGATAGAGCTGGGGCAGCTGTAGGCACTCCGGTAATTTGGGCGCAGATTGAAGCTGATTGTAAAGCAAGAGGCGAAGTCCCTTGGTACAGTCAGGAATCACCAGCAAGGCCAGGCATGTTGCCACTTTATGGCAAAGTAAGAACATGGTTGTTTGATTCACTTACAATGGTAACAACAATAAGGCCACCAATGCCTCCACTTACCGGTTCTGCAAAGTTTAAAGAAGAAACGGAAGAGATATACCAGATGCAAAAAAATCTTACAAGAGACCAAAAGGCAATTGCCACTTTCTGGAGCGACGGTGTAGGCACATACACACCACCCGGCCACTGGAATTATGTTGCGGCTACCGAATTTGCACAGCTAAATTTTAGTGAAGCAAGATGGGCAAGAAATATGGCATTGCTTAACATGAGTATTATGGATGCTGGTGTTGCCTGCTGGGATGCTAAATATTTTTATTACAATCCACGGCCCATGCAAATGGATACACGTATTAAAACAGATATTGGCCTGCCTAATTTTCCAGCTTATACAAGTGGCCACAGTACATTTAGTGGTGCCGCTGCAACTATACTCGGTTATATAGTTCCTGCAAAAGCACAACAGTTTACTGATATGGCTAAGGAAGCATCCATATCCCGTATGTATGGCGCCATACATTTCCGCAGCGATTGCGAGCAGGGGCTAATTTGCGGTAACAAAATTGGTAATTATGCAATAACACGTGGGCATACAGACGGTGCTGAATAAAATATACGGATGAAAAAAACGGTAATTCTGTTAAGTTATTTATTTATTGTGGTGCATTGCCTGGCACAGCAGTCTGAGCAAAAAACTGACACAGTAATAAAAATAAAAGCATTAGACAGTATTATTGCCTACGCATACCTTAACCAGAATATTGTTAAGCAACTGCAGGCAGAGCAAGGCACTTATATTTTTGCAGGCAAAAAAACAGAAGTTATAAACCTTGCAACTGCTGCTGCGGATATAACAAATAAAACCGGCAGGCAGGTGTTTGCAAAAATTCCCGGTGTATTTGTGTACGATATGGATGGATCGGGTAATCAAATAAATATTGCTGCAAGAGGATTAGATCCGCATAGAGGATGGGGATTTAATAGCAGAAAAGACGGCGTGTTAACCAACTCCGATATGTATGGTTATCCTGCAAGCCATTACAGCATGCCGTTAGAAAGTATTGAACGTATAGAACTGGTAAGAGGTACCGGTTCGTTACAATACGGTGCACAGTTTGGCGGTATGTTAAACTATATCAGCAAACAGGGCGATACCAGCAGGCCGATTGGTTTTGAAAGTATAAATACTGTGGGGTCTTTTAATTTGATAAGCAGTTATAATGGTATTGGCGGTAAAGTTGGTAAATTTAAATATTACGCATACCTGTATAAAAAATCAAAAGATGGTTACCGTAAAAACGAGCATACCAATTCCCAGGCAGAATCTATAATGCTTACTTACGAACCCACTAAAAATTTTTCCATTCGGCTGGAATGGGCACGTTCTAAATATTTATACCGTATTCCCGGTGCATTAACCGACAGCATGTTTGCTGCCGATCCAACACAGGCCACACGTAGCCGTAATTATTTTAGTCCTGATATTCATGTGCCATCAGTAATTATAAACTGGCAGGTGGCTAATAAAACAAAATTGCAATTAACTAGTTCGGCAGTATTAGGAATAAGAAATAGTGTTCTTTTTGATAAACCAACCAATATCAGGGATACTATTGTAACGGCAACACAACAGTATAATAATCGCCAAATAGATATTGACAGGTTTAACAGTTATACAACTGAATTGCGGTTGTTGCAATTATATCGCTTAGCAAAACAAACCAGTTCTTTAGCAGCAGGGGTACAATACATGAATAATGATTTGCACCGTACACAATTAGGCAAAGGCACAACAGGCAGCGATTATGATTTAACATTGGTTGACCCGGTATTGGGCAGAGACATGCATTTTAAAACAACTAACCTGGCTTTGTTTGCCGAAAATAAATTTCAAGTAAAAAACAATCTCTCTGTAAATGTTGGTGCAAGAGTGGAAATGGGTAAAACAGATATGAGTGGTAAAATTGTGTATTACCCCGATAACCAAATACCGGTTTCTATCGAACATCATTTTCCTTTGCTGGGCGTAAACATTTCTTATAAACCTGGTAAGAATACAGAATTATATGGAGGTTGGTCGCAGAGCTATCGCCCCATGCTTTTTAAAGACCTGATTCCAGCTTCGTTGTACGAAAAAATAGACCCTGCTATAAAAGATTCAAAGGGATACAATGCCGAATTTGGTTTCAGGGGAAGCAGAAAATTTTTAAGATGGGATATCAATGGATTTTTGCTGCAATACAATAACCGTTTTGGAACATTGGCACAAACAGATAATGCCAACAACTTAATTACTTACAGAACAAATATTGGTAATTCATTTACAAAAGGTGCAGAAATATTTGTGCAAGGGGATTGGCTGTTAGTTAAGAAAATAAGTTTATCTGTTTTTACTTCCACAGCATTTGTTCATGCCAGGTACACTAAAGCAATTGTAAAATCGGGCAATACAAATATTAATGTAGAAGGCAATAAGGTAGAAAGTGCGCCTGATTTAATTACACGTAATGGTGCAACACTGCGATTCAATAAAATAAGTTTTTCACTATTATACAGCTATACCTCTGAAACTTTTGCTGATGCATTAAATACAGTGCAACCGCCAAAAGCCACAGGCGCTGTTGGGCTGGTGCCTGCTTATGGTATATTGGATATGAATGCTGCTGTAAGGATTTCGAAAAACCTGGAATTAAAAATGACGATGAGTAATGCTGCAAACAAGCAATACTTTACCAAGCGTCCGCTGTTTTATCCCGGACCGGGAGTTTGGCCCTCAGATGGCAGGAGTGCTAATGTATCTATAGCAGTAAAAATATAAAAAATGCCCGGCTTTTGCCGGGCATTTTCATCTTTTATTAAAGCATATGAAAATTATAACCAAACTTCATTAAATTTACTTTCTACCTTACAAAACAATTTTTACAAAAGCTATATGATGACCATCAAAAAAAACATACATGAATTTTAAGGCTTTATTTTTCGTCAATATTTTAATGACAGGCACAGTTGCATTTGCACAAACACCCAAAGGGTTTACCAACTTATGTAATGGCAAAGATCTAACCGGCTGGAAACCCCTTGGTGGCAAAGCCACTTACAAAGTAGAAGATGGCATTATTACAGGCTACACAGTTGCCAATACCGGCAATACTTTTTTAACAACCGAAAAAGAATACGGCGATTTTATTTTGGAGCTGGATATTTATGTTGAAGATGAAGAAGGCAACTCCGGTGTGCAGACAAGAAGCCATTACGATGCTGCAGCAAATAATGGCAAAGGCAGGGTATATGGCAGGCAATGTGAAGCCGACCCGACTTGGCGCAGGTGGAGCGGTGGCATTTACGACGAAGGCAGAAGAGAGTGGTTATACCCTATGCAATTGAATGCCGCAGCACAACACGCTTTTAAAAAAGAGGAGTTCAATCATTATAAAATTGAATGCATTGGCAACGAAATGAAAACATGGGTAAATGGCATTGCAACTGCTTATCTTGTTGATACGCTTGATAACAAAGGGTTCATCGGTTTACAGGTACATGCCATCGGCGATCCCACACATGCAGGTAAAAAAATTTGTTTTAAAAATATCTTTATAAAAACAACGGAGCTTAAACCAACACCATTTCCTGCAAATGTTTATGTGGCCAATTTTGTACAAAACAAATTAACGGATTATGAAAAGAAAGACGGCTGGAAATTATTGTTTGATGGTAAAACAAATAATGGCTGGGTAAGAGCCTACCAGGATCATTTTCCTGCAAAGGGTTGGGATATCAGCAATGGAAATATTACTGTGCAATCATCTGATGGCAGGCAGGCCGGTGGTGATGGCGATATTGTTACCAAAGATGAGTATAGTGCATTCGATCTTTCTTTCGAATTTAAATTAAGCCCCGGTGCCAATAGCGGTGTAAAATATTTTGTAACACTCGAACAGAAATCTGACAGCTCTGCAATAGGATTAGAATACCAGGTGCTGGATGATACCTTACACCCCGATGCAAAACTCGGTCGTGATGGTAACCGTACTTTAGCATCTGTTTATGATCTGATAAAAGCAGAAAAAACAAAAAGATTTTTACGCCCCATTGGCGAATGGAATTGCGGAAGGCTGGTGGTGTACCCCAATAATAAAGTAGAACATTATTTAAATGGCGTAAAAGTTTTGGAATACATACGTGGTTCGAAAGAATTTCGTGATCTGGTTGCCCTTAGCAAATACAAAATTTGGAAAAACTTTGGCGAAGCTTACAAAGGCCATATTCTTTTACAGGATCATGGCAACGCAGTTTCGTATCGTAGTATAAAGATCAAGGAATTAAAATAAAAAATCAAAAGTAAAAATTCAAAATTTAGAAAATAGAATTTAATAAGTAAATTGTTGTGCTAATAAAATAAACTCAAAATTTTGTAAACCCTTCAGGGAACTAATGCCGGAAATACAGTAGTACAAAAGCTTAATCAGGGAACCAACCCGAAATGGGGATGTAATCCATTTCGGGGCTCCTTTTTTTACGCAACCTCCGATTTCGGTTGCCTATTTTGGAGAAGCAAAAAAGTAAAAGCAAAATATTATTGAGGTTGAATAAAATATAAAATAAAAAAAATAAAACTTTTCTTATGTCATCAAGAAGAAAATTCATTCAGCAATCTGCACTCGCTGCAGCAGGAACATACATTGGTGCTCTTGGTTTCAGCGCCAAAAGTTATGGCAATATTTTAGGCGCAAACGACAGGGTAAGGGTAGGTGCCATCGGTTTTTCCGATCGTTTCCGACAAACCTTGTTCCCCTGTTTTCAAAATCATTATAAAGAACTGAATTTTGATTTTGTCGCTGTGTCGGATATCTGGAAAGTGAGAAGAGAAGAAGGCCAGGCCTTTTTAAAAAATGCTATGGGGCATGATGTAAAAGCCTGCATAAACAATGATGAATTGTACAACACCAAAGATATTGATGCGGTAACTGTTGCCACCGCCGATTTTCAACATGCACTGCATTGCATTGAAGCCATGAAGGCAAAAAAAGATGCGTATGTGGAAAAACCCTTTGCCGAAACAATGGACGATGCTATGGCCGCATTAAAAGCAGTAAAAGCTTCCAATCAAATTGTACAGATAGGTTCGCAACGCAGAAGTGGAGCTAATTATAAAACAGCAGCAGAATTTGTACAGCAGGGAAAATTTGGCCCCATTACCATGGTGGAATTAACCTGGAATGTGAACCAGCCAGGCCGCTGGCGCAGGCCGGCACTCGTTGCAAAATGTAAAGAAGAAGATACCGACTGGAAACGTTTTTTAATTAACCGCCCTTTCGAAAAATGGGACCCACGTAAATATTTAGAGTTCCGTTTGTTCTGGCCCTTTTCATCCGGTATGCCCGGACAATGGATGAGCCATCAGATAGATACGGTGCATTGGTTCAGCGGACTGCAACACCCACGCAGCGTAGTAGCCAACGGCGGCATTTACATGTGGAAAGATGGCCGTAAAAACTGGGATACCACTATGGCTGTTTTTGATTATGGTCCACTGAATGATATGAGCAGCGGCTTCCAGGTTTCCTTTGCATCACGTATGCACAATGGCAGCGAAAACCCTGCGGAGATTTATTATTCCAACGGCGGCGAGTTAAACCTCAACACCAATAAAGTATCTCCCAATGGTGGCCTCTCCGAAAAAATGGCCGCTGCTATGGACATGAAAGCAAACCTGTTGCCCGAAATTTCGTTAACAGATAATGTACCAAAAGTAATTGCATCTGCCAATACCGGTGCCGATAATTTAACCAGCAGTCACATGCGTAACTGGATGGAATGCATCCGCAGCCGCCAGCAACCCAATGCGCCTGTTGAAGCCGGCTACAACCATTCTATTGCCACCATAATGACCAACGCTGCAGTACGTACAGGTTACAAAGCCACCTTTGATGAAAAAACACAGCAGGTAATGGTGAATGGAAAAGTGTTTAAGTATTAACCCATCTCAATAAAAAATAAGGAGCCGGCTATTTAAAAGCTGGCTTCTTATTTTTTGATAATTACAAAATAAATTTAAAACCCAAAGCCAAACTATTAAGTAGCGAAGTGTTAAGGTTAGTACTGAAATTAAAACCACTACTTTTTGAAACACTTCCATTATTAGCGGTGTTTTTTGTAGTACCGTACTGCAAACCTGCAAATTGAGGCATTAATACTTCTAACTGCAGTTTATTACTTACCTGGTAACTTATGCCAGGGCTAATACCTAGTGCAACTCTGTTTGTAATACTTGAGTTTTTAGTGTCTGGCTGATGATTCTGGATGACATTTTTTGTTCCATTAAAGCCTGTGGAAATTTCTCCAAAAAAGTAAAAATTTTTATTCAAATTTTTGTAAAGCCGGTAAAAAATACCTGCTGCATAAGAGGTGTTAGTTTCTGTAGCTGTATTAATAGTAAGATAATATTCACTTTTCGACTTACCATAACCACCATAGATACCAAAAACCTTATTTTGTTTAAATGCTTTACCCACCATTACGTTAAAAGCAGCACTATTATTTTTTGATTCATTTGTGGCAGGTGTGGTTGAAGTTTTGTTACTGCCAAATGAAATATAACCGCCAAGCAGTACCGCATCTTTTTGAATTTGTGCAGACGAAAATAAACAAAGCACTGTAAAAGCAGTAATAAGGGTTAATGTTTTCATCATAAAAATTAGTTTTTATAAAGGAACAAAGAAAAAATGAATATGATGTTAAAGGTATCTTAATATGATTTTATTGAAATTGAAAAAAGCATTTATGCTAAAGTGCTGCTAGATTGAAGGGGAAATAAGGAAACTCCGGCAGCGGTTGACGAAATTACAGTGAAAAGCCGGAACAAATGTTTAGAAGGATTACAACTGTTTACAGCTCTAGCATATAAAGACAGTAACAAATCTTTGCCGCTAAGCCGTTGTTGGTATGAGGCGTTGGCAAAGCAGCGTAAGCCTACCAACAACGATAAAATCAAAGGCAATTGTAAATCTTACCAGGAGTTTCGGTTTTACCTTTGGCTTTGTTGTGCTCCCCCACTGGAGAAAATATGCAGTGCAGTGCATGAGCGTTGGCGTACCAGCCTGTCGGCAGACAAGTATGTGCCAGGTGGTAGGTAGAAAATTAAAAAGAGCTTAATCTGCAAATGCACAGATGCGATGTCACAAAAAAACATACGTCAGTATCGTGCAATCAATATCGAAGAAGAAAGAAATAATATTACTTCATATTTTGAGTGATCCCTGATGCCGTTTCGCTTGCCTTTTTTAAAAGATTACTTAAAGTACTCATCATTTTACTTAACCTGTCCATTGCCATCTGCAACTTCAGGGATTCTGCCTCACCCATTTCACTCATTTTGTCGAGGTCATTTTTCATTGATGAAACTACATTGTCAATTTCCAATTTTGTAACAGTAACTGAGTCGCTGAATTTTTTAAGTTGCATTTTAAGATCAACAACCTGCGATCTTACCACTACCGCCCTTTGTTGGGGTAAAGTCTTTATAGTCATAGTAGCTGTTTTGTTTATCGTGGTAACCTAGGCATACACCAGGCTGCTAACAAAAAAAAGCAGTAATGCAATTGTTATCTTTTTCATATAAAATATTTTCTATAAAGTTACTGATAAAAAAAGGCCATAATGATATGGAAATTAAAAAGAGCCAATCCCCTTAAAACTTATGGGCATCTTACTGGCAAGTGTTTTGCCGTTGGCGGTACACTTGTGTCTTGCCGTCGTTGGTAGCCATACTTCACCTATCATAAGGCGTTGTTTGGTATGAGGCTCTGGCAAAACAGCGTAAGCCTGTCAACAACGATAGCATAATAAAGACAATAACAAATCTTTGCCGCTTTTATCCTAGCTTTCATTATGCCTTTTTAATCAACGCCAAACAACAAAAATAATTCAGCTAATCCTTGGGCAACTTCCATCTTCCTTCCTTTTACTGCTGTTGGTATTTCGTTTCTTTGCCAACAATTTTTTTTTAAGCTATCCGTAATTCATAAAACAAAAAATCAACCTAGTATTTTTGAAATGAGATCTGAGTGCAGGCTGATTTTCATAAATGCTGCCAGTCCCAAGATAATTCCTGTTAAACCAACCGCACCTGCAAAATACAACAGCCATTTTTTTTGTGTAAGAGCCGTAATACCAAACATGGCAATAGTAATAGTGAGCAAAGCATCAGTCATGTCAAACTGGTCATCAAAAAGATTAATATCGTCATATTCTTTTTGAAAACCTTCTGCTTCACTTTTTATAACTGCCTTTTCTTTTTCGTAACGGCTGATTTTTTCTTCATACTTTTTAATAATGGAATCGTTGACGGCAGTATGCTGCAGTTTTAATACTTCAAAAGTGTTTTCTGCAATGGATTGCTTGGTGCTTTTTGCTTCAAAATACGACCAGGAACTAATGGCATGTGCCTGTGCCTGCGACATGGCCTGCACAATATTTCCATCTTTAACATTGCATAGTGCCATAAAAGTTGCGGTAATAGCTACAAAAAGAGCCACCCTAGAATTGATCTTGCTTTTATCCGCCTGTTCAATAGGTTCCTGGATGGTTTCGCTGATATCTGACATACGGTAAAGTTGATGAGCTGTTTAAAAATATTTGCTATGCAACTTACTGAGATTTATAATATACTTCGTTCCTTTAACATTCAGTTTTTTAGTTAATGGGCCGGCATTGAAAAGCCTTCTGATATCCAAAAACAAAAAAGCCTTTCAGTGATGAAAGGCTTTTTTACTGTAAGCTAACAACTATACACTGTCAGCTTTTTTGTACCACGAACGGAAGTATGTGCCTTTTTAATTTCCAGGACTGTTGGTTGCCAGGCTTTTTTCTGATAGTGATATCAAGTTGTTTTTCAGCAATATTGATCATCGT
>JAYVPT010000046.1:0-19346 GCA_043757165.1 Ferruginibacter sp.
GGCACAATTAAGTTGGAAACTCCTTTACAATTTTATAGTAAACGTTTATTGGAATTTTATTGCTCAAAAATTAAAATATACTTCTTGAGGGACGACTAATTAAAATACAGCTTAACAACAGGAGGCTTAATATTTTCATTGGTAAAATTTTATGTAATTATCAATCCACTCCCCCCTTTCTGGTGGGTGAACGTTGCTCGGGCCATTTACCTGGTTCGCCAGTTCGGTTATTAGCGGGCAATACAATTTTATCACGTTGTGTTTTTGCTGGGTCTTCGCAGGCCATATACACCAATATAGCGGTCAGTATGGCATTGTTCTGTACATCGTCAAAAACAATTTTATCATAAGTATCCCTGTTGGTATGCCAGGTATAGCTACCATATAACCAGCTGTTGGAACTCAGGCTGAATGCAGGAACTCCAGCTGCAACAAAAGACGCATTATCCGATCCGCCTCCCGCCGGCGAACCGGGAAATCTTGTTTCCAGTTCACGTTTATATCCTGCAGGCACTTTAGACAGCCAGCGGCCCATATAATCGTAAGAATGTAAAAATCCTGCACCGCCAATATTTACTACCCTGCCGGTACCATTATCCTAGTTAAACGTTGGTCAGAGACCAGCCTGGCATTAAAGTTTCGGTGTGCAGGCAAAAAACTTATTGCAGCTAACGGTTATTTAACTGAGGCGAAGTGATGGCAATAATGACGCCTGCTAACCATAAATAAGGTTATTACATTTTTGGCATCGCCATATAACTACACAGCAATCCTTTGTTGAATTGCAACTACATAGGTAGACAATATTTTAACATCGTGGTTCTCATGCAAAGGGATATCAATAAAATCTCCCGCCTTTAGTCTTATTACCCTGTTACCAATATAACATTCACATTCACCTTCCAGTATAATAAAACTTTCATGCAGGTCGCCATGTACTTCATCAGGATAATTCATTTTTGATTTAATAAGCGTTTGAGTTACTTTATCATCTTGCCTGATTACACGGGTAAATAAATCTCCTTCCATTATTTGCGGCAAAACAGGTTTCACTATTTTCAACCAGTTTTTATAATTGCTGTATTTACTGATCACCGGGGTATTATCCAAGTCAAAGCCCTCTTCCTGTACAAGATTATTTATCAGGTTCATAATGTTATATTTTATTGCCGGGGATGGTTCAACAGCATTTTGCAGGGCATATTTTTCTATTGCGGTCTCATAACTTTTTTTCTCCTTTGCCAATTCGGGATATTGGGAAGCTAATAAATTGATCCGTTCCATTTCTTCGGGCTTAAGTAAGCCAAGAAAATAATCCTGTAGCAAGGTGCCTTCCATAATTTCTTTAATACTCATATGTCCCTGTTTTCTCTTAGTGCTAAAATCGCTTTCCGTGCTTCTGTTTTTATATCCCCGATAGCGACACCTAAAATTTCAGATAGTTCTTCCTGTGAATACTTTTTAAAATACATTAAATCGATGATTTGTTGATAATTCAAATCAGGCCTTTTTACTGCAATTGCAGAATCTGTATATTTCAGATTATTACTTTTTATAAAATTATCACCTGTATCCCGGGTGATCTGTAACATCTGGCTAAACAAAATTTGGCCGTAATTTTCATGCGCTTCAATTGCCTTCCATATCTTAATGAATGATTCTTCCAAAAGGGAATTGGCAATTATTTCATCTTCAACAATTTTTACCAGTGCGCCATACAAAGCTGAAGCATATTTATCATATAGCAATTCCAATCTCTTTATTGACCCAACGCCGGATTGATGCCCGGGATCTATTAACATAACTTCGCTCATCTGCATAAAAGATTCCTTTGCTTCATTTCAACAAATACCTTGCCTAAAGGAGTTCAATAATTTTATATTACATATATATCAGTTATTGCCTGAAAACCGGTAACATGGAATATGCAGCTTATTAGTAACGTAGAACTAATTCCCCATTTTTTTATAAAACAACAATGTAAAAGAATAGCACATGCAATATAAGCTTTTTCGCCGCTGCAACTAATACCTGTTTTCCACAAACCTACCGCCTAAAATTTAATACGCCGTTGATTTTTATGACAAAAGCAATTTTTTTTCTTAAGCTGCTTTTTTACATATTCCTGTTGTTTATTCACAACAGCTATTATCCTGGCTACAACTTTTTTTACAGCGTTTAATACACTCAACTTACTTTTTCCTTCGGCAACTTTTCTTTCATAAAAAAGCAGGTAAAACAACCTTTACTGCTGGCCGGGAACAGTTATTCCCTTGCAGTTAACTATGATACCACTGCCAAAGGGATGCAGATACAAGACCAAGAGTATGTTGTTCCGCTTCATCAGTCAGCTGTAGTTTTTTAACTGAACGAATCAATCGGTTGATGATTTGCTCCGATATCTTTTGTGCATGGTTGCCTTGTTCCCATT
Organism: Ferruginibacter sp.; assembly: GCA_043757165.1. Taxonomy (GTDB): domain Bacteria; phylum Bacteroidota; class Bacteroidia; order Chitinophagales; family Chitinophagaceae; genus Ferruginibacter. The sequence continues at coordinate 2,432 of JAYVPT010000046.1, forward strand.
GTTGGAATAAACTTTTCTCTGTTAACCCTTCCCTGTTTTGTGCAAACAAATTTGGATGATCGGCAGCAGCCAGTTGAAGAAATAAATTCCATTGTCCTGCTTCCAGGTCAATCCATACATCTTTCGCATCATCAATTAACCAGTAACAACAGCCTAATGCTTTTCCTATGGAATGGGCCTTTCTGATGAGGCAGGGATCAGTTGCATCAGCCATCTGTGCAGTATATTCAGCCATTACCCCGAACGGCTCTGCTGATTTTAAATAAAGTGCTTTTTTAATTTTCTTCAGATCTACACCGGCAGATAATCTCTCAGCAGAAATAAAATTCTGTGCATCAAACATTTTTTGCAACACAGGAAAAAGAGGATTTGATTTTTGAATTCCGTTTTTCGTTGTACCTGCATTTTTTAAATCACCCAATACACTGCCCGCCAGTTGGGTAAGCAATTCTTCAGCAGCTGATAAAGAACGGGGTTTGGAATCTTTTGTTTTGATAAAAGATTGAAATACGTTTAAGGAAGCAACACTTGTTGCTCCTGCCAGTTCATCACTGATATAATCGAAGAGACTGATGCCCAAATTAAACCGTCCGCACCAATCGGATGTGATTGTTGTTTGGCCAGTAGATAAATCAAACATCTCTGCAAAAAATTTTCCAACAGTTACCCCAAAACCATACACATCATACAACCTGCTGTGATCAATCCCTGATGAGTTTTCAATCCATTCAATTTTTTTATTCCGCTGTTCCAGCATTAAATAATATGCTGATAAAAAATCTTCATGATCAGGTAATCCTGCGCAGCGCCAGCTTTTAAAAAAAGCAGATTGAAAGTGACTGTGCCATTCCATTAAATAGTATTTTTTTTTGTTTCAGTTTTGCGCCAGCAATCAAGAGCATAACAGGACATAGCAGTTGTAAACAGTCCGTCTTTATCTTCAATTAAAGAGTTTCCGCCACCATCTGCATTATTCCATGATGGAACCTGGCCGGGGTCTGTAACAAATGGTGCAGGAATGCGCAGGATATAATCACCTGCCCAGGATCCATTATCCAGTTGCGCAAGAAGCAATGTATTGCCACATAAAGTTCTCTCCTCCTGTTGTCCCATAAAAGATAAATGTGTAAATGATTCAAGAGCCAGTGCAGTTGTAAACGGATTCATGACTGCTGATGAATCAAGACCAAAGCCTCCTTCGGCCAGTTGTTCCTTAACAAGTGACTGTGCAATCAATGCCACATGCCCTTTTGATAATTGATCTTTGCTGCCTGCTAATGCACGTAATAACAAAGTGGTTGTATAATACGGCCCACGCCACCAGTATGAATTGATGAAGCCTTTGTCTGTTTGTTGCCCAGTCAGCCAGTTAATGATTCCCGTCACATTTTCATTCTGAAAATCTGCAAGCACTGCTGCAATGGAAACATCAGGATGAGCAGTCGTCCAACCTGCAATAAATTCATCAGCAGGTGCTGAAATAAATTCACGGATACCCGAATCAGTTTTATAGGTTGAAATACCTTTTCCTGTAAAATGATTCCACAAAAATGTTTTTGCTTTTTCTGCATCAAACACGGTAAAATCTTTACATGATTGCAAAGCCTGCAAACACCAGGCAGTTGAATCTGCATCGGGAGGAACATAGCTGCTGTATGACCAACCTCCCTTATCATGGCGTGACTGTAAAAGAAAATTTTCTATTTCACTGATGAGATATTTTTGTTTGCAAAGACTGCGAATATGTGCCAGTACAAATCCGGTTACCCAGATATCAGATTCACCGGCCAATGTGGGAAACCCCTTCCATCTTCCGTTTTCAATATGTGATAACAGATACTGAATTCCTTTTTCAATTGCATGATCAACAGGCTTATCTTCAAATTTCTGATTGACTTCCATTCTTCACTAGATACAAAAAAAATTCTGAACTATCTTCTGCCTGATAAAATAATTATTGAATTACCCGTTTTTAAATGACCAGTCTTTCAATTCCGTTGAATTACTTATTTCTTAGAGGCATTATCCCGGAGGTAATTTATCATTACAGTAATAATGGAAATTTATTTTGCTGAAAGTATTTGTTCTTTAAAACTATTATTCTATATTACAGATGAAACAATGGAATCAATTGGTTTATTCCTGCCCCGTTAAAACATATCCCCTATTTTATGCTACTGTGCGGTTTGAATGGCTTTTGCCTGTGGTAACATTTACTTTTGAGTTGAACATTGATAAAATGCTGTTAAAAGAAATTTATACTGAACCCGAAATCATTTAATCAATAACTGATTACATACAATAACAATTTTTTTAACCAACCAAAATTTAAACACATGGGTGATCACATTATCACAATCTTAAAAGGCGATCCAGCTACAGGAATTTTAACAATGTCCGATCAGGGAGTTACGAATGTAACACAGGGCGACCAGGTTACATGGGTTATTGGGCCCGGCTCCGGTGTTGGCTCCATTTCAGGTATTATTGAAAAACCAATGTCATTTGATTTGTTCAATCCAGATCCGGCGCAGCTTCCCAATTCCTCCAGCTGGCAGGGCACCATTAATCCAAATATTGGAAGCGGTGAAGAAGAAACCTACACCATCAATTGGATAACTGGTGGCACAGGTTGGCTTGGCAAAGATGGTGCAGGACAACATAAAAGTTACGACCCTATCATTGCAATAAAACCCACAGTAATATAAAATATTGAACAAAGAACTGCCGTAAAACCTTAAACTATTACCATGTCTTTTAAAAGGAAAGCTTATTATTTACTGATAGGCTTTTTTTTTATTACCCTTACAGTTTCCGGTCAGGATCAGAAAGTGGCTGACAGCCTGAAGAAGATTTATAAACAGAATATTCTGAAAGATTCAGCTAAGCTGGAGTTGCTTTATAACTTATCTTTTAACGAGGTGAATGACCTCAATGTGGCGCTGCAATACGCAGAAGAATTGATAACCCTTTCAAAGCATATAGAAAAATATTCCTACCTGTACTTTGGCTATTTTATAAAAGGAACAAAGAAACGATTACAGGGGAATTTAGAAGAAGCTTTAGATGCTTTTTTTAAAAGCGGGGAAGCTGCCAGAAAAGTCAGATCCACTAATGGCGAAGGAAATACATATGGAGCCATTGCTGATATTTATGCTGTGTCAAAAAATCATAAAAACGCAAGGCTATATTATATCAAAGCGATATCAAGACTGAGGCAGTCTACCGACTCGATTGCACTTGCCTCTGTAATTTCAAATGCAGGTGATGAATTCCTCAACAACAAAATTTATGATTCAGCCTTAATTCATTTCACAGAAGCGGGGTTCATCTTTGAAAAGGTGAATTATATAACCGGCAAAGCTTACAGCCTGGGTAATATCGGGATGGTATACGCCAATACCGGAGAAAACAACCTTGCCGAAAAAAACATCAATGAAGCCATCCGCATACTGGAAGAAGCAGAAGATTATTATCCAATCTGCGTTTATCTCATTTCTATGTGTGATATCTATCTGCAAAAAGACGATCGGCAAACGGCGATGAATTATGCAAAGAGAAGTTTACAACTGGCGGAGCAATACGGGTTGAAAGAACAGATCAGTGATGCCAATCTTAAACTTTCCGAACTGTATGAAAAAACCGGCAACACAGCAGAGTCATATAAATACTACAAGAACTACATTGCCTACAGGGACAGTGTTAATAATATCAAATCGGTACAGGCAATTGCAGATCTGCGTACAGATTTTGAAGTTTCGCAAAAACAGATCGAAGTAGATCTGCTAAACCAGCAAAAAAGGAATCAGCGAATTATGCTCATTTCTTTATTCATCATTCTTGGTTTAACCATTGTACTGCTTGGAACCTTATACTGGTATTTCAAAACAATTTCAAGAGAGAAGAAAAGATCAGAAAGTCTTTTACTCAACATCCTGCCTGCTGAAACAGCAAAGGAATTAAAACTTAACGGCAAAGTGGATGCCGTAAAATTTGATGAAGTGACTGTATTGTTTACTGATTTTGTTTCTTTTTCAAAGCTAGCCGAACATACAGAGCCGGTTCAACTGGTACAGAGTATTGATTTCTATTTCAAAGGGTTTGATGAGATCACCACAAAATATGGACTGGAGAAAATTAAAACAATTGGCGATTCGTATATGTGCGCATGCGGCTTACCTACAGCCAATCCAACGCATGCAAGAAATACCATAATGGCTGCTAAAGAAATGATTGCGCTGGTTAGAAATGTTATACATGAAGAGGATGGGCTCAGTCATTTTGATGTAAGAATTGGAATACATTCAGGACCTGTTGTAGCTGGAATTGTAGGAATAAAAAAGTGGCAGTATGATATTTGGGGCGATACGGTTAACATTGCTTCAAGAATGGAGTCAAAATCAGAACCTGGAAGAATTAATTTATCCGAAATCACTTATCAGCAAATCAAAGATGAATTTGCCTGTGAGTACAGGGGAGAAATTGAAGTAAAGAACCGTGGGCCTTTGAAGATGTACTTTCTTTCTTAAACTTAAACAACCGTTCTGTTAAATCGTATAAATCAAACATTGCCTCCTGCAAACTTCTTTCAATAAAAAAGCCGCTTCAAAATTGAAGCGACTTTCAATTATAATAGTGTTTGAATTTATTCTCCTCAGATATTATCTTTCCCTTCCAGTCACAATTTCACTAATTCCTTTGTAACAGATTTCGGACGTTCCAATGGCAAACAATACAGCGTAGTATTCATATTCTCCTCTCCTTCGTGGTAACTCTTTAATGCGCAAAATCAACTTCAAAATTTCCCTTTATCCTTTCCATGGATGGATTAAAATAACCAAATTTTAAATCGGGGAATTCTTCATGTATCAGTTCCTGTAGTTGTTTTACACCCATGCACTCCCCAGTTTCGGTAACACCAATTTTACCAAGGTACCAATCTGGGTCAATATTAAAATTGCGCCATTGTATCATGCACAGGTCGGTTTCTTTAATGAGTATACGCAGGGCTTCATATTCTTCAATGCTGTCCGTCATACCAGGGAAAACAAAATAGTTAATACTCGTCCAGCCGCCATAACTGCGTACAATTTTAAGGCTCTCTATTAAATCTTCAAACACATAATTATTGGGTCGGTAATAAGGCGTGTAAATTTTTTCTCTTGCACTGTTGGTGCTTACCCTCATGCTGTTCAGGCCTGCTTCGCATAAAATTTTTACTGCGTCGGGCTTGCTGCCGTTAGTGTTGATGTTGATGCTGCCTTTTTGTGTATGCTTTCTTATTTCAATAATAGCATCCCTGATGGTTTCCCACATCAAAAGCGGTTCGCCCTCACAACCCTGCCCAAAACTTATTATGGGGAAGGGTGCAGTTTGTAAATGCGGTACGGTAAACTCTGTAATTTCTTCGGCAGTAGGTTTAAAGGTCAGGCGGTCCTGTGTACTGATAATGGTTTCTTCAACCGGTTGAAAAGAAATGCAGCCAATACAATTGGCATTACATGCAGGTGAAACCGGAACGGGGCATTCCCATCTTCCCAAAGATAAATTTCTTGCGGCAGGACAAGTGTATGTCATACAACAATTTTCCATTAAATGTTTTACCAGCCTGTTATGAGGATATGTTTCTAATAAATGTGCAGTGCCTTTTTGTATCTGCCCATCATTATAACCTGCATGTTCCTGCCGCACATCATTTTCAATTCGTACGGCAGGCACATAAAATTTATCATCTAACCAACCTGCAGCGGTATAACAAAACAAGGGTAATGTAGGAGCATCTTTTGCCGTTTCGTAAGCAGCCATGTATAAACCAGTATGTGCAGGTGGAATAAAAGCTGCCACAGCCCAACCTTTTTCGCAGAGCCGCATCTCCCCTGTTTTCACATCAATACCAATACCTTTGCGGCCGGGTAATTCGTATAGATTTCCGCCGTTGGGCAATTCTATCCATTCGTCAGTAGGTATGGGCAAGGCATCCCAGCCGCTGCGGCCGGTGGAGTATAGTGAAGTGTCTTCAAAAATATTTCCTGCTCCGTCGGAGTATAAAATGTAAGGACTATTCATAAATTGATAATTGATAATGGAATAATTAATAATTGATTGGCACGAAAAAAATATCCATTATCAATTAACCAATTATCCATTAACCAGATGTTTACGGCAAAATTCGTCAATTTGCTCCAACTCATCAATTTTTAAATTCTGCCGCAGGTTGAACTCTATTTTTTTATGACGAAGCGTTTCAATGATGATACTGTGGTATTTTGGGATGATGGTCTTTATTTCGTGCCAGCCGATCTCTGCATCTTTTACAAAATTAGGCACGGTGATGCCGGTTGGCTTTATATCCACAGCTTCGGAACGGATGACCCGCCACTCCCGGTGAAATAAAAATAAATACCCGGCAGCAACTATCAAATGCATAAAGCCATACCAGTTATGCCCGTCGTTCATCAGTGTAAATGCAATGCCCATAAATGTCAGGGACTCAATCAACCGGAAGATGAGGTTTAGCCCTGGCGCTTCAATAAGCAATACACCGCCAAAGAACACGAGCAAAAAAATATCTGCGGCAATAACCAGCTGTGTATAGCAGAGTACTTTGTTTTCGTTGTGCGCCTGTAATAAATGCACCGCATTAATGACAATAACTGAAGCTGCTAAAAAATGTAATATCCGGGCAGATCGTTTTAATAATTCGAAAGCCGGATGAACAACCGGGATGGAGTATTGGTTTTGGGTTTGCATAACAATGAGTTTTTTACTGGGATGCGGTTAGTTTTAAATTCCATAAAGGTTGGGGAGGGAAGTTTAGAAGGTTTAAGGGTTTAGGGTTTAGGGTTTAGGGATTTGTAGTTGTTGCAGGCAAAATTGATTGAATGCTCTTTCATCAATCTGTTTATCTTTTGATGTGATTGGGGTTTGAAGGATATGGTTGTTTGTAAAATCAATGGTTAATAAACCATCTTTCAACACCAGATTTTGTATATCGGCCCAGGTGTATAATTTTTCATTTAACAGCTTTGTAATTTTTACCCCGTTTAAATCAATTTCATATTTGGGTTCTTTGGCAATGAATTTTTCCAGGGCCCAATGCAATACTAACACAATGGCAAAATATAGAGATTGGGTAACTAGGCAGAGTAATACAATGGCAATGATCAGCATTACTATCACCGGTATTTTCAAATATCCTAATAAAGCTTTTAAATAAACAGCAGCAATTATAAAGCTGAAAGTAACAAGTATTGCCAGGAATCCAAAATCGGTGTAACGGGCAAAGGCAGCGGCTGCGGCTACTGCAAACATCGCTCTTGTAACAACCATATCGATGTTTGCTTTATTATTATTTACCGGGTAAAATAAATACAAAATATTTTTTTAAGGATTATTTGCCACCAGCATATTACACAACTTGAACAAACACCTTGCGCCTACATTTTCGTCCCATTCGGTACGGCTTACACCTACTTCAACTAAATCGAACCCAATTAGTTTTCTGCCGCTTTGTATTATCCTTTTAAACAGATAAAAAACCTGCTCAGTTTCAAAACCACCTTGCACCGGTGTACCTGTATGTGGGCAAAGTTTGGGGTCCAGCCCATCAATATCAAAACTTATAAATACCTGTTGTGGTAAATGCGTTACAATTTCATCGGCAATGGTTTTCCAGTTTTGCCCTTCATATTGTCTTTCTTTTATGTCTTTATCAAAATAGGTAATTACCCTGTCGTTAGTGCTTACCATGTAATCAAATTCCTCATCACAAAGATCCCTTATACCAACCTGTACCAATTTTTTTAATTGCTCTACTTCTTCCAGTGCATTGTACATTATAGATGCATGAGAATAATTAAATCCTTGGTAGGCTTTTCTCAGATCGCAGTGGGCATCAATTTGCAGAATGCCAAAATCGCCAAATTTACCGGCAATGGCTTTATAAAATCCTAAAGGGGCACTATGGTCTCCTCCCAGTAAACATACCAGTTTACCTTGGTCCAGCAGGTCTTTGGTTTGCTCGTACACCCAATTATTTAAAAACAGGCTGCCTTCATTTATTTCTTTAAGAGTTTTGCACATAAATTTATTGTCGGCCACAATTTCCCCGTTGGCAATATAATTGATGTACAGTTCCGCTTCCTTACGCAGGTAATCACTTTTCATCAGCACTTTTTTATCGCTGGGCAACATAAAGTAACCCTGTTTCCACACATCTTTATACTCCGCATCTAAAAGGTCCACCTGTAAACTGGCATTAAATATATGTTCCGGAGCCCTTGCTGTGCCTGCAATGTAGCTTACGGTAACTTCCCAGGGAACGGGCAGAATGACCAGCCGGGCATCTTCCTGCTGAAAGGGTAGACTGAATATATTATTGTTGGGATTGCCAACGGCATTGGTATCAAACTGAGAGAGATCGGTCATTGTGTAAATTTGAAAAGATTTGCAAAGATAACAGAGTATAAAGTATATTTAGTTGCATGTGAAAAAACACTTAACAATAACGACAGTGCAGCCGATTTGTTATACCTTTGCCCCGAAATTTTAAGCTATGAAAAAGACACATATTTTTATACTGGTTGGCATTGCCGCTATAATTGTTGCATTGATCATTTTTGGATTCCCCTCATCTGATTTTTCTACATACGACACTATCAGTTCGGCAAAAAATAAGCAGGGTAAATATGTTCATTTAATTGCCAGATTAGACAAATCGCAGCCTATTGAATATGATGCGGTAAAAAATCCCAACTACCTTAGTTTTAGTATTGTGGACAGCCTTGGTGCCCAAACAAAAGTAATCTATCGCAACAGTAAACCTACCGAACTGGAACAAAGTGAAAGAGTGGTATTGCAGGGCAAAATGCAGGGAGATGTTTTTGAGTGTAAGAGCATTACATTAAAGTGCCCGAGCAAATATAAAGATGATAAGAAGCAGTTGGAGAAGACAATAGTCAATGGTCAATAGCAGCTCTCTGTTTTCGATATTATAAAAAATTATAACAAACCTATATTTAAGACTATTAACCATTAACTGATTTTATGCAATTTGAAGGTGAACACTTACTACCGGGGAAAATAGGGCACTTCTTTGTTATACTGTCATTTATTGCATCTTTCATTTCTACAGTCTCTTATTTTTATGCTTCACGCCAAAAAGATATAACCGAAAAACAATCCTGGATACGTTTAGCAAGGGTTGCTTTTATTACACAACTCATTGCTGTATTAATAATTTTCACTGTAATTTTTTACATCTGCTCCCATCATTACTTTGAGTATATGTATGCCTACAAGCATGCGTCTAAAGAACTGGAAAGTAAATTTTTATTAGCCTGTATTTGGGAAGGCCAGGAAGGAAGTTTTTTGTTGTGGACGATATGGCACAGCCTGCTTGGCCTTTTTATTATTTTAAAAAGTAAAAAGCCTTTGCTGGAAGGTTGGGAAGCACCGGTAATGACAGTGATAAGTCTTGCACAGCTTTTTTTAGGTCTGATGATAATGGGCATTTATATTTTTGATATCAGGATTGGCAGCAGCCCTTTTACCTTAACCCGTAACGAAATTGAAGGTCCTGTTTTCAGTCAGCCAAATTATTTAAGCTTTATAAAAGATGGTGTTGGTTTAAATGTTTTATTGCGCAATTACTGGATGGTGATTCACCCGCCGGTTTTGTTTTTAGGTTTTGCATCAACCCTTATTCCTTTTGCATTTGCCTATGCAGGCATACAAACCAAACGCTTTGGCGATTGGGTAGCACCAGTATTACCCTGGGCATTATTCAGCGCCTGCGTTTTGGGTGTTGGCATAATGATGGGAGGAAAATGGGCCTACGAATCTTTATCTTTTGGTGGTTATTGGGCATGGGACCCTGTAGAAAATGCATCGCTGGTGCCATGGTTAATTTTAATTGCAGGTCTGCATACCATGGTAATTTATAAAGCAACCGGGCATTCTTTAAGGGCCAGTTATCTATTTGCCATACTCAGTTTTATTTTTGTTTTGTACTCCACTTATTTAACAAGAACAGGAATTTTAGGCGATACTTCGGTACATGCTTTTACCGAAAAAGACGAGATAATGAAACTGATGCTGATTTTATTTTTAGCATCATTTGGTATAACAATGCTTACCTTATTTTTTATCAACTATAAAAAAATTCCAACCATACATAAGGAAGAACAGACCGACTCCCGGGAGTTCTGGATGTTCATCGGTTCCATTGTTTTCTTTTTATCAGCATTATTCATCAGTGCCAAAACATCGGTACCGGTTTACAATAAAATATTCGGCACAAAAATAGCACCACCCGAAGACCCTGAATTTTCTTATAACAAGGTGATGGTGTTAGTTGCTTTTATAATTGGGCTACTCACTGCCGTTACGCAATATTTGAAATATAAAAACACTCCAGCTAAACATGTTTTAAAAAATATTGCATTGCCAACATTTATTGCGGCAATCAGTACTGCCTTGTTAGCCGTCTTCTACCCCATTACTTATTACAAACAGGGGCCGGGTTTTTTAGGTGCCATTTATGTGACTTTGTTTGCAGGTATTTATGCTGTAACTGCAAATGCGGCTTACATATGGGTTGGGTTAAACGGAAAATTAAAAGCGGCAGGGGCCTCCATTGCACATTTGGGTTTTGCAGTAATGTTAGTGGGTATGCTCATTTCTTCCGGCAATAAAAAAATCATCAGCGATAATACGGTAACCGGCATTAATATCCCATTTGGTAAAGATGCTAAGGGTAAAGATCTGGAAAACCCTTTGGAAAACCTGACGATGCTCAGGGATGTGCCTACAAGAATGCTGGATTATAAAGTTACCTACAGTGGCGACTCGGCAGGCAATGAAAAAGGAAGGCTGTTTTATAAATTAAAGTTTGTAAAAAAAGATTCAGCGGAGCAATTCGAATTAACACCCGATGTATATGTTGGTAAAGATGAATTGAAAAGCAGCAACCCCAGTACCAAACGCTATTTAACAAAAGATATCTACAGTTATATCTCCAGCATAAATCCTGAAGGTAACCGTGCAGACACTGCCCAATTTGTTATTAAAGAACTGGCCGAAGGTGATACCACTTTTTACAGCAAAGGATACCTGGTTTTAAACGGTGTGATAAAAAACCCCAATAACGAAAAATATCATTTTAAACCCGCCGATGCTGCTTTAATGGCTGATATTACTTTGGTAAGTAAAGACAGTATGCATTACAAAGCTTATCCTTTAATTCAGATAGACAGTCTTGGCGTTAATTTTATTGATGATACGGTTTATGCTCAAAATTTATTTTTAAAATTTGCAGGTGTTACCGAGGGTAAAAAAATAAAACTGGGTATTAAAGAATCGGATAAGATAATAGATTTTGTTACGCTGAAAGCATATTTATTCCCTTATATAAACCTGGTATGGCTGGGCCTGATTATTATGGCGCTGGGTTTAATGATGAGTATGATAAAACGGGCAAAGATAACACCTCTGGTTGCCGCAGGAATATTGGTTTTTATAGCAGCATCGTTATTCTATATGTTTTTTATAGCTCATTAGATCATTTCCATACGGGCTCCTAAAATTTCACCGTTTTCAACTTCAACATAAATATGTTCGTCCAGTGCTGTTGAAACCGATATGCCTACATAGTCCACATCCACCGGGAAAGTTTTGTGCGTACGCTCCACCAGCGCCAGGGTTTGTATTTTTTTAGGATGCTGGTCCAGCAAAGGTTTTAATGCATACAACATGGTTCTGCCACTGTTGGCCACATCATCTATAAGTATTATTACTTTATCGTTAAAGTCTGTTGCAGGGGTTATTGTTACCGCACCGGGATGTTTTTTATTAATCCCTAATTCCACTACTACCACTTGTCCTTTAAAAGTATCTTTTAAATAACCGGATATTTTATTTGCAATTACACAACCACTGTCTTTAATACCAATTAAAATCAACTGTGGGGCATCGTAATTACGTTCTGCTACTTCCAAAGCCATGCGACGCAGTTTTTTTTGGGCAATGACTGCACTTAAAATGTATTTTTTTGAATTCATTATTACACTGATTAAAAATAAAATTACACTAATTACACTAATTATTTGCCTGGCAAAATCCGGGTGCCTCCGGCAATTTCCAAAACCCTAAATTTTATATTCGTGTAATTAGTGTAATTGGTAAAATTAGTATTTTACTAATTCGTGTAATTCGTTTAATTTGTGGTCAAACATTGTGTATGCATATTCTTCAGCAAATTATCTTTATTGTGCTTGCAGGTACAGCCAGCTGGTTATTTGCAAAAAAAATCGGTGAAATACGCCGTAATATTTTATTGGGTAAATATGAAGACCTCTCCGGTAATAAATCCCTGCGCTGGAAAAACCTTATGCTGCTGGCATTGGGCCAAAAGAAAATGTTTAAAAACCCGCTGGTTGCTGTAATGCACCTGGTTATTTATGCCGGCTTTATCATAATTAATATTGAAGTGCTGGAAATTGTACTGGATGGTATTTTAGGTACACACCGTTTATTCTTTCCATTCCTTGGTGGTTTTTATACTTTCCTCATTAATTTTTTTGAAATACTTGCCATTGGTGTTTTTACAGTTTGTGTCATTTTTTTAGCAAGAAGGAATATCATCAAATTAAAACGTTTTATCAGTAAAGATCTGAATGGCTGGCCACGCAGTGATGCCAATTATATTTTAATTACAGAGATCATTTTAATGACATTGTTCATTACCATGAACAGTGCCGACAGAGCTTTACAGCTGCAGGGCAGCGAACATTATGATGATACCGGTAGTTTTATTTTTTCCGGAATGATTGCTCCCCTCTTCAATAATTTTAGCCAAAGTGGTTTAATTATTTTGGAAAGAAGTTGCTGGTGGCTGCACATTATTGGCATACTGGCTTTCTTAAATTACCTGCCCTATAGTAAACACCTGCACATTATGCTGGCATTTCCCAATGCGTATTATGCAAGGCTGAATGTACAAGGCAAAATAACCAATATGCAAAATGTGCAGAACGAAGTAAAGTATATGATGCAGCCCGAACTTGCCCCAACCGGCGAAGCACCTCCACAAAAATTTGGGGCCAAAGATGTTTTTGATCTTAGCTGGAAGAATTTACTGGATGCTTACAGTTGTACCGAATGTGGCCGCTGCAGTGCCGCCTGCCCTGCCAACCAAACCGGTAAATTATTAAGCCCACGAAAAATAATGATGGATACAAGAGATAGGTTGGAAGCTGTGGGAGAAAATATAAATACCAACGGTACATTTAAAGACGACGGAAAATTATTATTGAACGACTATATTTCTGTTGAAGAATTGCGTGCCTGCACCACCTGCAATGCCTGCGTGGAAGAGTGCCCGGTTTCAATTTCTCCTTTAGATATTATTATTGAACTGCGCCGCTCCTTAATTATGGAAGACAGCAATGCGCCACAGGAATGGAACGGCATGTTCAGCAATATTGAAAATAATTTTGCCCCATGGAAATTCAGTCCCGATGACAGGGATAAATGGGTGGAGGAAATGAAACAGTAATTGGGTTTTCTATTTGATGAGAATAATTTTTTCTGATCTTACTTGTATTGTAATACTTCTCCACATACCTGAGAAGATACATTATTATAACCGGAAAATACGCAACAACAGTTTCCTCAAACAGATTTGGAATAGCTAAATAATTTTGTAATTTTAAAGAAGAAGGTTAACGTTAATAATTTACAGAACATCTTCTGATTTATTTCCATCAACATTAAAATATAAACCATGCCTAAGTATGTTATTGAAAGGGAAATTCCCGGTGCCGGTAAATTAACTGCCGAACAATTAAAAGCCATTTCTCAAACCTCATGCGGTGTTCTTAGCAAAATGGGGCCTTCCATTCAATGGGTACACAGTTATGTAACAGGCGATAAAATATATTGTGTGTATATCGCACCTGACGAAACAATGGTAAGGGAGCATGCCAGCCAGGGTGGCTTTCCGGCTAATTCAGTAAATGAGGTATTTGCAATAATAGACCCCACAACTGCGGAGTAAATTTCCGGCAGCGCTTTTCCTGTTAACAGCAGTTTTATAGTATAAACCTGGTGCATTTCTTTGCGGCTCCGGCATATAGTTAATCTATGCTGCAATAAAAATTACCCAATAGTATGCCGCATACCGAAAGCGTTCAGAGGTTCTGACTATGATCCGTTTTCAGGCTTGTTTAAAATTGCCATGCACAAAATTCCTCCTTCTCCCTTATTTTTACATACCAATTTTTAAAACTTATTTTATGCAGATAAAAACACTTTTCTATTTTTCGTTAATAACAGTTGCCCTATACAGTTGTTCAAATAATACCTCCGGTGAAAAAACCGGCGGTACAGGTGCAGATACTTTAAATGCCCCGGTAGAAAAAAATAAACCCAATACCAGTTACAAACCGGCCTTTGAAGGACAAACAAGAATAAAAGGCATTACCACCACCACACCCTACAAAGTAGATTCTATTGCCGGAAAACTGGGGCGTCCATGGGCAATCATTGCTTTTCCCGGTAACCGTTTGTTGATGACAGAAAAAACAGGTTATATGCAAATACTGAGTGCCGATGGTGCCGTGCTGAAAAAAATAACCGGACTCCCTAAAGTAGCTGCCGATAACCAGGGCGGATTATTAGATGTGGCCCTTGACCCCGATTTTGAAAAGAACCGCATGATCTACTGGTCATTTTCGGAGCCTGATAAAGACAGTACTAACCATACTGCTGTAGCTAAAGGCCAGCTGAATGAAAATGATACTGTCATAAAAAATGCAACAGTTATTTTCAGAGCCACACCATCATTAAAAAGCACCTTTCATTTTGGTTCCAGATTATTGTTTGATAAAGAAGGTTATTTGTTTGTATCCGCAGGCGAAAGATCTATATTGGATGGAAGAAAACAATCGCAATGGCTTAACAGCGGCCTGGGAAAAATTTTCAGAATTACCAAAGATGGTAAGCCGGCACCGGGTAATCCTTTTATCGGGCAAAAAGATGCTATGCCCGAAATATATTCTTATGGCCACCGCAATCCGCAAAGTATGGATATAAACCCTGTAACCGGCGAATTATGGGAAGCAGAATTTGGGCCAATGGGTGGTGATGAATTAAACCTGATAAAACCCGGTAAAAATTACGGCTGGCCCATTATTACTTATGGCCTGGAATATGATGGCAGAAAAATCGGCGATTCCATACAGCAAAAAGATGGAATGGAGCAACCCGTGTATTATTGGGATCCTGTACTTTCTCCCGGTGGTATGGTGTTTTACACCGGCGATGCTATACCGGAATGGAAGAATAATTTATTTATTGGCGGCCAGAGCAGTACACATATTGCCCGACTGGTAATTGAAAATAATAAAGTGGTGGGTGAAGAAAAACTACTTGCCGATAAAAGAGAACGCTTTCGTGATATTACCCAATTGAATGGTATGCTGTATGTAGTTACCGATGGCGGATTTATGTTCAGGATAAGTAAGTATTGATTTTTTTAAACGAGCTTCATACCCCTCATTTAGCAAAAGTGGCTGAGTTTATCCCGAAAGCATTCGGGAACTCCGTTCAACAACATATCATTGGGGAATTTTTATTTAAGTGTAGATTTTACAATGCAAAAACTTTCGTTTTTTGTATTGTTGTTATATTAAATAATATTTTATGCGAAAGTTTGCATTTTCGTATAAAATATTGTTCTTTATGTATACATTTATAAAGCAATCTCATAGAAAGAAAATCAAATTTTGAAAAAAGAGACTTTCGTATATTTATGAGTTGGCTGCAAACTTATCTGACACACCCCTCAAACTTCGACACTTAATTCAAAACATAGAAATGGCTTCGTTTAAAACTATATTAATTGCCTTTTTCTCGACATTATCAGCCATTTTAAGTTACGGGCAATCTCAAACCTTTATTGACAGTTCTGACGAAACAAAAATCTTGAAGAACATCAAGCAGCTTAATTATATAGACAAAGAAGTTAAAACCTTAACAATTCCGAAAAGGAAATACACATCACCATTATTTTGTGACGAAATAGAACAGTATAAAAACGGCTTTATAATTAATTCAACGACTTCATATGACCATCGGGCAGATATTGAGTTCGACACAAAATATTTCTATTATAATTTACTTGATAAGTCAATAAGGAAAATAAATATTGTAAATGCAGACACAATTGAATCTATTGTAAGTACGGGTAACGCTATATTCTATTCAACAATTAAAAATGGTAAAAGAGTTATTGGATATTCAAAAGACAACGTGATATCTGCTTTAAATAAACAAGCATCCAGTGAAATTAGTAACCATCTTGACACAGCCAAATGGATAAAATTGGGCTTAAAAGAAGGCAAACTTTTTGTTTTAAGCCCCAATTTTCTATTTCAAGTATCTAATAGCGAATGGAAGGTATTGACAAAGTATTCAATTGATGACTTTTACATCAAAACATTGAAATATAAAAGGAGTATCTCGATGTTACCTACCAAAAATATTATCATAAAAGATAATTTCGTTTATTTTTTACAAGA
The DNA here is from genome assembly GCA_043757165.1 of Ferruginibacter sp. Taxonomy (GTDB): domain Bacteria; phylum Bacteroidota; class Bacteroidia; order Chitinophagales; family Chitinophagaceae; genus Ferruginibacter. The sequence goes on from JAYVPT010000046.1 coordinate 19,012, forward strand.
AATAGTACAAGGCAGGAGTTGCAATCTTTTTAAATTAAGCATTCAAAGTGGAAGCCTCCAAGATTTTTTCCGTTCCCTTGATTACAGAGACGACTATTTTAAAGTAATCAATGATTTCACTTTTTTGAGTGACAACTCATTGCTTGTTTCAGCCAGCAGACTTATGGATGAGCAAATTATCATAAACGTTAAAGATAATAACGTAGATATTTGGAGTTATAACAATTTCCTTACAACGTGTAAATCCCAGCTAAACTGACCCCCTTGCGCCATTTCAAATTGACCCCCTAAAAAACGATTTCAAAAAGATCCTAAAAAAAGCCTGCTGAAGAGGA
>JAYVPT010000047.1:0-56681 GCA_043757165.1 Ferruginibacter sp.
AGGGGCTCTTTTTCCCATTGCACATTATCCATATTACCTTCTAAATATTTAAAAACACCTGCTTCCATTACAAAAAAGCCGCCATTAATCCACATACCACCGCCATCTGGTTTTTCTTCAAAATGCAATACAGTACCAGTTTCGTCAGTATCTAAATTACCATACCTGCCCGGAATTTTTACTGAAGTTAGTGTAACTAATTTGCCTGAGTTTTGATGAAACTGCAGTAATTCATCAAGATTTACATTGCTAACCCCATCGCCATAAGTGAGCATGAAAGGTTCTCCGTTTAAATATTTTTCTACTCTTTTTAAACGGCCGGCAGTGTTGGTGTACAGGCCGGTATCTACCAGTGTTACTTTAAATGATTCGGTATTGGAGAAATGAACATCTATTTTGTTTTGCTCCAATTCAATAGTTACATCAGAATTGTACAAAAAATAATTCAAAAAATATTGCTTTATAAATTGAGCTTTATAGCCCAGGCATAATACAAAATCGGCATAGCCGTACTTTTCATATATCTTCATTATATGCCACAGAATTGGCTTGCCGCCAATTTCTACCATGGGTTTAGGTCTTGCCTCGGTCTCTTCCATCAGCCTGGTGCCCAGTCCGCCTGCAAATATTACTACCTTCATTGGGGTTACAATTGTATAATCTTAATTTTTAAGACCGCAAATATACCATGAATGCCTTTATAATAGGCATTTTTAGCAAGGAAATTGAAAGTATTGCCATTGTGATTTTACTAAGATCAATACACATGGCCTATAGCAGGATAATAATTTTATAAATGATTGCGTATGTCATGTACCAATTGGATGGAAGCTTTAGTTTCAATCATCCTAAACCCGTTACCTGTAATTATTTCGTGATAGCTTTTTGTATGTAATTCTGTAAACCCATCGCTGAATTCAAAGGCTTCGCCATCTATAGTTAACATTCTGTAAGTACGTTTACCGGCGGCTTTTACTTCAGCCGGTAAAGTATTGGCATTAATACTCAGCATCCAGTTAACAGTTGCTTTTTCCAATACCAGGTTGCCGCTTGCAGTATCGGCAGTATGCTGTATAACATTGTTTTCTTTTACTGCTCCAAAAATCCACATCAGCATATCAAAAAAATGCACCCCTATATTTGTTGCAATACCGCCACTTTTTGATACATCTCCTTTCCAGCTGGTATGGTACCAGTGCCCACGGGAAGTAATGTATTGCAAATTAATATTGTATTTATTATCTGCAGGCGCCGCTGCAATTTTTTCTTTTAATGCTATTATAACCGGGTGCAGCCGTAATTGTAAAATGGTGTAAATGTTTTTGCCGGTTTCTTTTTCAATTTCCAAAAGGGCATCAATATTCCATGGATTTAATACAATTGGTTTTTCGCAAATTACATCGGCTCCAATGCGTAATCCAAAGCGGATATGGGCATCGTGTAAATAATTGGGGCTGCAAACACTTACATAATCTGTTTTAATACCCAGCCTTTTTTGTTTTTCCAAATGGCGGTCGAACCTTTCAAACTCTGTAAAAAAATCTGCCTGTGGAAAATAACTGTCTAAAATACCTACGGAATCATGTTTATCTAATGCTGCCAGTAAGTTGTTGCCGGTATCTTTTATTGCCTTCATGTGGCGGGGCGCTATATATCCGCCTGCTCCTATTAATGCAAAATTTTTCATGTAGAATTAGTTTAGAAAGTTTAGGGTTTAGAGGCTTAGGGGTTTAGGGGTTAGGGTTTAGGGGTTTAGAGGGTTAGATATTTATAAAGTATCCAAACTAAACCCTAAACGTCTAAACCCCTAAACCATTCTTTTAACTTCATTATTCTCTAAAATATATTTTTGTTTACTTTCTTCGCAAACGGCAATATTATTTTCATTAAATTTTAATTTGTGGCCGTACTCACTCATCCAGCCGGTTTGCCTGCCCGGGTTGCCAACAATTAAAGCATATGCCGGCACATCTTTAGTAACCACTGTGCCTGCTCCTATAAACGCATATTCACCAATGGTATTGCCGCAAACTATTGTGGCGTTAGCACCAATGCTTGCCCCTTTTTTTATTAAGGTGGTTTTAAATTCGTTTTTTCTGCTTACTGCACTTCGTGGATTAATTACATTGGTAAGCACCATGCCTGGTCCCAGAAAAACATCATCCTCGCAAATTACCCCTTCGTAAATACTTACATTATTCTGCACCCTTACATTATTACCCAATATTACTTTGGGAGATACTACTACATTTTGGCCAAGATTACAATTATTACCAATTACAGCCCCCGGCATAATGTGAGAGAAGTGCCAGATTTTTGTGCCTTCACCTATTGAACAATTGTCATCAATAACAGCTGTGGGATGAGCGAAATATTGCATAGGTATAATTTTATTCTGCTATCTTTTTTAAATATTCCCCATAGCCGCTTTTCTTCAAGCCTTCGGCTAATTGTAATAATTGATCTGTTGTAATAAATTTCATACGCCAGGCTATCTCCTCGGGGCAGCCAATACTTAGCCCCTGCCGTTTTTGTATTACCCTTACATATTCACTGGCATCATTCAGGCTTTCAAATGTTCCGGTATCTAACCAGGCAAAGCCCCTATCTAAAACACCAACTTTTAATTTTTTATTTTTAAGATAGGTATCATTTACTGTTGTTATTTCATACTCTCCCCTTGCACTGGGTTGTATATTTTTTGCAATGCTTACCACTTCGTTATTGTAAAAATACAGGCCTGGCACTGCATAATTGCTTTTAGGCTGGGCTGGTTTTTCTTCAATACTTATGGCATTATAGGCTGCATCAAACTCCACCACACCATAACGCTCAGGGTCGCTTACCGGGTATGCAAAAATTATTGCTCCATCAGGATCTACGCTCTGCTGCAATAACTTTCTAAAACCGCTGCCATAAAAAATATTATCTCCCAATATCAACGCCACACTATCAGCACCAATAAATTTTTCGCCTATTACAAATGCCTGTGCCAGGCCATTGGGCACTTCCTGTTTTGCATACTCTATATTACAACCCCACTGGCTGCCATCGCCTAACAGTCTTTTAAACTGTGCCTGATCATCGGGTGTGGTTATAATTAAAATCTCTTTTATACCTGCCAGCATTAATGTGCTTAATGGATAATATATCATGGGCTTATCGTAAATAGGCATTAGCTGTTTACTGATTCCCATTGTAATTGGATATAGTCTTGTGCCGGAGCCGCCTGCTAAAATTATTCCTTTCATGGTTTGGGTTTAGGGGTTTAGAGGTTTAGAGGTTTAGAGGTTTAGAGGTTTAGGAGTTTAGAGGTTTAGAGGTTTAGAAAGTTTAGAAATCCGAGAAATTTTGATCTTTGTTGAGATTTTCGGAGACCTGCAATCATCAGCGTTTGTTTTTCAATCAATTCTCTACCTTGTATATAAAGTTCGGTTGATAAAAAATTAAGGTCATTTGCTATAATAAGGTCGTTTAATAATTCAATTGTACTGCTATAAGATATAGTGCTGAAATGAGATTGGTCTTTAGCTGTTTTACGGGATGTTCCTTCTGCAATATTAGAAGCAATAGAAATAGCAGCCCTGCGCATTTGTGATATTATCCCAAATTTTTCTTCTGCAGGAAAATCTTTAGTAGCCCTGTAAGTCCAAACTGCTAATTGACGGGCATGCTGCCAGCATTCCAGTTTTTCGAATGAATAAACTTTCATACCTGTTTGTTTTATATTATTTATACCTAAAAGAGTACAGCCTGGTTAAATCCTAAACCTCTGGAGTTTCCCAACTCTCTAAACCTTCCCATACTGCTCTTCGTAATAGCTTTGATAATTACCCGATGTTACATGCTGCAGCCATTCGTTATTATTCAAATACCAGTCGATTGTTTTACTTATCCCTTCTTCAAATTGTAATGATGGCATCCAGCCCAATTCATTTTTAAGTTTTGTTGCGTCAATTGCATAACGTAAGTCGTGCCCGGCTCTGTCTTTTACATACGTGATCAGTTTTTCTGATGTACCTTTTTCTCTTTCCAGTTTTTCATCCATTTGTTTGCACAGTTCTTTCACCAATGCAATATTCGTCCATTCGTTATGCCCGCCAATATTATAGGTTTCCCCCACTTTTCCATTATGAAATATGGTGTCGATTGCCCTTACATGATCTTCTACAAATAACCAGTCCCTTATATTTTCACCCTTACCATAAATTGGCAGGGGCTTATTATTTATGATATTGTAAATGCAAAGCGGTATTAATTTTTCAGGGAAATGATAAGGCCCGTAATTATTACTGCAGTTACTGATCTTTACCGGCAATTTATAAGTATGATAAAACGCCCTCACTATATGATCGGATGAAGCTTTCGATGCAGAATAAGGACTCCTTGGGTCATAAGCAGTTTCTTCTGTAAAAAAACCTGTTGCTCCTAATGAACCATATACTTCATCTGTTGAAATATGATAGAAGACTTTATTTTCAAAATCATTGGCCCAAAATTCTTTTGCTGCCTGCAATAATGCAGCAGTGCCTGAAACATTGGTGCTAATAAAGGCCAACGGATCGGTGATCGATCTGTCCACATGGCTTTCGGCAGCACAATGTAATACTGCAGTAAACAGGTGTTGCTGAAAAAGTTGCCGTAATAATTCCAGGTCGGTAATATCGCCTTTTACAAAATTATAATTAGGGTTGTTTTCAATATCCTTTAAATTCTCCAGGTTTCCGGCGTAAGTCAGCTTATCAAGATTTACGATTTTGTATGCCGGGTATTTTGTAACAAATAAACGGGTTAAATGAGATCCTATAAAACCTGCTCCCCCTGTAAGTAAAATGGTATGCATGTACAATAATCTGATTAGTGGGCAAAAATATACAATATTGCCCAAAAGGCTTTGGTAATAAATGTTTACAATGCGGTAAATGCTACATGAAAATATTGCTTTATTTCGTCCACATCAAATTGCTGTGCCCTGCTTTTGGCTTTTTCTTCAAACTGTTTACGAAGTGCTGCATCTTCATACATCTTTTTCATGGCAGCAGCCAGGGCTATTACATCATTAACCGGAGTTAAAATACCATACTCTCCAATTTCGTAATTATTAATGGCCCGGTGATGCAGGTCGGTTGCAGGTGCAAGCAATTCCCTTGGGCCGCTGCTGCAATCTGTTGATATAACCGCCCTGCCACAGGCAAGTGCTTCAATTAAAACATTAGGAAAGCCTTCCACTTCCGAACTTAAAACAAAACAATCTGACCGGCTTACATACTTAAACGGGTTATTATCCCAGCCACAAAAAACAACTTTATCATTCATGCCCAAATCAGCAACTTTTTGTTTTAATTCCTCTTCCATAATTCCCCCGCCTACAATGATCATTTTGCAGGGCAGATTTTTAAGAATAAAAAAAGACTGCAGCAGTAACAGGTGATTTTTTTCTTTTCTAAAACCACCTACGTTAATAAAATGGAAAGTACCTTTTTCAAAAACAAAATCCGGCATTTCATCGTTGTGCGTTCGTATAAAATTTAAATCGATTGGGTTGTAAATAACCCTTACCGGTGTTTTTATTTTAAAGTTCTCGATCAGATCAGTTTTCATGGCATAAGAATTTGCCAGTACCAGGTTTGCCCTGCGGTACGAAAACATAACCATAAATTTGGAGAACATCCGGTAAATAGAAGAGTGGCTTTGCTGCATGGTGGTTTGATGTGTTCTTTCGCACATAATAACCTTTCCTTTATAACCCCACAGGCTTTTCATTAATGCATTGATGTAACAGGGCCTGTATAAAAATGCCACTGAAATATTGATGCTGTTTTTTTTGCAATACCGGTACACTTTATAAGCCTGGTAAGGCATTTTTAAAAACCTGATGAATTTATCCTGCTGTAAAGGTTGTTTTAGATCCAGTATCTTTATTTCCGGTGGAATTTTATAATCGATGATATTGGTGTAAAGGCCAAGGTGTATTTCAAAATCGGTACGCAGGTGCTCCAGTAAAAGAGACACCACCCTTTCTGCACCACCAGACTGCAATGTGTTTATAAAAATTAATAGCTTAGGCTTTATTCCGTTCATTTGTTTTCATTTATTCGGCTATAAATTAACCGCAAATATGAGCTATTTTTTTTACTTGTTAAAAGATGTTTAAGGAGAAACTGTTTTATACAGATTGCTTATATAATTGTATAAACAAGTCTTCTGTTTTTTTAACAATATCACTTACCAAAAACTTTGTTTGTGTTGTTTGTTTTATTTGTTGGCGATTAAAGTTTATAAGCAATGCTTCTTCTATAGCCTTACTAAAAGCTATCTCATCATTATCTTTTACCAGCAAGCCATTTTCTCCATCGGTAATAATTTCACCGATTCCCCCCGGAACATCAAAAGCCACAAGAGGAATACCTAACATACCGGCTTCAAGCAAAGTATTGGGAAAACCTTCGTAATATGACCCCATTAAAAATAATGCTGCATCTTCCATGCCTGCAAAAGGGGTTTCTCTTTTTCCTTCCAGAAAAATTTTATTTTGTAAATGCAGCTTATCAATTAATTGTTGCAGTGCTTCCTTTTTAACTCCATCACCAATAATGTAGAATTGAAATGGCATAGTGAGTTTTGCTACCGAACGTATCACCCTGTCAATCCCTTTTTCTTCCGACAGCCTTGCCACGGTAATAAATTTATTTATAACAGGAGCATGAATAGTTCCGGCAACTTCTTCAACAGGGTTATTAATAATAACAGTTTTATTTTCAGAAACAGTATAGTTATCGATCAAATCCTGCTGCATATATTGCGACTGGCAAATAATACAATCAAATCTTTTATAGTATTTTTTTATAAGCCGGTTATAAATTTTTGAAAACTTTGCCCTTTTGGTATTAATGCTTACCACACTGGATTCTCTGGCAATGAACTTTATTTTTTTAAGAAACAGCCACCGGAATAAAGCAAAGTAAATATTGAGGTGGTTTGCTATAGTAAAAATAATATCAGGTTGTTTTAACTTACTTATTTTTAAAAGGGCAAATAAAGAAGTACGCACGTGTTTTTTTTGCAGATCAATAATTTCTATTGCGGCATTCTTTATTGTATAAAACGGGTGGGCATTATTGATGATGCAAAGCGTAACATCGAATTTTTTTGTATCGATATAATTGCATAATAAGGATACATATTTTTCGGAACCGCCACATTCAATTGAAGGAGTGAAAATAAGTACCTTAATTTTTCTATCATTTATGTTTTGCTTCATTACTGCATTTAATTACCCGGCAATAAGCCGGTTTTTTTATTTACTGAAGCCGCATTTAAAAAACAGATCAATACTGTTACCAGGCATACATTAATAGCCATTCCTATTCCACCATACCAATATGATAAAGCTGCCGCAGTTACCAGGTTTACAATAACTGCAATACCAATATTTTTAATGGATGCGGTTTGCTGCCCCTGTATTATCATTTGCTGAAAAAAGAAAGACACAAATGGTGAAAAGAACAAGGCAAAGCTGATAATACGCAATATAATTACAGCACAGGAAATATCTTCTCCATTATTTTTACCCACCAGTAATTGTATTATTACAGGTGCACCAAAAAACTGTACCACAGCCAGTAGTAAAAAAACTGAACCGAGCAGCAATAAAAGTTTGCGTATGCTTTTTCTGTATGCATCTGTAGAAGTGGCATACAATTGCGATAAATGCGGAAAAAAAGTATTGTTCACAACACTTGTTAACATACTTGCCGCACTAAATATTTTTTGTGCTATGGAATAAGAGCCTACAATTAAAGGGCTGGCAAAAAATTGTAAAATAAAAATATTTACAGATGAATAGAAAGGAGCAAGAATAATACTTGCAAAAACGTAGCTGCTTTCTTTAAATAATATTGCCAAAAAATATTTTTCAGGAATTTTGAAATTGATTTTTATTTTACGCCATAATAAAATAAACCCGGTAATACCTGCTATTATATTACCGGCAGCTAAAGCAAAAAAGGCATTGGCCATATCATTTTGCTGCTTAACCAAAGCTATAATCAGTACAAAAGAAATTGTTTTGGAAATAAAAGTTATCAGCGTACAGTTTTTCATTTGTTGTATGCCCTGGAAATACCAATCCGGAAAAAGCAGATTGCCCAACAGGTATAATGCAGCCAATAGAACCAATAAAATATTTTGCTGCAGGTAAGGTATAAATAATGAACAAAGTAATAAGGGAATAAGACTGGCTGCAAATAAAAGTATCTTGATATAATATACTGCTGTTATTATTTTTTTTTGAATTTCAATATTGTCTTTTGCAACTGCAATGCGTTGGGTAGCCGTTAAACCAAAACCAAAAGCTATCAGTAAATCAAAATACATGATACCGGTTTGTACTAATGTAAATACACCGAAACCGCTGATGCCTAATACCCGTAATAAATAAGGAAAAATAAGCAGGGGGAAAATTATAGCAATGCCCTGCTGAAAACCCAGCGACATAAAATTTGCTGCTAATCTTTTCCTGTTTTCTGCCACTATTGCTTTTAACGTTTATAACCTTTACAATTTGTTTTTGTGTATAGCAATAAAATCATCCAGGCCATTCATATTTTTGTTATGATAACCTGTATGCTTTACAACATAACCTGCCGCTTCAAGATATTGAATACATTTATCTTTAATGCCCGGCACAATACAATCATGTGTTGCCAAAAAAATATTGGGCGTGTATTTTTTTAATGTACCTGCAGCGCCGATCAAAGCATCATATTCTGCACCTTCAATATCAATTTTAATAACATCAGGCACGGCATAACCCATTTGTACCAGCTTATCAACAGAGTAACATTGTATTTTAATTTTTTCTCCTGCAAAAGCAACGGCAGAAGAAACATAAGTATTTCCCTCTGCAAATACTTCATCATTTGAAAATTCAACTTCTTTTTCAGTATCGGCAATGGCAAATTCCAAAATCTCAATATTATTTTTTGCTACTTTTTCTTTATTCAATAGCAATAACTCTTTAAATAAACGATTATTAAACGGCATAGGTTCAATAGCATAAATTTTACCCGATACAATGTAGCGGTTGGCAATAAAAGAATAGAATCCGATATTACTCCCCACATCATAAAAAACACTGCCGGGTTTAAACCAGCTGCAGAATTGTTGCATTACTTCAGCAGGCTCATTATTGCCAAGGATATACTCGTAGCTACGGGAAGTTGGCCATTGATAACCCTTTAAAGGACCAGCCATAATGCCCAGGTATTTTTTTTTAAACAGGTATCTGCTTAATTTAATATACCACTGTTTTAAAAATAAATCTGCCTGCATATAGTTTATAGAGTTAATATTTTATTGTCAGGCAGCATTTCAGCAAAAATAACAGATAGCAGTTAAAATCAATAATCTGTTCTGCATCATCCTATAGTACCTTTGCAGCTATGCATTACGCTTCAGTAGAAAATTTAAGTAAGTCATTTGGAATAAGAACATTGTTCAGCAATATCAGTTTTTATGTAGAAGAAGGTGATAAAATTGCTTTTGTAGCCCGTAATGGCAGCGGCAAATCAACTTTATTAAAAATAATTGCCGGGCTCGATACTGCAGATAGCGGCACTACATGGGTACATAAAGACATTAAAGTAATTATGCTGCAGCAGGATACGCCTTTTGCTGAAGAAAAAAGCATTTGGGATAATGTACTGCGGATGAATAACCCTGTAGTAAAAGTGGTTAAGGAATATGAAATGTGCCTGGAAGAAGATGCAGACAATATTGAAAAGCTTACCGATTTAATGGCACAGGTGGATGAATTGAATGCCTGGAATTTTGAAAGTGAATTAAAACAGATATTGGGTAAACTTAACCTGCACCATTTAAATGAACAGGTTAAAAATTTAAGTGGCGGCCAGCGTAAAAGAGTGGCACTGGCACAGGCATTAATTGAAGCACAACTGCACGAAGGAAAATGCCTGCTGATATTAGATGAACCTACCAACCATTTGGATGTGGAAATGATCGAGTGGCTGGAAGATTATTTAAGCGGTCATAAAATCACCCTGCTTTTAGTAACACACGACCGTTATTTTTTAGATGCTGTTTGCAATGAAATATTGGAAATGGATGAAGAAAATATTTACACGTATAAAGGTGACTACGATTATTTTTTAGAGCAGAAAAGCTTACGGCACGAAGTACAGGCCAGCGAATTACAAAAAGATAAAAATATTTTCAGGAAAGAACTGGAGTGGATGCGTAAGCAACCCAAGGCACGTACAACAAAATCAAAATCACGGCAGGATGCTTTTGCAGTAGTGGAAGAAAGGGTGAGCCTGAAAAAAGAAGATGTTGAAGTAAGCCTGCAGGTAAAGATGACGAGGCTGGGTGGAAAGATTTTAGAAATGAAAAAAATAAACAAAAGCTATGGCTATAAGGTTTTAATAAAAGGTTTTGATTATACTTTTAAAAGAGGTGAACGGGTTGGTATTGTTGGAAAAAATGGTGTAGGTAAATCTACCTTTTTAAAAATTGCCTTGCATGAGGAGCAGCCCGACAGCGGCAAAATAAACCATGGTGATACGGTGGTATTTGGCAATTTTAACCAGGACGGATTACAATATAAAGAAGATAAACGGGCAATAGAATATGTAAAAGATTTTGCAGAATTTTTTCCACTGGCAGATGGCACTAAAATAAGCGCCAGCCAGTTCATGGAAAAATTTGGTTTTAATGCGGAGCAGCAATACACACCCTTAAGTAAATTAAGTGGCGGCGAAAAAAGAAGGCTGCATTTATTAAGTGTGTTATTCCTTAACCCTAATTTTTTAATTTTAGATGAACCTACCAACGATTTGGATTTGCAAACCCTTCGTACGCTGGAAGAATTTCTATTAGACTTTCCCGGTTGTATTTTAATTGTAAGTCACGACAGGTATTTTATGGACCGTATGGTAGATCATTTATTTGCATTTGAAGGCAATGGGGTTATAAAAGATTTTCCGGGCAACTACACACAATACCGTGAAGCATTGGCCAAAGAAGGTTTTACAGGGAATGAAATAAAGCCCGTAGCTGTAGAAATAAAAGAATCTGTTATACAAAACACCGCCCCTAAAACCGAAAACCGAAAACTTTCTTTTAAAGAAAAACACGAGTTTGAATCTATAGAAAAAGAAATGCCCCAATTACAAAAAGAAAAAATTATACTTGAAGAAAAGATGAATACCGGCAAACTTACTTACGATGAATTACAAAAAGCAGCAGCAAGAGTAAGTGAAATAATTACATTGCTTGATGAAAAAGAAATGCGCTGGCTGGAGTTAAGTGAGCGGATATAAATTCTGGCTAAGAGAACAATGAGTGAAGGAGGCTAAAGAGACGAAGCGAATTCTCTTTGATCTCCTTTTCTCTTTTATGCTCTTAGCTAAACTCTTTTCCAGTTTCAGGCTTTGCAAAAAAAGTTTACCTTTAAATACATGAACCAACGCTTTTACTCCCTTGATGTTTTTCGTGGTGCCACTGTGGCGCTGATGATACTGGTAAATAATCCAGGCAGTTGGGCACATATATTTCCGCCGCTCGACCATGCAAGCTGGCATGGCTGCACACCAACCGATCTGGTATTCCCGTTTTTTCTATTTGCTGTTGGTAACGCCATGGCTTTTGTAATGCCAAAGCTGGAAGCCGCAGGAGAAGCCGCATTCTGGCAAAAAATAATTAAACGAACGGTTATTATTTTTTGTGTAGGCCTGTTTTTAAACTGGTTCCCTTTTATAAAATATAATGACGCCGGAAATATTGTTGGCAAGCCTTTTGAAAACCTCCGCATATTTGGCGTACTGCAACGCATTGCACTCAGTTATTTTTTTGCATCTATAATTGTTCATTTTTTTAAAGTACGTGGTGCTTTTGTGGCAAGTGCATTTATTTTATTATTCTACTGGTTTTTATGTGTGGCAGCCAACCCTTCCGACCCATATGGTATTGGTGGATGGTTTGGAACAAATATTGATAAAAGTATTTTAGGTGAAAGTCATATGTATCATGGCGAGGGTATTGCATTTGACCCTGAAGGCCTGATGAATACTTTTGCTGCCATTGTACAGGTAGTGCTGGGTTATTTGGTGGGTAACTACATTTTACAAAAAGGCAAAACCCAGGAAATGCTGAATGGTTTATTTGTTACCGGTTGCGTATTGGTGTTTACCGGTTTTTGCTGGGATATGGTTTTCCCTATCAACAAAAAAATATGGACCAGCAGTTACACCATTTATACCACCGGCCTGGCCTTATTGATTTTATCAGTACTTATCTACCTGATAGAATTTAAAAACAGCAAAGGTGCATGGAGCCGATTTTTTGATGTGTTCGGTAAAAATGCTTTATTCATTTTTGCCATGAGCGGTATTTTACCAAGGCTGATGGGGTTGATAAGAATTAACAACGGATTTACTTCAGGTGGCAAACCACAATACCTTACACCATTCGGTTGGTTTTACGAACATTTGTGCAAACCTATCTTTCCCTCACTGCCCAATATTGGTTCATTGATTTATGCCCTGTGCTTTATTGCCATGATGTGGTTTTTTGCATGGCTGCTGCACAGGAAGAAGATTTATATAAAAGTGTAAAATAGTTTTTCAACTTGAAAAATTTAGAAAAGGGGTTAAGTAGCTCCCAAACCTTTTGGGGGCTGTTTCATTTTAAAGTATTTTTACCGTACTAAAACAAGTTAATGCTTACAACCACAAATAAAATAAAAGAAGTTTTTGCTGGTTTTTCAAAGGCTGAAATTACAGGTATTGATAAATTGCCCCAGGCTGGCAGTGAGCGGCATTATTTTCGCATTCATACTGCAGATAAAAACTATATTGCCACTTACGGTGCCAACATAAAAGAAAATGAATCTTTTATTTATTTTTCGGCACACTTTAAAAAGAAAGGTTTAGCCACACCGCAAATACTTTGCATCAACACCGAAAAGGATATTTACATACAGGATGATTTTGGAGATGTGTCGCTGCTGAATGAACTGGAGCAACATGGTTATGTGGAAAGTGTTTATAATTTATATAAAGAAAGCCTGCACCAGCTGGCATTGCTTCAGGTAAATGGGCACGAAGGGCTGGACTATAAAAAATGCCTTACCAACAGTTCTTTTGGTAAAGAAGCCATTATGGCCGACCTGCTGTATTTTAAATATTATTTTTTAGATGCTTTACGCAGACCCTACGATAAGCAAAAGCTGATAAAGGATTTTGAAGCATTAAGCAATTATCTTTCTCATACCGAGTATAAGTTTTTTATGTTCCGTGATTTTCAAAGCAGGAACATCATGATAAAAAAAGATAACAGTGTTGGATTTATAGATTATCAGGGAGGCATGAAGGGTGCACCGCAATATGATGTAGCTTCCCTGTTGTCGCAGGCAAAAGCAAATTTGCCTGAAGAATGGAAACAACATTTACTGGAAGATTATATCAACTCCTTTGAAAAAATTGTAGAAGAAACCGTGGACAGGGATGTTTTTCGCAGCCAGTATAATGGATATGTCTTGATTCGCCTGCTGCAGGTATTAGGCGCTTATGGCTTTAGAGGTTTGTTTGAACGCAAGGCACATTTCCTTACAAGTATTCCATTGGCATTACAAAACTTAAAATCGTTTGTTACTCACCAAAGTATTGGCATTGCTGTTCCGGAATTTAAAAAAGTGCTGGAGCTTTGTATAAGTGATGAAGTGGTTACAGAATTTACACCCGTGCAGGCAACCGATGAAACGCCACTGATGATTACCATCAACAGCTTCTCTTATATTAAAAACGGTTATCCAAAAGATGATACTCAAAATGGCGGCGGTTTTGTTTTTGATATGAGAGGCATTTTAAATCCTGGCAGGTTTGATGATTACAAACATTTATCTGGCCTGGATAAACCGGTAAAAGATTTTTTGGAACAACAAACTAAAATGCCGGATTTTTTAAATAGTGTGTACAGTATAATAGATATTGCTGTTGAAGATTACATTAAACGGGATTTTGAAAGTTTGATGATCAACTTTGGTTGCACCGGAGGGCAGCACAGAAGTGTGTATGCAGCTGAGGCAATTGCAAGGCATTTACGAAATAAATTTAAAGTGAAAATTATTTTGAATCATACAAATAAAGAAAATTGGAAAACCGAACCCGTGCAATAATTTTTTCTGCAGGCCTTGGTACCCGCTTTAAACCATGGACAGACAAACATCCAAAGGCATTGGCATTGGTAAATGGTAAATCTTTACTACAAAGGAATATAGAATATTTACAAACATATGGAGTAAAAGATGTGGTGATAAACATTCATCATTTTCCCCAACAAATTATAAAAGCCATTAAACAAAATAATGGCTGGGGAAGTAATGTGATGATTAGTGATGAAAGCGATATTGTTTTAGAAACCGGTGGCGGATTGGTTAAAGCAAGACATTTGCTGGATGGCGATCAACCTTTCTTTTCTTTAAATGTAGATATACTTACCAACTTAGATTTAAATAAGCTGATGACTTTTCATCAAGAACATAAACCCTTAGTAACATTTGGTATCACCAACAGAAAATCATCAAGGGTTTTATTGTTTGATGAAAGCAGCCGTTTGTGTGGCTGGAAAAATCTTTCTACAGGTGAAACAAAAATAGTAATAGATAAGCCCAATTTAAAAGAGATGGCCTACAGTTGTGTGGTAATTTATGAGCCACAAATTTTTTCTTTAATAAGGCAGCAAGGAAAATTTTCTATCATGGATACTTATCTTGACCTGGCAGCGGAGCATGTAATACTGGGCCATGACCACAGCGGCGATAACCTGGTAGATGTTGGCAAACCGGAAAGTGTGGCGGTAGCTGAAAAATTATTTTCTTAATATCTACTCATGATTAAGTTCCTGAAATATTTTACAGAAGTATTAGCATGGCTGGGAATAGTATTATCATTTATATTTTTAGGAGTAGTAACCGGCGGTCTTGTGTATTTAATTGTAACGGGTACACCCGGGCTCATCATTGGAGTTGTAATGGCAACAGCAGGTTTGATAGTTGGATTCTATCTGGCAGTTAAAGCTTGGCGGACAACAGGCACTGTAAATTTTATTTCGGGATTGTCGAGAAACCGCTGGCTGGCTGATACTGCTGACGACGAAAAAAAGAATGACAAAACAACGGCAAATTAATTTTCTGCAGGTGCCGCACCAAACTCCTTATTCTCCTTTGGTTTACTCAATCCAAAATTATAACGTAAAGTAAGTCCTAATCTACGTGTGTCATTTACTCTTGAGCCTGTAGTGCTTACATTGCCTTGTTGTAAAGTAAACTCCACATGATTGGTTTGCAAAGCATCATTTACAGAAAGAATGATATTGCCCTTCTTCTTCAACACAGATTTATTTACGGAAAGAAATAATCCGCCAAAAGTATTGAGCTCATAAAAATTTTGTACGGCTTTGGTACGCATAAAACCCTGTGTACTCAGGAGCAATGTTGGTGTGGCTTTAAATTCCTGGTACATAAAAAACAACCAGCTGCCACGGGTATAATGAAACGGCAGGTTTTGATAAACTCCATTGTACTCATTATAATTATATTGCGTGCCCATATAAAAAAAATATTTTCCTCCCGGCGGAATACCGGCAATAATGCGGAAATACAATTCTTTATTTTTACCTAAATTATCATAAGTACGGTACGCAATTTTTGTAACATCATCCTGGTAGGTAACATTGCTGAAAATATTTTTAGTTTGATTTATGCCAACCGCAAATACAGGAAAATCTTCAAACATTACATTAAACTCGTAGTTGGTGGTAAACTGTGGTTGTAAATTTGGATTGCCCACATCAAACAGATACTGGTCAACATATTTTGGATAAGGATTCAGTATTTCATAATAAGGGCGTTTAATGCTGCGGCGGTAAATAGCACTGCCAACCAAATCAGTTTTAAACAACGTAAATAGTTTATGTCGTAAAAAAACATAAGGAAATACATCTGCACGTTTTATAGATAAAACAGTGTCTTTTGGAATTGTTTGCCTGCCAGTAATATTAGTAGTTTCTAAACGCAGGCCAGGCTTAAGCGTAAAGCCATGAAATGTTTTTGCCAATTGCAGATAGGCAGCAGTTATCGTTTCTTTATATTTAAAGGTATTGGTTTGATACGTATCCACCTGGCGTGGGTTGCTTCCGGTTTGCAAAAAATATGCAGCACTGTTATTGCTATTACTGATGGTGGATTTAAAACCGGTTTCCAAAGTTATTTTTTTTGGCAGCTTCAATGTAAGATCAGTTTGCGCAGTAAAAATATTTTTATAATTTTTATTTTCTCCATCACCTGATACGGCTGGCTTTGATGGTAATGTATAAGTATTGATATAATCCTGGGTATTGTTATTGCTAAAATAATTGTAATCAAATTCAGCCGTCCATTCGCTGCCAACAGAATCTATTTTGTATTTGGAGGTAATATTATTGCTTAAAAAAAGGGATTTGGTTTTATTAAAAATATCCGATTGGTTTTTCCCCAGCAATGCCTGTGTGGAATTTTTAATTATATCGATGTTGTTAAGTGCATCGCTTTTGTTGTTACTGTTACTTATTCTAAGGTCGTAAGCCACATTAAATTTTTTGGTAAATGCCACATCAATACCACCACCGATATAATTGTTTACCGAAGGATAAGTAGTGTAAGCCTTTTGTGCCAATAAAGACGAATCAGTTTTAATAAGCCGGTCAGAATTTAATGCTTCATAATTTTTTCTGTCAGTATATTGATAGCTGAAATAGCTGTTAATTTTTCCGGCGCTTTTATTAATATTTATGCCGGCAGTTTTAGTGCTGTACACACCTTGAAAATAGCCGGCATTAGCACTGCCGCTGCTGCCCAGCTTAACGCCTTTTTTCAATACAATATTTACAATGCCACCGCTGCTTGCTGCATCATATTTAGCAGAGGGGTTGCGGAGTATTTCTATTTTACTTACGCTGCCTGCCGGTAAACTTTTTAATAAAGAGGCTAAGTCAGCACTGCTCAGTTTCATTTCTCTCCCATTTATAAAAACAGTTGCCGGGCTCATGCTGCTCAAATAAACATTGCCATCCTGGTCAACAATGGCACCGGGAGTTTTTTCCAATACCTCATACGCATTGGTACTGCTGTTGGCTAACACTGTAGCATCAACAATGGTTTTATCATCTTCCTGTTTTATCAAGGGCTTTTTAGATACTACCACTACAGCTTTTAAATTGGTGCTGCTTCTTTTTAAAAATAAGGCAGTACTTACAGGTTTGTCTGTAATGTTGACGGTTTTGCTTACTGTTGTAAAACCAATGCAGGAAACAGTAACCAGGTATTTTGAAAAATGATTTACAGTAAAACTATTGCCGGTTTTTTTAAACAGCTGTGTGGTAATTAATACAGTATCGGGTAAAGAGAATAATTGTATAGTGGCATTTGTGGCAGAATCGTTTTTTGCAGTTTGCAAAAACACTTTAAGGGTGGTGGCGTTGTTTTGTGCATATGTATAATGCATACACAGCAGCATGAGTAATACTGTAAATAGTTTTGTTTTCAATCCGGCTAATTTAAATTGTTTTAAATAAGTTGCTCGTATAAATATAATAGCTGAACATACAATTTTAAGTATTGTATGCAGGTGTTTTTAATACTAAGTTTTTCAAACAGGCAATCGCTGAATTTCCCAGTAATTTATCCAGGTTTTTTCGGGAGGGGGCAGAGGGGCATCATTACTTATCAAACAAATCCTTTTTATCCACTACTTTTACTGTACTGCTTTCTTTTAGTGTTTTACTTACCACGTTATAGGGGCCGGTAATTACCAGTTCATCTTTTTTAAGACCTTCTGTAATTTCAATATTATTTATATCCTGGATGGCAGTTTTTACTTTTACTTTTTTCACTTTGTTGTCTTTATCCAATACAAACACTACTACTTCCAAATCATCTTCGGCTGCGGCAATTGCTTTTACATCTGTTGCATCAATCTTTTTCTTATCTGTTTTTGTACTGTCGTTTTTATCACGGGTGGTAACTGCATTAATTGGAATGCTTAATACATTGGTATGTGTTTCTGTTTGTATATCGGCACTGGCGCTCATTCCGGGGCGGAAAGGAAAAGAACCTTTACCAATCAGATCTATATAACTCTCGGCAATCAGCAAAATATTTACTTTATACTGGGTTACATCATTGCTTGTAGAAGTTAAGCCGGAAGTGGCAGCGCCATTATTACTGCTGGCTATTTTTGTAACAATCCCTTTAAATTTTCTGTTGTTGTAAGCTTCCACTTCTATCAATGCAGTATCACCTAACTGCACTTTTACAATATCATTCTCAGGCACATCAACCCTTACTTCAATTTTATTCATATCGGCAATACGCATCATTTCGGTACCCACATTAAAACTGTTGCCGGCAACTTTCTCTCCTTTTTTTACATTTAATAAAGAAATAACACCATTGCTTGGTGCAACAATAATCGTTCTGCCTAAATCCTTTTGTGCTTTTTGCAAATTGGCCTGTGCACTTGCAGCACTGGCTCTTGCACTTTGCACTGTAGCCAGCCCTCCTTTTATACCCTGCAAAGCTGCGTTATAGTTGGCTTTACTGCTTCTTAAGTTTGCCTCTGCCACATTAAATTCATTACGGCTGATCACTTTTTCATCAAACAGTTGTTTTTGCATATCAAAAGTCCGTTGCGCCTGTTCCATTTGTGCCTTAAGTGCATCTATTGCAGCCTGCGAATTACTCACTTGTGCCTGCGTGTTACTTACCTGTGCCTGGCTTTGTGCCACGCCGCTTGCAGCCTGGTTACGTTGTATATCGTAAATGTCTGCATAAATACGTGCAAGTACCTGTCCCTTTTTTACGGTATCACCTTCCTGAACATTCAGCTCAGTTATCTCACCGCTGATGTCGGGACTTACTTTCACTTCTATTTCGGGATAAATTTTACCACTGGCATTTACAATTTCGGTAATGTTCCGTTGCTGCACTTTTTCGGCAGTAACTTTTATACCGTCGTTTTTACCAAAAACACCGGTTTTACTCAGTATAACCAATACCACTAATAATATACCAAGGCTAATTAAAATCCATTTAAGCGACTTACTCATTTTGTTTTATTTTATTTGAGCCGGGCCAAAGTTTTTTAATCATCTTCATTGGCAACGGCCGTTTATTATTTTTAATTTTTTTAGTAAAAAAGTGAAAAATAATCACTCTTGTACAATATTTCTTTATTCAGCTTTTTTTGCTTGCTATCCATCTTTTTAATTTTTTAAAAGAGGATTAAATTATTTTAAACTTAGTTCCCACTTCAGGGGGCGGTGGGGGTATTTACAACTTCAATCCCCTTCCCTTATAAAACTCCAGCACCTTCATTTTAAAAATATAGTCAAACTGGTTTAAAGCATTCTCCAGTTTAGCTTTAAACAAATTGTTTTGGTTGGTTACTAACTCTAATGTGGTTAACATACCAACCGCATAACGTTTTTGTGCAAAGGAATAACTTCTTTCAGCTGTTTCCACACTTTTTTTACCGGCATTAAATTTTTCCAATGCCACCAGGGCATTGTTATAAGCAAGGTAAATATCCTGTTTGGTTTTTTGATTATCTAATTGTTGTTGCAATTGCAGGTTTTGAAAATTTACTTTACTGCGTTCGTAACTGGTGCGTAAACTGCCACTGTTAAAAATGGGCACATTTAAACTAAGTCCTACAGATTGATTGAAGTTTCTATTCAACTGGGTAAAGAAAGCGTCTGATTTTATAGTACCCGTTGTTAACAGGTTATAATTTGGAGTAACTACGTCATATAGTAAATTATTAGAAGCATCACGAACTGTTAACCCGGTTTTACTATATGTTCCTGTATAATTTGTTTCTGTTTTAGGCACATTAAAAAAGCTTGCATACCTGCTTCCCAAACCTCCAAATGCAGAAAGTGTGGGATACATAGCACCTCTTGCTGACAGTGAAGTTTTTTGTGCAGCTTTTAACTTATAATCATTTACTTTTTGTTGTGGCAGGTTTGCAATAGCGGATGCATATACTGCATCGGGTTGCAGGTCGGCAATATCTTCTACCGGTATTTTTTCTACCGGCGGCACATCTACTTCAAAATCAACTGCAACATCTAATGCCATATAGGCCTTAAGATTTAATAAACTTTGTGTAGTACTGCCTTTTGCACTAATTAAAGTAGCGCTGTCCCTTGCCACCTGTGCCTCCAGTTCTGCCGCATTTAATTCGGGCAACGATCCTGCATCTACCAATTTACGTGTATTGCTTAATTGTGTTTGTGATTGTTGTAATTGTACACCGGCAATTTTCTCCTGCTCAGCAGCTAATAAAATTTGCAGGTAGGCATTGGCAACGGTAAGGGCAATATCGCTCCTCAGTTTTTCCGAACCGGCAATGGCCGCCTGAAATTCCCACTCATTGGCAGCAATGGTATTGCGTTTACTGTACCAGTTAAAAATTTCAGCACTTGTCTGCAGTTGCATTCCTGCTGATAAATAACTTTCGGTACTTAGACTGAATGTGGTTGGATTTTGACTACGGCCCCTGCTATAACTGGAATTGGTACTAAAACTGGCCCCGGGATACCTGCTCAGTTTACTTTGGTTTAACTGCAGTGCAGCTAACCTGGCCTGCAGATCGGTTTGCTTAATGCTGATATTATTGGCAAGGGCATAATCAATGCAGCGGCGTAAATCCCATTTTTGCTGTGCACTTACTTTCATGCCAATTATAAACAATATGCTAAGGGTATAAATTTTATAACGCATACAACAAAAATAAACTATCCCAAGCTAATCAACTAAAAACTATATGACAAATGGTAAAGAAATCAAGTTATCTTTTCAAAAGCCTGCTCTAAATCCTTAATCAAATATTCAGGATCTTCCAAACCTACATACAGCCGTAACATACGATGTTCTTTATTGGTTGCATCAAAATCCTGTGGTTGTATACCACTGCATTTAGGAATGATCAAACTTTCGTGTCCACCCCAGCTTACGGCCATAAAAATATGTTCCAGGCTGTTACAGAAATTTTCTATCTGCGTAATTGTATCTGCTTTAATTATAAAAGTAAATAAGCCACAGGCACCACTCATTTGTTGTTTGGCTAATTGGTACTGCGGAAAGCTTTCATCAAAAGGGAAAATAATACTTTCCACTTTAGGGTGATGCTTTATATACTCCACTACCTTTTTTGTAGAAGCTGTAATACGGTCTAACCTGGCAGGCAAAGTTCTTAATCCTCTTATAAGCAACCATGCATTAAAGGGTTGTATGCCACTGCCAACATTCATATATTCACTATTGAATATTTTTTCTATCATTTGTTTACTGCCACTCAGCACGCCGCCTAAAGTATCACTGTGGCCGCCAATATATTTTGTAGCCGTTTGCATGGTAAGATCAATACCGTATTCAATGGGTTTTTGATAGAGTGGTGTGCAATAACTGTTGTCAATTATGGTAATTATGTTTTCTGCTTTGGCTAATTCTGCTACGGCTTTTAAATCCTGCAGTTTATATTCCCAGCTGTTGGGGCTTTCTAAATAAATTAAAGTAGTATTGGGTAGAATGGCCCATTCAAAATTTTCAATTGATGTACCATTAATATACGTAGTGCTTACATTAAAGCGGGGTAAAATATCGTTACAGAGTTTTTGGGTCCAGGTATAAGGTTTGTCAACACATACAATATGGTCACCACTTTTTACATTGGCTAATACAGCAGCAAAAGTAGCTGCAGCCCCATTATTAAAAACCAGGCAATCTTCAGCTCCATCCAATGCAGCTAACTTTTTTCTTAGTATATCAACCGTTGGGTTTCTGCCACGGCTGTATAAATACGTGGAGTATTCATCAGCAAAAGCTTTACGCATTTCATCCACTGTATTAAAAATAAAATTGCTGGTTTGCATTATTGGCGGCGAAACAGCATTGAAATAATTTTCCCGCTCTTCTGCAAATTCGTTAATGATGTAAGATGTGTTCATTGTAAATATTTTATAGAGGCTAAAACCCGGTGCTTTATTTTACATTGCTCCTGCCTTAAGGCCGGAGCAATTGAATTGTTTTATTCGGGCTTTAGCCCTTATCTTTTTTAAGTGTGGCCAATAAAAAATATAATCCCGTAAAAACTGCCATTACTGCAATGCCAGTCAATGCTGCATAATGATTATTTTCATAATCAAGTGTAATACTGATAGCAACAAATATATAAGCAATGATAAAGATCACTGGCATTAAAGGAAACAGTTTCATTTTATAAATACCCGTATCATCTAAATGTTTTGTCTTTTTTCGTAAGATAAAAATGGTAGCTGCAGACAATATCATACCAAAGCAATCTAAAAAAATAGTGAAGCTTAAAATTCTGTCAAACTCCTTTGCCCAAAAAATTATAATAATACAAATAGCTGCAAATACCGATAGCGAAACAGTAAGTACATCAGTTTTTGGATTCCGTTGTTTAAATACAGGCGGTAAAATATTATCCTCGCTCATAGCATACATTACCCTTGGGTTACTCATTAGCAACACATTTACATAAGCCAATACACTTAAAAATAAAAAGCCCGATAAAACCCTTTCGGCATTTATACCAAATATTTTTGATGCCATTATTGCTGCAATATTTTTGGTTGCAGGTTGATGCAAAGTATCAAACCCAATCACTTTTATATAAGCATAGTTAATAGTGAGGTATAATATTACAATTATGGCAATGCCAAAAAAGATACCTCTGGGAACATTTTTTGGAGCCTTATCTACTTCAGCTCCAAAATTTATGGTTTGCTGATAGCCGCCGTAAGTAAAGCTTACAGCCACCAGACCAATACCAAATGCTTTGATGTATTCTTTTAAAGTAGGATTGATAGTTGAAGGAGTTATTTGATTGACAGCCGAATTATCAGCAAAAAACAATGGAGCAATTAACAAAAGAATCAGGATGATCTTTATTACTGTTAATACATTTTGTGTTTTGGCACTCATTTTTAAACCGGCCAGGTTAATGCCGTAAAAAATAACAATGGCAACAATTGCAATAATAATATGTATGGTTTGAATGTAGTTGATGTTTGCAGTAATCTTCATCCATTCAATATCTTTTGATAAAGGAATAAAAATGCCGGTAATGTATTCTCCGCCAACTAATGCCACTGCGGCAAGCGATGCAGCGTTGGAAACCAATATCACACAGTTAATGGCAAAGGCAATGGAAGGATGGTAAGCATAAGAAAAAACTTTGTAATAGCCGCCGGTTACCGGTAAGCGGCTTCCTATTTCAGCATAGGTTAAGGCGCCACATAATGCCACTAAGCCCCCTGCAAGCCATGTTGCAAAAAATAAGAAGATATCAGGCGAGGCCTTTGCCACATTTGCCGGCGTACGAAAAATACCCATACCAATTACAAGGCTTACCACAATCATGGTAAAATCGAAGAGATTAAGCTTGTTTGATTTTGCTGTCATGGTTTAAAGATAATTTTTTTTGCACATACTGATGTGGAGATATTTTGTTTTGAACTTTCATATTCTTGCTGCACATTTGCACCGGATTTGGTTTTTCCGCATCAAACGGAGAATTAAAAGGGAATCCCGTTAAAATCGGGAGCTATCCCCGTAGCTGTAAGCTCCAGTAACTGTTCATTCTGCAAGCCACTGTCTTAATAAAACGATGGGAAGGCAATGAAACAGGGAGCAAGCCAGAAGACCTGCCACGTTCACTTAACAATCATTCAAAGCTTTCGGGTGAAAGGCATGGAGTGTAAAAGCTGCAAGGCATTTATATTTCGCCGTGGTTGGTGAATCCTGAGTTTATCGAAGGGACCAAACACATATTTTCCACGAAAGCAGTCACAAAAAAAATTTTTCAAAAATGAAAAAGAAAATTTTTATTGCGGCTGCTGTAATCATCAGCAGTCAATTGCAGGCACAGGACAGTACAAAAAATTTAAATGAAGTAGTGGTTACGGCTACAAAATTTCCCATCAAACAATCCTTAACGGGAAAAGTAGTAACCGTAATTACCAGGGAACAACTGGAACAAAACAGCGGTAAGTCGTTAACAGAAATGCTTAATACACAGGCTGGCCTTATTGTTAATGGTAGCAGTAATACCTTAGGTACCAACAAGGATGTTTATTTACGTGGTGCAAGTGTTGGTAAAACATTGCTATTGCTGGATGGTATTCCTGCTTATGATGTATCAGGTATTAGTGGCGCTTTTGATCTGAATTTAATTGCTGTTGATCAGGTTGAAAGAGTAGAAATTTTAAAGGGTAGCCAGTCAACTTTATATGGCAGTGATGCTGTTGCAGGCGTGATAAATATCATTACAAAAAAAGGTGGTGCAAAAAAGATTGGTGCAGATGTAAATCTTTCTGCAGGCAGTTATGGTACGTTTAAAGAAGCTGTTGGAATAAACGGCACCATAGATAAAACCTGTTATAATGTTCAGTTTACAAAATTAAACAGTAAAGGGTTTTCTTCGGCCAATGATGCAACGGGCAATAAAAATTTTGATAAAGATGGTATCGATGAAAGTAATTTTCGTGCCAACATTAACCAAAAAATTACAGATAAATTTTCACTACGTTTTACATCTCAACTAAGTAAATACAAAACAGATTTGGATGCAGGGCCTTTTACCGATGATGCAGATTATACTGCCACTACAAAAAATTCGGTAGCCGGTATTGGTGCCGATTATATTTTGGGGAAAAACAAATTGCGGTTCAATTACAACTACAATCAGACACAACGCATTTATTTGGATGATTCAACTTCAATAGGTGGTTTTGCAAAATACAGCAGGGGAGAGTACAATGGCAAAGCTCATTTTATTGAAGCGTACAGTAATTTGTTCGCCGCAAAAAATATTGATGTATTGGTTGGCGCCGATTACCGTAGCCAGGTAACCGATCAAAATTATTTATCAATAAGTGCTTACGGCCCCTACGCCACTGCATTAGGCGATAGCGCTAAAGTAAATCAGTTGGGTGTTTATGCATCGGTGGTTTTAAAAGATTTACAGGGATTTAATCTTGAAGTGGGTGGCCGCTACAATCATTTTAATAAATACGGCGACGCTTTTACTTTTTCTTTTAATCCCTCTTATGTAATTAAAAACACTATTAAAATATTTGGAAATATTACATCAGGATTTAAAGCACCTTCCTTATACCAGGTATATTCTGAATACAGAAATCCAAATACGGAATTGAAACCAGAACAATCATTAAGTATTGAAGGGGGTGTACAATACAATAAAGAAAACGTAAACCTGAGGGCAGTATATTTTATCCGCAATGTAAAAGATGTAATTGCATACTATAGTGCCGGTGCGCCAACTTATGCCAGCTATTATGTTAATGCAGATAAGCAAAAAGATAAAGGGCTGGAACTGGAAGCAACAGTTAAATTTGACAAAGTGAATATTGCAGCCAGCTATACCAATCTTGATGGGTTTATTGAAACAAAAAAAGGGGCAAAGGATACAGCTTTTTTTAATTTATACCGCAGGCCAAGGCAAACTATTAATTTAAATATTGGGTTTGATATTTGTAAAAACTGGAACATGAACATTGGCATACAAAGCATAAGCAAACGTTTTGAAGCTGTATATGCAGGAGTACCAATTGAAATGCCGGCTTATTATACATGGAATTTGTATTCATCTTACCATATTAATAGAAACGTAAAACTTTTTGTTGATTTTAAAAACATTACCGACGAAAAATATTTTGAAGTAAGAGGATATAACAGCCGCAGGTTTAACCTAATGGCTGGCGTTGCAGTTAAATTATAAGGTTAAAAGCATTGCTTTTCTATAAGGCCGGCAACTTTTTAAAAAGTTGCCAGCCTTAATTAAATAATTATTAAAAATAAATAATTGCTTTATGTGTAAACATGAAGAAAAAACCTGTCCACGCTGTAATACTTCATTTGAATGTAAAGTGGGGGATATACCACATTGCCAGTGTTATGTTGTAAAATTATCAGATGACGAAAGGGATTTTATGAGTAAAAGATTTACAGATTGCCTGTGTGCAGATTGTATGAGGGCAATGAAAAGCGAATATAATATTCTGCAAAGGGAATTGCAGTTAAAAGTGTTTTTTACAGGCAGATAAAGTGGATTTGTATTTTTTTACTTTTGTATGCTGCGCCAGCAGCGAAAATGTATCTTTGCTAAAATTTCTACTATGGATTTTACGGCCATTGCAACGAAGGAAATATTATCTGTAAGCTTTACATTGTTTGCTGTTATCGACATGCTGGGCTCTATTCCGGTACTGGCATCTTTACGCCAAAAAATGGGGGGAACTATAAAGTCTGCACAGGCAACACTGGTGTCTGGTGGATTAATGATATTGTTTTTGTTTGCAGGCAAAGGATTTTTAAATCTGCTGGGGCTCGATGTAAAAAGTTTTGCCGTAGCCGGAAGTATTGTGATTTTTATTTTAGGCTTAGAAATGGTATTGGGCATGGAATTTTTTAAGCCGGATAAAGATACCAAAAGCGGCAGCGTGGTACCCATTGCGTTTCCTATAATTGCAGGCAGTGGTACATTAACCACCATTATGAGTTTGAAGGCTAACTTCGAAGATGTAAATATTTTTATAGGCATATTAATAAACTGTATTGTTATTTACCTGGTATTAAAATCTTTAAAGTGGATTGAAAAAGTAATGGGACCAAACGGAATGATGATAATAAGAAAATTTTTCGGAGTGATATTATTAGCTATTGCCGTTAAAATTTTTGGTAGTAATATTGTAAAGTTTGGAAGATAAATAAAGTAGAATGTTGATGGTTGAATGTTTTTTCAGCTATAATATTCTTTTCAATTTTCAACATTTAACCTTCAACCATTCTGGCCCCGTAGTACAATGGATAGTATAAGAGTTTCCGAAGCTCCAGATCCAGGTTCGATTCCTGGCGAGGCCACTTGAAAAGAGGCAACTAAACAAAACTTAGTAGTCCTCATTATTTTTTAGTGATATTTTTTTTAATAACACCAGTGTTTAAAGAATTCAATGTTATTTTTAGTTGATTTACTTCTTTTATTACACTCTGAATCATTTTCACAATTTCCTCAATGTCGCCTTTTGTAGCAAAACCATAAACCTGCCCAGCTTCATTTAATTTGTTTGTTCTCTTTTGTACATCAACAAAAAAATCAGCGATGTCAACTTCCAGTATTTCTGCAATTTTAAGCAGTTTACTGGTAGGTGCATCTGTAATGCCTCTTTCAATTTTTGAATAAGCACTGGTTGTCATGCTTAGTTCAGCAGCTACATTCTCCTGGCTGTAGTCCTTACTTTCCCTTATTTTCCTGATTCGTTTTCCAATTGTTTCTTTCACATGATAAAATTCTCACTCATTTTCTTCTTGTTTTGTCATTAATAGTCGTATAAATGTCATAAAAAGCCTTAATTTGTCTTTTAAAGACATTTTGTGTACATGAACGGACAGTCTCTCGACATATTCAAGGATAATTTACATAAACTTCAGGCGCTTTTTCCTGATATTTTTTCAGAGGGAAAAATTGATTTGGAAAAATTCAAGGCAACTTTTACGGATGATATAAATTTTAATAACGAAAGGTATGTGTTGAACTGGGCAGGTAAAGCCGATGCTTTTAAAGTGTTGCAAATACCAACCACTGCCTCACTTAAACCAATGCCGGAAGAAAGCATAAATTTTGATACCACCGAAAATATTTTTATAGAAGGTGAAAATCTGGAAGTACTGAAAGTATTACAAAAATCTTATTACGGCAAAATAAAAGTAGTTTGTATTGACCCGCCTTACAACACTGGCAGCGATAGTTTTATTTATCCCGATAGCTTTAAAGAAAACAAAGCGGATTATGAAAAACGTATTGGTGATAAAGATGAAGAAGGCTTTCTGATGAAAGAAGGTTTATTTAGAAAGAACAGTAAGGACAGCGGGCATTACCATAGTAACTGGTTAAGTATGATGTATCCCCGTTTATTCTTAGCTAAAAATTTATTGAAAGATGATGGAGTAATTTTTGTTCATATAGATGATAATGAAGTTCACAATCTACGGTTGTTGATGAATGAAATATTTGGGGAGGAGAATTTTGTTGCACAAATAATTATTCAAGTAAACAAAGGTGGCAGAGATTATCTGCCTATTGCAGTAACACACGAATATTTAATGTGCTTTCAAAAAAAAGATGATGCTGAGATAAACGAATTACCAAAAGCGAATTTAGTTTTCCCGTTTAAGGATTCAAAAGGTGGATATGAGACTCGTGAATTAAGAAACCGGAATCCTAAATTTAATAGAGCAAACAGACCTAATTTATTTTATCCTTTTTATGCAAATTCCGATAGTATTGATGCTAATGGTTATTGTTTGGTTTCACTTGAAAAGTCTAAAGGATATTCAATAGAAATATTTCCATTGAATAGTGAAGGGAAAGAAAGCTGCTGGAGATGGGGTAAAAACAAAGTATTACATAATAATACTTTAACTATTGACACAACCCAAGTCGTTGCTAAGGAAAAAAAAGCTGGTGGTTGGAATGTATATGAAAAGAATAGAAAAGCTACTTCAAAAGTAAAATCTATTTGGGATGAATCTGAAGTAAGAACAGAAAATGGTACAAAAGATTTCAGGATATTATTTAATGCTGCATTTTTTGACCATCCCAAACCTATTGCCACAATTAAAAAAAATATTCTGCTATCAACAACGAATGAGGAGGAAGATATTATACTTGACTTTTTCGGTGGTTCTGGTACAACAGCCCAGGCAGTTCTAGAACTCAATAAAGAAGATGGAGGCAATAGAAAATTCATTTTAGTCCAACTGCCTGAATTATCTGATGAAGAAAGTGAAGCATTTAAATCAGGATACAAAACCATTGCAGATATAAGCAAAGAAAGAATAAGAAGAGTTATTAAGAAAATTGAAAAAGAAAAAGCAGAGAAGCCAGATATGTTTGATAATGGTAAACTGGATTTAGGATTTAAGGCATTTAAACTCTCTTCCTCCAATTTCAAAATATGGAGAGGTAATGAAATAACTGAAGATAATTTAGCAACTCAGCTAGATGTTTTTATCAATCCCGTAAAAGAAGAAAGCAAAGCAGATAATATGCTCTATGAGCTAATGCTAAAAGCAGGTTATTTATTAACCGATAAGGTAGATGCAAAACAAAAATACTATGCTGTAAAAGATGGTGAACTCATTGTTGCATTGGAAGAAATAAGTCAACATATAATTGACACAATCATTGCATCTCAACCCCAAAAAGTAATAACCCTTGATAATCTTTTTGCAGGCAACGACCAGTTAAAAACAAATACGGCATTACAAATGAAAGATGCAGGTGTTGAATTTAAAACGATATAAATAAAAATTGTTGGGCTAAAGCCCATATTGCAAAGGCGATTGATTAGCCCCCGGCTTAAGCCGGGGGCAATTAAAAAACACCTGTTCTCAAGGGCTTAAGCCCAACTTTTAAAACATAATGAAATTACATTTTGATAGCAATCAGGAATACCAGCAGGAGGCAATAAAAGCCATCACTGAAATATTTGAAGGGCAACCTTTAAGCAGTGGCGATTTTGAATTTTCAGAAAGCAATGCAGGAGCATTACTTTCTGAAAATGGTTTTGGCAACAACCTCACATTATCTACAGACCAGATTTTAGAAAATGTAAAATCAATTCAGCAACGTAACAAAATAAAAGAACCTGTTGAAACATTGCAGGGAATGAATTTTTCGATTGAGATGGAAACAGGCACAGGAAAAACTTATGTGTATTTGCGAACCATTTATGAATTGAATAGATTGTATGGTTTCAAAAAGTTTTTGATTGTGGTTCCATCAGTTGCAATTCGTGAAGGAGTTTTAAAAAACTTGCAGATAACACACGAACACTTTCAAAGTTTGTATGATAAAACAGCAATCACATTTGATGTTTACGACAGCAAAAAAGTTTCAAACCTTAGAGGATTTTCATCAGGAAATGCAATTCAGGTTTTAGTAATAAACATTGATTCGTTTGCAAAGGATGAAAACATCATTAACAAACCAAACGATAAGCTCACAGGTAAAAGACCTATTGAGTTTATTCAAAGTACACAGCCCATAGTTATTGTGGATGAGCCACAAAATATGGAGACTGAAATTCGCAGAAAAGCCATTCAAAATTTACAACCGCTTTGCACTTTGCGATATTCAGCCACTCATACCAACCTGTACAACTTAATGTATTCATTGAATCCGGTGAAGGCTTATGATTTGGGTTTGGTAAAGCAAATTGAAGTGGATAGTGTGGTAAGTGAAAATGCCATGAATGAAGCTTTCATACAGGTTGAAAGTATTAATGCCACAGCAACAAGGGTAACTGCAAAAATTAAAATTGATTGTAATACTCCGGCTGGTGTTCAGAAAAAATCATTTACGGTTCGGGCAGGCGCAGATTTGTATGAGTTGAGCAATGAAAGAGAAATTTATAATAACGGGTTTATAGTTGATGAAGTAGATGCAGGTAATCAAACAATCACTCTTACCAATGGTGTAATGCTTTCCACAGGTGAGTCGCAAGGCGGTATGAATGATGAAGTGATGCGGTTTATGATTCAAAAAACAGTGGAAGAACATTTAAAGAAAGAAAAGCTATACAAAAGCAAAGGCATTAAAGTGTTATCACTTTTCTTTATTGATAAGGTAAAAAATTACCGGGAGTATGATGCAGCCGGCAATGCAATCAAAGGAAAGTTTGCACAATGGTTTGAAGAAATATTTGAAAAAGAAATGGCAAAGCCTGCTTACAAAAGTTTAATTCCTTTTACCGTTGATGAAGTTCATAATGGTTATTTCTCACAAGACAACAAGGGCAGGGTAAAAGACACGGGCGGGGAAACACAGGCAGATGATGATACGTACAAACTCATCATGCAGGAAAAGGAAAAGCTGCTTGACCAAAATATTGCACTTCGTTTTATATTCAGTCATTCAGCACTTCGTGAAGGCTGGGACAATCCGAATGTGTTTCAGATTTGTACTTTGAATGAAACAAAAAGTGAAATAAAAAAACGCCAGGAAATTGGAAGGGGCTTAAGATTATCTGTAAATCAAAATGGCGATAGGATTTTTGACCGTAACATAAATAAGCTCACCGTGGTGGCTAATGAACGATATGAAGATTTTGCCAAAGCATTACAGAAGGAAATTGAAGAAGATTGCGGCGTTGACTTTACGGGCAGAACAAAAAATAAGAATGAACGGAAGAAAGTAAATTATAGAAAAGGTTTTGAAGCTGACCCTAAGTTTTTACAAATTTGGGAGAAGATAAAGTACCACTCAAAGTATAGTGTAGATTATAAAACAGACGAATTAATAAATGATGCTGCTAAAGCAATAAAAGATGAATTGCAAATGCCAAGAACACGAACATCGTCGGTTCGTTCAACTACTTATGGTTTAAATATTACAGAGGAAGGAATAGATGGCAGTATTCTACGGGAAAGAGAAGTGGTATATGGAAGTCATGTCTTAATTCCAGATGCCTTAAGCTATATTCAAAACAAAACAGAACTTACCAGAAACACTATTTTACAGATACTCAAAAAGTCAGGCAGGATAAATGAACTGCTCATTAATCCACAAATGTTTTTGGATAATGCAGTAAAAGTAATCAGACATAAACTGCAGGAGTTGATGATAGACGGAATAAAGTATGAGAAGATAGGTAACAGATTTTATGAAATGACATTGTTTGATGATGCTGATTTTGAAATTTACATTGACGATTTTACGCATACAGTTGCAGACCCGGATAAAACAATTTATGAAAACTACATTCCATTAGACAGTGGAGTAGAAAATCAGTTTGCCGCAGACTGTGAAAGCAGCGAAGATGTTGATTTTTATTTTAAACTACCAACATGGTTTGAAATAACCACCCCAATAGGTAAATACAGACCGGATTGGGCAGTAGTGTTGAAGGGTGAAAAGAAAATCTACTTTGTTGCTGAAACAAAAGGAAATGGACAGGAATTAAGAGGGAGCGAAGCAATGAAAATAAAATGTGGCACTGAGCACTTCAAACAATTTCAGGATATTAATTTCAAGAGTGCGTTTGAATTATCAGAATTGAGATTTTGATTTCTGCTATAGGGTAACCAGATTTTCGAAATTTTTATTGTCGTAACGGCATCTATATTCCTTTTATTTTCCTGTATTTGCCAAAGGGAATCTTTATAAGAGACGGAAACCGGGAGTTACCTTTTACAGCAAAAAATGAATCGGAAAAAATTTAAAGCGAAGTATTTCATATTGCCAACTTAGTGATGTAAAAAGAGGCTGTATCGTACTTATGATACAGCCTCTTGGCTTCTTAAAATATTAATTTTATCCCTTTTTATTTTTTTTGTATCTCATATCCAATGTACCATCTTTTTTTGTTGGTCCGGCGGGAGCAGCATCTTTATAACGTTTATCAGGTGTACCATCTTTCTTTAATACCACACCACCGGCGGCTGTAGCAGGTTTTGCTGCAGGCGTTACAGCAGCAGGCTTTGCTGCCGTAGTTGTAGTGGTTTTAAATGCAGGTTTAGCTGTTGCAGTAGTGGTTGCAGCTTTTGTTGCCACTACAGGTTTAGTTACCACGGGTTTTGCCGCAGGTGTTGCTACCTGTTTTGTAGTTTGTGCAAATGAGAAGCTTACAAAGCCTGCTATCATTGCTGTTCCAAGAAATAATTTTTTCATTGTGTGTGCATTTAATTTGTTTAAAAAAATTGATATAGCTTTTTATCACTAACAAATGTAAAGCCGGTTGATATGCCAGATAGTGAATTAACTATCATTTAACCACTCTCAATAATATTCTGCAAATCTGTTTAACCTCTTTTTAACCCGTTGCCGGTTACCCATATAAATAATTGTATGCATCTTTGATTTAACATTTGTTAAATTGGATTATAACTATGCGTTCAGCCACGTTTAAATGGATTATTTTATTGTCTACCATCGTAATTGGTTTGTTGGTGACCAGCCAGTTATTCTGGCTGAATAAAATTTATAATTACGAGCAAAAGGAGTTTACCACAAGTGTTGTAAAAAGTATTAAAGGTGTTTATGAAGATTTGGAATTGACCGATTCAAATACGGCACATTTACAACAATTGATTGAGCAGCCGGATCTAAATACATTTCTTTTCAGAATTGACAGCATTCCCCCAAAAGACACTTTGTTAAACAGTGTATTAAATAATTTGGAAGACTTTGGTGTGTTTGCCGACTGTAAGGTTGCTGTGTATAATGATGATAGCCACAGTTATTTATTTGAAGAATATTTGCCAATGGCTGTTACAAAACATACTGATAACAGCGGAAATGATTTGTTTTTATACAAAAAGGAGTATGCCTATGTACATTTATTTTTTCCTCACCGAAACCAGTATATAATAAATGAAATGACCTGGTGGATTATTTCGAACATATTTTTATTGATAATTTTAATTGCGTTGGGATTTAGTGTTTTTCATTTGTACAGGCAAAAATTTTTAAACGAAGTGCAAAATGATTTTATAAGAAATGTGACCCATGAATTTCAAACACCACTTACCACATTAACAGTGGGCCTGGATATGATCTCCAAACCTGCTATTGTGGATCATCCCGAAAAACTGGCTAAGTACACACGACTTATGCAGGGGCAAACAGATTATTTGAAACATCATATAGAAAACCTGATGAAGGTATTAAAGACCGAGGCCACCGGGCTGATGATGGAAAAAGAAAATGTATCGCCTAATGAACTGATTAAAAATGCTATAACACAGTTATATGCAGTAATAGAGGAAAAACATGCCAGGATAGCATTACACCTTGAAGCTGCCAACGCCACCATACCCGCCGACGGTAATAATCTGTATGTGGCAATAGTTAATATTATTTCCAATGCCATTAAATATTCAAAAGATCCATTGGTTATTATTGAAACTAAGGTGGCGAATGGTACATATATTATTGCCGTAAAGGATAATGGTATTGGGATAGATAAAAAGTATCAAAAAAAATTATTCAAAAAATTTTACCGGGTACCAACCGGCGATGTACACAACGTAAAAGGCCTTGGCCTGGGTTTGTATTTTGTAAAAAAAGTAATTGATGCGCATAAAGGCGTTATAACTATTAACAGTATTGCAGGTATTGGCACGGAATTTATTATTGAATTACCTAAACATTAAGTAAAAGATGATGCAAACAAAAGCCACCATATTATTTGCTGAAGATGATGCCAGTCTTGCCTTTATGGTAAAAGATACGTTGGAAGACGAAGGGTATAAAGTAGTACATTGTGCCGATGGGCAAACGGCAATAGATACATTTGATAAAGCAAAATTTAATTTATGCATTTTAGATATTATGATGCCTAATAAAGACGGCTATACAGTAGCAAAAAAAATAAGGCAGCAAACAGATGTAATGCCCATAATTTTTTTAAGTACCAAAAGCCAGGAAGAAGACCGGCTGAAAGGTTATGAAACAGGAGCGGATGATTATATTGCCAAGCCGTTCAGCTTACCCGAATTATTAAAAAAGATAGAAGTGTTTTTGCGCCGCACCAAAAAAATGCATTCCGAAGTGGCTGAGGAGTATATCATTGGCAACCTAATTTTTTCACCTGTCAATCTTAAAATAATCAGCCCGGCCGAAACATTTAACATTACCCAAAAAGAAGCAGACCTGCTGCGTTTTTTATATGAGCATAAAAACAAAGTGGTAAGGCGGGAAGAAGTGCTGATCAATGTTTGGGGTAAAGATGATTTCTTTTTAGGCAGAAGCATGGATGTGTATATGACCAAGCTGCGCAAATATTTAAAAAATGATCCTCATGCTGTTTTAGAAACAATACATGGCATTGGTTTCAGGTTTACCATTCCCACAACTTCCTGATATTTTATTTTCTGATTCATTTACAGTTTTTGGGTATTCCCATTTAATAAATAATATTGCATAATGAATAACAACCCCAAATTAAAAGGGCAATCGGCCCTGGTAACCGGTGCCAACAGCGGTATCGGAAAAGCATGTGCCATTGCATTAGCAAATGATGGTGCAAACGTAGTAGTGAATTATGTAACCCATCCCGAAACAGCACAGGCTGTGGTGGACGAGATTAAAAATAATGGCGGCAATGCAATTGCCTTGCAGGCAGACGTGAGTAAAGAAGACCAGGTACAGGCTATGTTCCAGGCTATGTACAAAGTATTTGGCACTATTGATATTTTAGTAAATAATGCCGGCCTGCAAAAAGATGCTGCTTTTGAAAACATGAGTTTAGCCGATTGGCAATTGGTAATTGATGTAAACTTAACCGGGCAGTTTTTGTGTGCAAGGGAAGCAGTGAGGGAATTTTTAAAAAGAGGTGTTGTACCCGAAAGAAGTAAAGCAGCCGGAAAAATTATTTGTATGAGCAGTGTACATGAAATAATTCCATGGGGCGGCCATATAAATTATGCTGCATCAAAAGGCGGTGTAATGTTGCTGATGAAAAGTATGGCGCAGGAATTAGCGGCTAAAAAGATCCGTGTAAACAGCATTGGCCCGGGGGCCATTCAAACACCAATTAATAAAGCTGCGTGGGAAACACCTGAGGCACTTAATAAATTATTAACTTTAATCCCTTATCAACGTATTGGCCAACCGGAGGATATTGGAATGTTGTGTTGCTGGCTGGCAAGTGATGAAGCAGATTATATTACCGGTACAACTATTTTTATGGATGGTGGAATGACATTGTACCCGGGATTTTCAACCAATGGTTAATTTATGAGAGCAACAAATATATCAGCAGAACAGGAACGCCTTAATGAAAACGCAATTAAACAGATCCCTCTCGAAAAATGGGGCCCTTACCTAAGCGAAAGACAATGGGGTACCGTACGTGAGGATTACAGCGAAGGCGGCGATGCCTGGAATTATTTTCCACACGACCATGCACACAGCAGGGCATATAGATGGGGAGAAGATGGGCTGGCCGGCATTTCAGACTACTTTCAAAATTTATGTTTTGCAATAGCATTATGGAATGGTAAAGATGCTATTTTAAAAGAACGTTTATACGGGCTAACCAATGGCGAAGGAAACCATGGCGAAGATGTAAAGGAATTGTATTATTATCTCGATAATGTGCCCACACATTATTACATGAAATATTTGTACAAATATCCACAGGCGGCTTTTCCTTACGAGCAGTTAAAAACTACTAATAGAAACCGCAGCAAACAGGAGGTGGAGTTTGAAATACTGGATACCGATGTTTTTAAAAACAATAAATATTTTGATGTTTTTGTTGAGTATGCAAAAAATAACAGCGATGATGTTTTTATTAAAATAGAAATTATAAACCGTAGTGCAACAGCAGCACCAATTACGGTGCTGCCAACATTGTGGTTTTATAACCGCTGGCAATACAGCAGTAAAGCCAGGCAAAAACCGGGGATAGAATGGGTGAATAAAGGAGCGGTAAAAGCTACACATGAAAAATTAGGTAATTACTATTTGTATTTTCAAAATGCAGACGACCTGTTTTTTACAGAAAACGAAACCAATACAGAAAAACTTTTTAGCACGCCCAATAAAACACCTTTTGTAAAAGATGCTTTTCATAACGCCATCATCAATGGAAAAAATGTGAAAGCATTAAGGGATAAAAAGCAGGGTACCAAATGTGCACCCGTTTATAATCTTACAGTTGATGGCAATGGTACTGCAACAATATATCTGAGGCTGGCCAATCATTTATACGATACCCCTTTTACAGATGGTTTCGAAAATATTTTTGTGCAACGGAAAAAAGAAGCCGATGAATTTTATCAATCGGTTTTACCAAAAAATACCTCGGATGATTTGATAAATATACAACGCCAGGCTTTTGCAGGTTTGTTATGGAGCAAACAGTTTTATCATTACGATGTAGAACGTTGGATCAGTACCAGCGATGGTATTACCGCAGTATCTGAACAAAGATTAAAAGGCAGGAACCACAACTGGAAATATTTAAAGAACCAGGATGTTATTATTATGCCCGATAAATGGGAATATCCCTGGTATGCAGCATGGGACTCTGCTTTTCATTGTATCGCCATGAGTATTGTTGATCCCAGCTTTGCAAAAAATCAATTGATATTATTAACCAGGGAATGGTATATGAATCCAAGCGGGCAAATACCTGCTTACGAATGGAATTTTAGTGATGTAAATCCACCGGTACATGCATTTGCAGCATTACAGGTATATCACAGGGAAAAAGAAATGAAGGGTGTGGGAGACATTCAGTTTTTAAAAAGGATTTTTCAAAAACTCATCATCAATTTTACCTGGTGGATAAACAGGAAAGATGAGAATGGTAATAATATTTTTGGTGGAGGATTTTTAGGCCTGGATAATATTGGTGTTTTTAACAGGGGTATCAATGAACATCACGATGATGTGTCGCTGGAGCAGGCAGATGGTACCAGCTGGATGGGAATGTATGCTTTGAACATGATGGATATTGCATTGGAAATTGCCATGACGGATAATTCTTTTGAAGATGCGGCTACCAAATTTTACGAGCATTTTGTAATAATCGGCGAGGCATTAAATGAATTGGGTTTGTGGAATAAGGAAGATAATTTCTTTTATGATGTATTATCATTACATAATGAAACCCCGATTCCTTTAAAAGTACGTTCCATAGTTGGAGCTGCCCCTTTGTTTGCTGTTTCTATAATCGATAAAAAATCTTTAGCTACTTTAAATGATTTTAGAAAAAGAACAAACTGGTTTGATAATTACCGTATCAATAATAATTTATTTTTACCCAATGAAGAAACAAGCGATGGTAACGATCAGTTATTGTCATTGGTACTTAAAGAAAGGCTGATAGAAATATTAGATAAATTGTTGGATGAAAAAGAATTTTTATCTCCCGGCGGTATAAGGGCACTGTCTAAATTTCATCTGCTTAATCCATACTCTATACATTTAAAAAGTACAGATTATTCCATTCAATATGATCCGGGTGATTCCACATCAGATTTTTATGGCGGCAACAGCAATTGGCGTGGCCCTGTGTGGATGCCCATCAATTACCTGATCATTAAAGCCATTAAAAAATACGGAGAATTTTATGGCGATACTTTAAAAGTGGAATGCCCCAAAGGAAGTGGCACTATGATGAACTTAAGGGAAGTAGCTGCCGAACTAACCAAACGGATTGTTTCTATTTTTGAAAAAGATGCAAAAGATAACCGCAACACACATGGTAAATACAATTGGTTTTACCAGTTGCCCGAAAATAAAGACCTGTTATTATTTTACGAATATTTTCATGGCGATACCGGCAGCGGTTTAGGTGCCAGTCATCAAACCGGGTGGACGGCTGTATTAGTGGATTTAATAAGAGAATAAATTAATTTTTTAGCAGCCTTCCCTTAAACCTGTGTTTTTTATGCATGGGAATGCTGGATATTTTTTGATAATCATCACTTACAATACTGATATTGCCATCCACTTCCAGCGTGGCTGTATCCACATGCTCAATATCTTTTACACCATGTTCCCTTACTGCGGCTTCCAGTTCATCTAAAGTAATTTCAGCTTTTTTGCAATGTGCTTCCTGTATTTTTCCTTTATAAATTAAAAGTAATGCTTCACCCTGTATCAGCTCACTCAGTTTTTTGTTTTTGTATAATATTTTTTTTAAAGTAAAATTTGCTGCAAACAAAGCACCTGCAGCTATTAGCCCACCACTTAAAGAAGTATCTGGCCCCACCATTGCATTCTGCACTGCATTACTAATGAGTAAAATAAAAACCAGGTCAGTAACAGAAAGCTGGGCCAGTTCTTTTTTACCAAAAATGCGAATAGCAATGATCATAAAAAAATAAACCGCCAGCGCCCTTACAATAATTTCAAGATAGGGGTTGTGTATAAACGACAGATCAATTTGTAAAAAAAACATACCGCATATTTTTATAAAAGTACTATACTATCCGCCAAAATGCAATACAGATAATAATTTCAATTTCTTTAACCTCCGTTTAACCGACCTTAATTACCATTTAACTAAAGAAGATTTCAATTTTGCACCAGCAATTTTATTGTTTAAATAATATTTACCGATGCAAAAAAAGTTAATTACAGTATTAACAATAGTACTTATTATAAGCCATGCTGTAAAAGCACAGTCATCTGCAGATACATTACGGATAACGTTACCGGATGCAGAAAAAATCTTCCTTCAAAAAAATCTTTCTCTCCTTGCAGCAAAATACAATATTGATGCTAACCAGGCATTGATACAACAGGCCAAACTTTGGGATAACCCCGTGTTAAGTACCGACCAGAATATTTATGATGGCGCTAAAGGCGATGGTAAATTTTTTACTCATAACAGCACCCGGGGGCAGATTTACATACAGGTAACGGAACTGATACGTACTGCAGGTAAAAGAAGCAAACTGGCACAACTGGCAACAGACAATACAACATTGGCAAAAGAACAATTTGATGATGTAATGCGCAGCCTCCGTTATACTTTAAGAAATGATCTGCTTGAAATTAATCATCAGCTTAAACTTAAAAAAGTATATGATGGAGAGATAACAGAACTGCAACATCTGATAACCGGTATGGATGCAGAATTACAAGCGGGTAATATTGCTTTAAAAGATAACATGCGGTTAAAAGCCCTGCTGTTCAATTTGCAAAACGAGCTGGTGAATATCGAATCGCTTATTATGCCCGTAGAAAGTGAATTGAAATTATTACTGCAATCAACAGACAGGAGTTTTATTGCCCCGCAACTCAGTTATAAACTTCCGGAATTAATTAATGCCTCAGTTCCTGCATCCGACAGTCTTATAAAAGCAGCAATAGCAAACCGGCCTGATGCCAGGATTGCCCAAACTGCTTTAGATTTTCAAAAAAATAATCTTATTTATCAAAAAGCATTGGCAAAGCCTGATATTAGTATTGGAACAGAGTATGACCAGCACAGCAGTTACAACCCCAATTATGTTGGACTGAGTGTTGCAGTGCCACTCAATATTTTTAATAAAAACCAGGGTAATATAAAAGCTGCACAGTATAGCATTAAACAACAGGAGGTACAACAGAATCTTGGAAAAAGCAAAGTTGAAAATGAAGTAAATGCGGCCATTGTTAAATTCAGATATTTTCAGCAGGTAAATAATTTACAGCAACTCGACTTCTCTAAAAAATATGACGACCTGTTTGCCAACATGCTGAAAAGTTACCAGGCAAGGCAGATAAGCCTGTTGGAACTGATAGATTTTATTGATGCTTATAAAGACACCAAATTAAAACTGGTGGAGCAGCACAACAGCCTTATCAAATCAATTGAAGATATAAATTATACCACTAATACAACCGTTATTCCTGTTCAATAATATTTAACCGGGCAAATTATGAAATCAATAAAATATATATCAGTACTGGTGCTATGTAGCGGAATATTATTTTCCTGCAAAAGCAAACAAACAGATCCGCCAAAAGACGAAAGGGTTTGTATAACCGACTCGATGGCAAAAATAATTACGATAGATACGGCAGCATTAAATACTGTTGGCGATGAATTGAAGCTAAGCGGTGAAATAAATTTTGATGACAAGAAAGTATCTAAAGTGTATCCCTTTAGCAGCGGACAGGTATTACAGGTAAATGTTTCTGTTGGCGACAGGGTAAGCAAGGGGCAAACGCTGGCAATAATAAAAAGTGCTGATGTATCCGGCAATTACAGCGATCTGTCTACAGCAAATAATGATGTGGCCATTGCAAAAAAACAAATGGATAACCAGCAATCACTTTTTGAAAATGGCATTGCAAGCGAAAGGGAATATATTGAAGCAAAAGAAAATTATCAAAAAGCAGTAACAGCTGCCGACAAAATAAAAAATCAGATCCAGATAAATGGTGGCGGACGTACCACTGCAAACGGCACTTATATTATTACCGCCCCTATCAGTGGCTATGTGGTAGAGAAAAAAATTAATCAGGGTGGTTTTATACGAAGCGATGCCAATGATAATTTATTTACCATTGGAGATATCAATGATGTGTGGGTATGGGCCAATGTGTATGAAACAGATATTGCAAAAGTAAAATCGGGATATACTGCCGGGGTTACTACTCTGGCATACCCGGACAGTACATTTTATGGCGTGGTGGATGATATCAGTAATATACTGGATCCCGTTACAAAAGTAATGAAGATAAGAGTAAAGTTGCCTAATGAAAAGGGATTACTAAAACCTGAAATGTTTGCCAACATTATTATTACCAATAAAGACGGTGCAAAGGTAATAGCTGTTTCTGCAAAAGGAATTGTATCGGAAAATGGAAAAAATTATGTGATCATTTACAAAGATAAATGTGATTTAAAAGTACAGCAGGTTGAAATACTAAAAACCGTAGGTGATAAAACTTATATTAAAACAGGATTAGAAAAAGGCGACAGGGTAATTGCAGATAACCAGATATTATTGTTTAAGGCATTAACAGAAAAATAAAATGAGCAAAGAAAATTCTCCGCATATTTTAAATACATCAGCCAACCTTTTAGGAATATGTTTTTTAATTCTTACCTCTTTACAGGTATTTAAAATTAAAGATGATACCATTGTTGATGAGGTATTGGTATTTGCAATTTTTATGTTTATGACAAGCTGTGTATTATCGTTTCTGTCAATGACAAGAAAGCGGATTGTAAACAGGTATTACGAATTAGTTGCCGAGTACATTTTTTTAGGAGGATTGTTTTCCTTGTTTGCCACAACGATGTTGATCGCTTTTCACGTTGTAAAATAAAAGCAGGACTTACCATTTGTTATTGTAGTAATTAAAAATAGTTATGAATAAGTTTATCAAAAACATTATCCACTTTTCTTTACGGCACCGTTACCTGGTTTTCTTTTTAACAGCCGTAATTGCCATTATTGGAATTGTAAGTTATAAGAATACACCGGTAGAAACTTTTCCTGATGTTACCAATACACAGATCATCATCATTGCACAATGGCCGGGCAGAAGTGCTGAGGAAGTGGAAAAATTTATTACCATCCCCATGGAAACGGTATTAAATTCCGTACAAAAAAAAACTAACCTGCGTACCACTTCTGCATTTGGTTTATCTTATGTAAGAATAATTTTTGATGATGATGTGGACGATGCTTTTGCAAGGCAGCAGGTATTGAGCCGCCTTGGTGGTGCCGATTTACCCGAAGGCGTAAAGCCTGATGTGCAGCCACCTTACGGGCCTACCGGAGAAATTTACCGGTATACATTAAAGAGTGCTACAAGGAGTATAAGGGATTTAACTACTATACAAAATTGGGTATTAGACCGGCAATTTAAAAGTGTACCTGGCGTAGCCGATGTAAATAGTTTTGGTGGCGAAGAAAAAACTTATGAAGTAAGCGTGAACCCCCAGTTACTGATAAAATACAATCTTACTTCACTGGATGTATACAATGCTATTTCAAAAAGTAATGTAAATGTTGGTGGCGATGTGATAGAAAGAAACGGGCAATCATATTTGGTAAGAGGTATTGGTTTGCTGAATAATATTGATGATATACAAAACATCATCATCAATAAAATAAATGGTGTTCCGTTATTGATAAAAAACGTAGCAGATGTAAAAGAAGGTGGAAAGCCAAGACTGGGCCAGGTTGCAAGAGACCAGAACGAAGATGTGATTGAGGGAATTGTTGTAATGAGAAAAGGGGAGAATCCATCTGAAGTGTTGGATGCAGTAAGGGAAAAAGTAAAAGAATTAAATGAAACAATATTACCTAAAGATGTAAAGATCGATACCTTTTACGACCGTACCAACCTGATGGATTTTGCACAGGAAACTGTAATACATAACTTGATAGAAGGTATTATTTTAGTAACAGTAATTGTATTGTTGTTTATGGCCGATTGGAGAACGACGGTAACAGTAAGTATCATCATCCCGCTTTCTTTATTATTTGCTTTTATATGCATGCGTATAAAAGGCATGAGCGCAAATTTGCTGAGCATGGGTGCAATTGATTTTGGTATTATTATAGATGGCGCCGTGGTAATGGTGGAAGGTTTGTTTGTGGCACTGGATGCCCGGGCAAGAGAAGTGGGTATGATAAAATTTAATAAACTGGCCAAACTGGGTTTATTTAAAACAACCGGAACAGAAATGGGAAAGTCTATTTTCTTTTCTAAAATTATTATCCTCACCTGCCTTATTCCCATTTTTGCATTTCAAAAAGTTGAAGGAAAAATGTTTTCGCCGCTGGCCTATACACTCGGCTTTGCTTTACTGGGTGCATTATTATTTACACTCACATTTGTACCG
Organism: Ferruginibacter sp.; assembly: GCA_043757165.1. GTDB lineage: Bacteria > Bacteroidota > Bacteroidia > Chitinophagales > Chitinophagaceae > Ferruginibacter. The sequence continues at coordinate 43,477 of JAYVPT010000047.1, forward strand.
GCACTCGCCAGTATTTTATTACGCAAAAATGTAAAAGAAAAACATAACCCTGTGGTGTTGTTTTTTGAAAAAGGCGTAAAAAAATTATTTGATATTGTTTATAACCATCAAAAGAAAAGCGTGGTTATAGCATTGATCATTATGGCGGTCACATTTGCATCTGCCAAATTTTTAGGTACCGAATTTTTACCCGAATTAAATGAAGGAGCACTATGGGTGGAAGCGGAATTGCCCATGAGTGTATCGCTGAATGAAGCCAACATAATCTCTAATAAAATGATTGATGTGTTAAAGGAATTTCCGGAAGTGAAACAAACTTTATCGCAGGTAGGAAGAACCAATGATGGCACCGACCCAAAAGGTTTTTTTAATGTGCAGATACAGGTGGACCTTAAACCACAAAAAGAATGGAATCGGAATATTACAGAAGAAGCACTGATTGACGAAATGGATGTGCAGTTGAGAAAATTTCCGGGCATTGTTTATAATTATTCTCAGCCCATTCGGGATAATGTGGAAGAAGCGGTGGCGGGGGTAAATGCAGCAATGGCGGTAAAAATATTCGGTACCGATTTTCAGGTTTTAGATAGTACCGCCAATAAAGTAATGGATGTATTAAAGAATGTAAAAGGTATTGAAGATTTAGGCGTATTAAGAAATTTAGGGCAACCCGAATTCCGTATAGAACTGGACCAGCGAAAAATGGCTTTTTATGGTGTAAATACTGTTGATGCCAATGCGGTTATTGAAATGGCCATTGGTGGTAAAGCAGCCACCCAATTGTATGAAGGCGAAAGAAAATTTGATGTACGGCTGCGTTATCAAAAAGATTTCAGGGAAACACAGGATGCTATTGAAGGGTTGATGGTGCCCACCAATGATGGTGCAAAAGTGCCGTTAAAAGAAATTGCAGATATTAAAACATTAACCGGCCCGGCATTTATTTATCGTGATAACAATATGCGTTACATCGCTGTAAAATTTTCTGTTCGGGGCAGAGACCTGGGAAGTACTATTGCTGAAGCACAACAAAAAGTAAATACTGCGGTAAGTTTACCACAGGGATATAAAACCACCTGGAACGGCGAGTTTGAAAACCAGCAAAGAGCTTCGGGAACATTAGCTAAAGTGGTACCCATTTGTTTGTTATTGATATTCCTTATTTTATTTATCACTTATGGCAATGTAAAAGATGCCACACTTACTATTTTAAATGTGCCATTTGCATTGATTGGGGGTATTCTGGCATTGCATTTTACTGGTATTAATTTCAGCATCAGCGCAGGTATTGGTTTTATTGCTTTGTTTGGTGTTTGTATTCAAAACGGTGTAATTCTTATTTCGGTATTTCGTAAAAACCTCGAAGCTAAAATGCATCTGGATGAAGCTATACGTGAAGGGGTAATTTCAAGAGTGCGGCCTGTTGTAATGACAGCATTGATGGCGATGATTGGGTTGATGCCTGCTGCAATATCTACCGGAATTGGAAGCGAAACACAAAAACCTTTGGCAGTAGTGGTAATTGGCGGGTTGATAACTTCCACTATTCTTACCCTGTTGATACTGCCTGCAATTTATGCGCTTGCTTTTAAATTAACGCACCGCAGGGAAAACCGGACATTGCTTAGAAAAGCAGGCCTGGTAAGTAAGGTGGAAAAAACGAATGAATAGCATTAGCTGTAAATATAGTTATACACTAACCTGCATCGGTTAATAATAACAACAGGAGCCGATTTCTATCGGCTCCTGTTGTTTAACTGGCATTTAACCATGTTTTTACGATCGTTTAACTTCTGCAAGTACAAAATTTGTTCAATTTTATATTATCAATTACTAATTAAAATATGCGGCGCTATAATGATTTATAAAGCAGGTTAGTTAACCGTGCAGGAAAAATTTTAATAGGCTGGTGGTTTAGGTTAATCAAAGGGCTGGTATTCTTATCAGCCTTTTTTATTTTTTTAACTGATAAAGTTGAATGTTAAATGCTGTTGGAATATCTTTGAAAATATGTTTACTGTACAAACCATTAAGCATGGCGGTTTTGATAAAATAATTTTGCAGGATGCAGATGCCGGCACATCTGTTGAGATCATTCCTTCATGCGGTGGCATTTTACACACCTTTACTGTTTTGCATAACGGTAATTTGCTGAATGTGATTGATGGCTATGATAACGAAACTGATTTTAAAACCAATGTAACCGCCAAAGGTTTTAAAAGCTGCAAATTGTCGCCTTTTGCCTGCAGAATAAAAAATGCCTCCTATACATTTGGAAAAAAGAATTATACCATAGAAAAATTTTTATTGAATGGAAGTGCCCTGCATGGATTATTGTATGATGCGCCATTTACTGTAACAAAAACATGGGACGGTGAAAAAAGTGCCGGGGTTACACTGCATCATCAATATACCGGAACAGATAAAGGCTATCCTTTTAGATACGATTGCGAAGTGCTGTATGAATTAAAAAACGATAATGCATTAACCATTACCACAACAGTAATTAATAAAGAGGAATGTGAAATCCCTGTACAGGATGGCTGGCATCCGTATTTTACTTTTGGCGGCACCATTGATGATTTACAATTGGAATTTCAAAGTAAAGAAATGGTGGAGTTTAATGAAGCGCTGATACCCACAGGAAAATTGTTACCTTATCAGGAATTTGGATCGCTTAAAAAATTAAGCACTGCCCAATTTGATAATTGCTTTACTGTAAATTTTGCCGAATGCCAGCCTTTGTGTGTGTTAAGAGACAAAGTACAAAAAATTCAACTGGAAATTTATCCCGATAAAAGCTATCCTTATTTACAGATATATACACCGCCACACCGTAAAAGTATTGCCATTGAAAATTTAAGTGCAGCACCGGATGCTTTTAATAATAGAATGGGACTTATAATACTTGCACCAGAGAGCTCAGCATATTTTACAACAACATATAAGATAACTTCGCTGTCATAAAAAATAACACATGAATAGTATTGCAACTGCTGTGGAGAAAACTTTCAAAGAAAAATTTACCACTCAACCCAATGTATATTTTTCCCCGGGCCGCATTAATTTAATTGGCGAACATATAGATTATAACGATGGCTATGTAATGCCCGCTGCAATAAACAAAGGCATATATTATGCAGTAGCACCCAATGAAACAAGCATTATAAATTTTTATGCTGCAGATTTTGATGAATCATTATCTATTGCTTTTACTGAAATTAAAAGTATTGATAACTGGAAGAATTATGTACTTAGTGTGGTAAATGAATTCTTACTGGCCGGTAAACCTGTACAGGGTTTTGATTGTGTTTTCGGCGGCGATATTCCCCGTGGCTCGGGCATGAGTTCATCCGCAGCCGTTGAAGGAGGGCTGGCATTTGCATTGAATGATATTTTTAATTTTGGATTAAGCCGGGTAGAGCTGGCATTGCTTTGCCAGAGGGCCGAACATAATTTCCCCAATGTAAAATGTGGCATAATGGATATGTATGCCAACCTGAATGGCAAAAAAGACAATGTTATTTTACTGGACTGTAAAAATATTACACACCAATATTTCCCCCTTGTTTTAAAGGAGTATAAAATTGTGTTGATAAATACCAAAGTGCATCACTCATTAGCCAGCGGCGAATACAATGTACGCCGCAAAAGATGTGAAGAAGGATTAGCCATTTTAAAAAAGGAATTGCAGGTAAAATCCTTCAGGGATATAAAAAGGGTGGAAGATGTGGAGATGCATAAAGATAAAATGACACCTGAAGTTTACAATTGCTGTAAATATGTGGTGGAAGAAATTATACGTACGCAAAAAGCAGGTGAATTATTGCAGCAAAATAATTTAATTGAATTTGGTAAACTGATGTTTGCCACACATGAAGGGTTAAGTAAACTGTACCAGGTTAGTTGTGCCGAACTTGATTTTTTAGTACAACTGGCAAAAGCAAATGCTGGTGTTATTGGCGCAAGGTTATTGGGCGGTGGCTTTGGCGGCTGCACCATTAATATTGTAAAAGATACTGCAGTAAATGATTTTATTGAACAGGCCAGTGTTGCTTATGAACAGGAATTTAATATTGTACCGGAAGCTTATGTTATGGAAATAAGTGAAGGCACAGGAAGGATAGATGTGTAGGTAGTTATTATAAGCCCCAGGTATCAAAAAAAGTAAGCTACAAAATGTGAGTGGAGGTTTTTTGTAACTCTATTTCTATACGAGACAAATTAGTAATGTTTTTCTCCTCAGGTCATGAGGACACGAAGGCGAAGCTTCTTCTTCTGTATGCTGTTTAAAGTGTGTGTACATGGTATGCATGGCCACACTTACCACCGGTCCTTCTTCGTAGCCAATAGTACGGATCTGTTTTCCGGTTAATTTTAATTTGCTCATTTTGTTGTTTTGCTCACAGATTACACGGATTTACACAGATGTAATTGTGATTTGTTTTTGATACCAGTTTTAGTTCCTTGTAGCATCATCCTTGCGTCGCAATCCGTTCATCAGCATTGCTACTATTTAGCTTTTAAATAAGCGTAGATTAATAAGTTATTATTTCTTTTTTTTGGGTTTACTACCTCCAAAATAAAAATATTTGTCAATATCATCGTTATAGGCGTTTAGGTGAACAAAATCAGAATTTTTAAACGCTGAATCAATCTTCAAGTCATTATCGAAATACAATCCCAACATATTCATTTCATCAACTCCAGACAGTCTTTTGTCTTCATACATGGGGATTCGTTTGGATAAATAGTCAATAAATTGAGTTTCGGATTGAATCAATTCGCTAAAAGGAATTAAATCAAAAATATTTACAGCCCAAGCGAATTCAGCACCTTTATCAATCACATCAAATTCTTTTAATGTGTTTAAAGAAGAAATAATTGAGCCTACATATGAAAAGCTTATTGATATTCTAAAAACATTTTTTCGATTAATTGGTGTGATTTCATTTCCGTTATTGTCAGTAAAAAAACTATTGGGCGAAACAATGGTGTGCCGATAAGCTCTATAACTCTGGCAAATAGCATCCCCAACTATTTTCCGCAAATCAGATTTTACTGTTTTAATAGCTCCTCTTTTCGTTCCTTTTTCAGCCACTCCTGCTTTTACTTCTATTATATATGTAGCATCAGTGCTTAAGCCCAAAATATCTAATTCATATTTACTATCCAATGCTTTGGCACATTTCAATTCAAAATTGTTCTCTTGGTATCTATACTTTAAGTTTGGATAAAACTCTACAGCTGGCAACATCTTTTTGAAAAGTTGTAAAACTTTTAACTCAATAAAGTTATCTCGAGATATACTGCTCCTGTTTCCGCAAAAAGTTTGCTCATAATATGACGGATCATTTTTTTTTATCAAATACTGTGCTATATTAAAATAATTTCGAGCTCCAATATTCATAGAAAACAAATAAAAATTACCATCATCTCCTTCTACAGTCGGTAAATTAAAAATGCTAGTTTCATTTATTGGCTCGTATGATGTATATTTCGAAAAAATTTCATTTTCTCCAAATTTCATGGAGAGTAGTTGAATAATTCTTTTTTGAGTTTCATTTGCAAAACGTATTCTGTATAATTTTTCATGATACGGCAACCAGCCCAATGGATAACATGTTATAGAACCATTTTCAACCGCAACACCTGGATTTTTCTCTAAAAAAGTAATAGAAGAATTTTCCAAATTATTCTTTTTAAGTTCCCAGTCTCTTAATTTTTTCATTAAATAAATTCCAGGCATTCCATTTGGTGTTCCTATTCGGAGTTGAAAAGAAGACTCTAATTCCTTGAATGTTTTTATAATTTCAATTGATTTAAACCCATAGTTTTTAATAAAAAAATCATCGTGAGGCGAAAACATTTCTTCGAATAATTTTTCTATGTGAGTTAAATATCCCTCTCCCCTAATACAAAGGGTTTCACTAATCATTTTAAACCTAACGTCAGATTCTATTTTATTATATTTTTCCTCCTCCAAATGTTCAACAGCGTAGTAGTGCAACATGTCGCTTTTAATTTTAACAAGAGACTCAAATATTTCCTTCAAATTTTCTGCATTGGGTCTTAAACTTGATCTATTATGGTTTGCTAACGCAATACTTTGGCAATACTCCATAGCTATTTCTGAAACTCCGTCATCGCTTTCATCACTTATCATTTTTTGAGTAGCATAGGAAGCAATTCCTCCCAAAACAAAAATTTTATCATAAGAATTTATAGTTTCTACAAGCTTATCAATTTGCTGTCTTATATCTAAATAAAACAGGGGTCTATTGGCTTTTATTTGCTTGAGCCAAGTTGCATGTTCTTCTTCAGGCATAGAATTACTCATGAAAATATTTTTACCTTTTCTTTCAAATCGCATCGATCCATCATCAAAGACTTCATTGTCCATTTTCTTTTTCTTATTTAGTCTCTTTTTTTTCTTATTCCTATTTTTACTTACTGGCATAATTTTGATTTTATTAAATGACTATCTCAATTCTATTCGCTTTAAAAAGTGTTCTTCTCCGCTTCAATAAAAGCTCAATAAAGATATTCCGTACAAGAGTGCGACGCCACTGAAGCTTAATAGTAGTACTAAAGCTAAGTACAAAAACCCTACTACGCTAAAGCTTCGTTGAACAGGTTAAAAACATCCGGCACCGGTTTACTATACCGGATGTAATTTTAATTCATCAACACTTCTCTTCTAAACCCCGGCACTTCAATTTTTTGTGGCTGGTGATCTTTTTCATGCTGATTGGTAATTTCTGCAATCGTCATGGGTTTGTTAATGATGGTGCTGTTACCAAAATGATCGCTCAATGCCTGTGATTTTTTTACACCCAGTTTACCAAATTCGTATTTTGCTATCAACCTTCCCTTGCGCATTAAAGCACTGTCAACAAGTGTGAGCGAATTATTGAATGTGCAAATGAGTTGTACATTTAAAAAATCTGCCAGCAACCCGTCTGAAATATTCAGCAGGTTTGATACTGACGAACCGCTGTTGTGCTTTCTGTCCATAATAATATTTTCCGCATCTTCAATTATCAGCACGGTGTTTGGGTTATCAATCAGTAATTCCACAAACTCCGGATCCATCAGGTTATCTGCCACTGTTGGTGATAAAAACAATACCCGTTTTTTTATTCTGCCAATCAGGTAACGCAGGTAAGTTGTTTTACCGGTGCCCGGCAAGCCGTGCAGCAACACAATGCCTTTATCATTTTTAGCATTCAGCCTTTTTTGTATCAGCGCATCTGTTTCAGCAAAATCACTTTCGTAAAAAAGATCCAGCTCCAGTTTTGTTCTTTTTATTTCCATTGCTTTCAAATCAAGTCCCCTGCCGGTTTTTACGATCAGGTTTATTTCCTGCGGCTGCTTTCTTTGCTTTTCTTTAAACTGGTTTACCAGGTCAGTTAACTCCTGAATAAAAGCATCCTGTTTACCATCATGTAATATTTCGCAATAATCATCATCAAACTCCACCAGGCAATTATTTTTAAGAATGATCACCAGTTTTATCAAACTGGTATTTCTTTTTTTCTTTTTTATACCATTTGTATTGATGTATATGATTGATAAGATGCTGGTATCTTTCTTTAAATACCGCAAAGGCTTTTTCACCATCTACCCGGTTTACAAAATTTAAACAGGGCAGCCCGTTAAAGCAATACAGGTATAATATTTTTGTTTCCAGAAAACGGTCGTCAAATAAATTATTTACGTTGATGACCTTCTGGTTGAATAAATTGTCCATTTTTTCTTCTTTAAATAGTTAATTAATCATCTCCAATTCTTTTTAAGAATAAGGACAGCTAATTGATTACACGAGTGAACATGATCTTTAGTTTTATTGTTATTAAATTTTGCGGTTCGTACGGGAATCGAACCCGTAGCAACAGATCGACAATCTGTGATGTTAGCCATTACACCAACGAACCGTTTAAAATGTAGCGAAGCCGAAACTCCGCTACTGCATCCCGGCAACTGAATTACAGTTGACTATTGAAACCTCCCTTCCTTTTTATCTTTACTAAACAGGTTGATGATAAATTTTGTGATCAACACTGCTATTATCAATTTCATTTTTAACTGCGTTTTTAATATTTACTCTTCTGTTTCTGTTTCTTTATCTCTTTCGTTAATTGCTGTTGCAATTGTTTTTATTACCACCCCAACCAGGTGTACCCAAAACAATACATCCATTTCAGCCTCCTTTCTTTTTAACCGCCGACAGGGCTTAAAGCCGCTGTCGGGGTTATTGGGCAGTTTATTTTACAAACAAAATGCCCGGTTAATTTTAAATTTAACCGGGCATTACTATCGCTGAAAGACTTTCTAGGTCTGCGTTTGTATATACCACGGTCTTGTATCTGAATACAGATCACACACTCCGGCATCAAAACATTTACTATTGTTCTGCTCCGCACTAAACCACATACTGGGCGAATGATGTAATTGTATCGCTGTCATTGTTTTTCTGTTGTCGTATTAATGTTTCATTCAAAAATTTACTTGTCTTACTCCCCTTTAGGGGTTGGGGCACATAAAAAAACCCCAACTTTTTTGTCGGGGCCTGTTATTAGAATCAGTTGGTTTTGATAAACTTTATGATGCAGCATAACTTTGCCCCTTGCCTGTAAAATCCGATGCCGGATTCTTTTGGCCTATGACATTAATATGGTTATAACTGCGTAACATTTGTTGTTATTTTATTTTTATTTGCGCTGCAAAGATGAATTTATTTTTTTGAAACTGCCAAATATTTTTTATTGGTTAAATTGAATTGGCTGGAATAGCAGTAGAATCAATGGTTTCAGAGGATTAAAAAAATTAAAACTCTACGCTTTCTAAATGTTCTACAGGCGGCATCTCATTATACACTTTCCCATTCAATTCTCTTCCAGCTTTCTTTTTATTTGTACCGCCCCATTGTTTAAAGAAAAAAGCAACTTTACTTTTCTTACATTGCTCCTGTATATCCAATACCCAGTCCGGATTCATCGGCCTTGGTGTTCTTCCACTTTCACCACCCACAATTACCCAATCAATTTTTTTCAAATTCATTTTTGGTAAAGGACCAATCAAGGGTTCGCAGGAAAGGAATTTAGTTTTTGCGTTTGTTTTACGCAAATCATCAATGCGATGTGTTACTCTTGAATCTTCTACAGAAACACCCATCCATATATTATGCGTCCAGTTTAATTCTTTGTGATATTTTAAAAGAATATCTGAACGCTTGGTTAAAACCTGGAAAGTATGCTGTGGGCAATTGTTCATGGTATCAAATACTTTTTTGATAAATTCCAGTGGAACATCTTTATGAAACATGTCACTCATAGAGTTAACAAAAACTATTTTAGAAGATTTCCATGTATAAGGAGTTAACAATGCATCTTCATGTGTTCGTATTTTAAACCCGTCTTTATATTTATCTATACCCATTGCCTGTAAACGACGTGTCATTACTTCTGCATAACAAAATTTGCAGCCTGCAGATACCTTATTGCAACCTGTTGTTGGGTTCCAGGTCATTTCGGTCCATTCGATAGATGATTGTGCCATGATTAAAAACCAAGTTTTGGATTAACAACTGAATTAGCGATTCGTAATGCAATTTCACTATTTGTAGCCATAAAAAAATAAAATAATGGTGATCCTGAATTATTTTTTAAGACTTTAGGATTTGAAACATATTTAAAGATATTACCTGCAATTCTACTTGCATAAAGTTCATGAAGTCTATTTATTGGATCATTATCTTTAACAATATCAAGATCTCCAAACAAAGTTTGTCTTTTTGAGTAAAAATGGTTTTTAATATCTTCTCTATCCATTCCCAAAAATAATTCAAGACGTTTTAACCACGATTCGTCCATTTCACCTTTTCTAACTAATACTCTATTTGTTCCGCTTGTTGGATTTAATATCCATAAGTCTATAGGAAGTCCCCTTAAAATTTCTAGTGAAGCCCATTCTAATTGCATTCCTTTTGGATCAATAAAGCCCAAAACTTTATATATTCTCCCTTTTTCCGAACGAAGAAATTTTGCAAGATCATTTAGTTTTTGATTACAGTCTTTTGCTTGAACATAACATTCTTTCTTTGGAAAATCATTTTCAATCTTTGCCTCTAAGGAGAGTGCTAAGCTTTTTTTCTTCTCTACAAAATAATACATATCAAAACCTCTTGGTTTATCTATTTTTAGAATTCTAATAGCAGCTCCTTCAATTATACTTTTATCTTCTTCACTATTTCCATCAACTTCAATGTCACCTGATCCTGCGAAACCATCAAAATATAAAAGCTTTTGATTTAGCTGGTTTTTAAACACTGTCAAAAATTGTTTCGCATAAGTTTCTAATATAGAAATTTTGCTTTCTGTCCAACTTCCTCCAAATTGATTTTTGCTATCCATAATTGGGTAATTAATTATTTAAAATACACTTTTCTTTCTAAAACAACTTCCCCTGCCCACCCGGCCTCCTAAACTTACTCGTATCCAAACTCCATTCCTCTGCATTCATATTATACAGCTTACCGTATTTTTTGTATTGCTGCGCCACCATATCGGCAATACTGCCTTCGCCTCTCATGCGTACGCCCCAGCGGCTGTCGTTAACTTTTCCATCGTGGCTTTGTTCAATTAAATGCCAAACCTTATCGGCATGGTTAGGAAAGTTTTTATACAACCAGTCGTGAAATAAAAATTTAATGGCCCCATTTAAACGAATAAAAGTGTAAGCCGTAAATGTAGCGCCGTTATCTGCAGCTGCTTTCATAATGCGCTGCATTTCGTGTTCATTTAACCCGGGTATCATTGGCCCCATCATTATGCCCATACGTACACCGGCGCTGCTGAGTTCGTTAATCACTTTTAATTTTTGTTTTGCAGTAACTGTCCGTGGCTCCATCGTTCTTCGCAGGTCTTCATTAAAAGATGTGATGGACACCATGGCTGATACAATTTTTTTCTTCGCCATTTCCTGCAGTACATCTTTATCTTTTAATATCCAGGCATTTTTGGTGAGTATACCAACCGGCTGATTGAATTCGTTACACACTTCAAGCAACCCTCTTGTTAAGCGATAGATTTGTTCGGCAGGTTGATAACAATCGGTATTGCCGCTGAGCATTATGGGTGTAGCATCCCATTTAGGGTGCATTAAAAATTTACGCAGCAGTTGTGGTGCATTTTTTTTGATGATAATCTTCTGTTCAAAATCGAGCCCGGCGCTGTATCCCCAGTATTCATGTACATTACGGGCATAGCAGTAAATGCAGCCATGTTCACAACCGGCATAGGGATTCATGCTGTAACCCATACCCACATCTTTACTTTCTACTTTGTTTACAATGGTTTTGCTTTGCTGTTCGATGTATTGTGTGGGGCGGTTGGTGGCTTCCCAATCATCAATGCCTTCAATATGCTCCTGCGTTATCTCATCTTTTAAAAAACGGTTTTTAGTATTGAACTGTGCGCCACGGCCGGGAATGTATTGAATAGATTCTTCCTGCTCCTGTGCTTTTACTTTGTGGTGATCTTGTTGTAGTTTGTTTTCCATGTTTAAAAATTTTTATTATTATTCGTTTATTTACTTTTTGTCTTGACACAAAAAGTAACAAAAAAGTCAAGACAGGAAAGATATACAGCCCGTTCCTGTCAGCAGCTTTACTTAACTTTTGTACTTGTAGCTTCAGCATTGGTAATTCTACTCTTAGGTTTGAACCGTTTAATAATATTTAAAGTTGTTTCGAATTTAATGGGCTCAATAATGATATGCTGTACAAGAGTGCGACGCCTATGAAGTTCATTAAAGAAAAAATGCCTGGTACAAAAAAATCCTTTTAATCATTTCAATCCACTTAAATCCCCGTTCAGACAAATAATTCCCCTTGTGTTGTATTAACCGGTAGATTTTGAAATTCAAACCGCTGTGCAATCTGGTATTTTAATTCGCCAACAGGGCGCTTTAATAATAACATGCCATCGGCAATAAATTTTGCGGTAAAATGTTTGTGGCTATACTCCAGCCAGCCTTTTTCGTATTGCCAGGGCAACAGTTTACGGGCAATGGTCATGTGTGGCTCCATGATAAAGTGCGGTTTGTTATCATCATTCAGTTTCATCAGGCGCTGTGTTTCGGTTCGTATTTGTTTTACTAAATTTTGTATAGGTACTTTGCTGGTTACATTTATATAAATAGTGTGTGATGGAAAACTGCCGTAATCTTTCAATTCAATTTTTATGGGATGATAGCCCATGGCAATTAACTTTAGCCGGTTGATGATGCGTTCTTCAAACATTTCGTACTGCAAAAAATTTACAAGGGTAAGATGCGGCTTTCCCCATTTAGCCGTTTCTGCCTTGTAGGTACTATAAAAATCAGTTTTTACTGCAGTTATTTTATTCCGCAGTTCCTCATGGGGATTTAATACCAACAGGTATTCATACACCCGGTAGCCGGGTATGGTATTGCTTAAATCTTTCATGTTTGTAAAAATATATGGTTACTAAATTTGTTAGCTAATTATTTTAGCATAAATTTACTAAATAATTTAGACAATTAAAAATATTTATATGGAAGTGGAAAAGTTTTTTGACGCTGCCTACAATGGCAGCAAAAGTTACAAACAGTGGGATGTACCCACCGCCAATGCCACCGGCTTTGGTGCGGCGGCGGATGATTATATGGAACGGGGTATTGATTTGAACGAGCAGCTCATTCGTAATAAGGCGGCAACATTTTTTATGAGAGTGAGCGGCAACAGCATGATCAACGCCGGCATTTTTGATGGCGACATTGTAATTGTGGACAGAAGCGTAAAACCCGTTAACGGTAAAATTGTGATTGCAGTAATTGATGGCGAAATGCTGATACGGCGATATGAGAAAACGCTGAATAAATTATTATTGATTCCTGAAACACCTAAGCTGTCGCCGATTGATGTGAGTGAATTTTGTGATTTTAAGATTTGGGGAATAGTTATATGTGTTATTCGTTCCCTGGCCTGAAGGCCAGGGAAACTCATGAATTGCTCCAGCCTTCAGGCTGGAGAATAAAGAAAAACAAACATAACTTTAAATTCATCTAAATCTTACAACTATGCCATTCATTAAAATCTGGATTCATTTAGTGTGGGCCACCAAAAAAAGAGAACCGCTTTTAACAAAAGATATGCGGCAACAGGTATTTAAACACATCAA
>JAYVPT010000048.1:0-223989 GCA_043757165.1 Ferruginibacter sp.
ACAAAAACTGCTGCTGTTGTTATAAAGGTTTGCCCCGAAACTGTTTTTATACCCAATGCTTTTACCCCCAATAAAAACGGGCTGAACGATATTTTTAAAGCAACCATAAGCCAACCGCTATCTTTTTACCGCCTTATTATTTACAACCGCTATGGCCAAACTGTTTTTACAGGCAGCAACCAAAACGCTGGCTGGGATGGCACTTATAAAGGCAAACAACAACCCATGGGGGGGTATATTTACCAGTGCAGCTACCGCTTTGCAGGCAAAGCAGAAAAAATGGTGAAGGGATATTTTATTTTGGTGCGGTAGATCCTTAAACAAAACATCCGAAGTTTTAAAAACTTCGGATGTTTGTCACATTTTTTATTTTACAATCACCACCTGGTCTTCCTTCAGCAGTTCCATATTTTTAAAGCGCAGAATTATATTGCCTGTTGTAACCACATCTTTTTGGCAGTAGGTTGCTATGCGTTCTATATTTTTTTCTTTCCAATATACTTCTGCCACCATGCTGCCATCAATATCATCTTTAGGCGATGGCACACCTAATGCTGCCGCTAATAATTTTAAAGAGGTATAATTTTTATAATCGCCAAAACGCCAGTATTGAAAAGTATCAACCATATTGGTATCCCACGGTTTCATATTTTGAAAATCGAGGTACACAGGAATGGGTAAACCATTTACCAATAACCTGCGGCAGATAAAAGGAATATCAAACTCTTTAATATTGTGGCCGGCAAAACTCCATTTGTTATTTTTTGCTTCCATCTGGCTTATAGTGGTAACAAAATTTTGCAGCAATATTTTCTCATCATCGCCATAAAAAGATTTTAACCGCAGTTGTAATGTATTGCCGTGTTTTGTAAAGAACCCAATACTTATACAAATAATTTTTGCAAACTCTGCCATAACACCTGCACGTTGCGGATAAAATTCGGCAGCCGAAGTAAAATCCGGTAATGACCGTTGTGTTTTTTCTTCCCACAACTGTTTCCATTCATCCTGCAATAAATCGAAGGAAGGATATTGAGGTACGGTTTCAATATCAATTAAAATTAAATTCTCCAGTGTAATGTTTTGCATAGCGGCATTATTAAGTTTGTAAAATACAATCTGCTTTTTAAAAATCAAATACCTGCAAAAAAAAAGCCCTGGAATTACCCGGGACTTTAACTTACTATCTATGGCCAGTTCAAACTTTATACTTAAAAATTATCTCCAGTGGCCTGGTATCCAAACCCATCCGCCTCTTCTGTGTTTCCAGCGGCCATCAACCCAGCGATTACCTAACCTGGGTGGTGTTGCCCAATAGCCATCTGTATAAACATATTGACCTCCACGCCAAACATAATTACCACCTACCCAAACATGCGCCGGTGAAGGAGATATTGGCCTTGCCCTGTATGCAGGCGCCCCGGGACGGATCTTTACAACAAATTGTGCTTCTGCTATTGCAGACAATGATATTGCTATTACCAACATCATTATAATTTTTGAGATATACGTTTTCATAAAAATTTATTTTGTAACCCTATGACCTGACAATTGTGTAATGGTTTAAAGAACAATTATAAAAAACGGCCTCACTACCGCTATACTAAAAGTTGAGTAAAGGTGTTCTGTTGAAGAGTGCCCGAATGCTTTCGGGGTAAAATGTACCTACGAAGTTGAGTAAAGCGATTCAGCTGGTTACAAAATTGTATTTTACTTTGCCCCCGGCAAACAATGCTGCCTTAAATAGGTGGTGTACAAAGTTGATAAATGCTGCCTTGTTCCCTCCCCTTCCGATATGCTGTGTGTACGGTTGGGATAAGGCATAAACTGAAATTGTTTATTGTATTTTATCAACTCATTCAGCAATTGTTCTGCATTGCTGTAATGTACATTATCATCGCCGGTGCCATGTATGTACAATAAATTACCCACTAAGTTTTTTGCATAATAAATTGGTGAGCCTTTTACAAAATCTTCCTTATTTTCCTGCGGTAAACCCATGTAACGCTCCTGGTAAATATTATCGTAATTCAACTGGTTGCCCACTGCTGCAATAGAGATACCGGTTTTAAAAATATCCGGGTATTGAAACATCAGGTTTAATGTTGATGAACCACCACCGCTCCAGCCCCAAACTGCCACACGGTCTTTATCAAAGTATGGTCTATCGGCTAACAGTCTTTTCATACCCATTGCAAGATCACGGACATTTATGCTGCCTATTTTTCTGTAAATAGATTTGCGCCACCTGGCACTTTTGAGCATGGGCGTACCACGGTTATCTATAGAAACCTGTATATATCCGTCTGCCCGCATATTGCCACTATATAAAAAATTATTATGGTTACCATAACTGTCTTGCACTGTAGATGCTGCAGGCTCTCCATACACATACATTACCACAGGATATTTTTTTGACGGATTGAAATTGGCAGGTTTATTTATCCATGCATCAAGGGTAACATTATCTTCTGTGGTTATCTGCAGATATTCCACATCATTTTCATTATCGGTTTTAATTTTAGCAGCAATTGAATTTACTGCGTTAAGCGGTTTATTATCCGGCAGCGATATCCATTCTTCTACATCTGGTGTATTATGATTACTAAAAGTATGTGTGGCAAATTTTCCGTTGGGAGAAATATTGTAACTATGTGTCCCTTTTAAATATTCGGCACTTACCATTTCCATTTCATCTTTACTTTTTTGTGCCATGCTCTTCACTTTATCCAGCAGGCTGGTTTTATTTTCTATACGCACCCGGTATAAATATAATTGTGTGGCATTGGCAGGCGATGCAGTAAAATAAATATAATTGTGAACTTCGTCAATACATTTTATTCCATCAATATCGAAATTACCTTTTGTTAATAATGTTTCTGTTTTCCCATCACGGCTTATTTTATAAATATGCCGCCAGCCGTCTTTTTCGCTTATCCATATAAAATCCTGTTTATTATTTATCCAGTTCCATCCACTGGGGTCATCGGCATTAAGATCAACCCAGGCCTCATCATTTTCGGCCCAAAAGGTACGGGTACTTCCATCGGTGGTATTGCAATATATTAATTTGCTTTCCTGTTGCTTACGATCCAGTTGCTGTACAATTAATTCGTTGCTGCCACTCCATTCCATACGTGGTAAATAATGTTGTTGCGGATTGCCTTCAATACCCATCCATTTTATTATTCCTGATGATGCGTCAATCACACCAATCTTAACCGGCGAAGGTGCTTCGCCAACTTTGGGATACTCCACAGGAATAATTTTTGAATAATTACTGTCGGTTGTATTCAACATATAATAATCCCTTATTTTGGTGGCATCTACCTGCCAGAAAGCAATTTTACTACCATCGGGGCTCCATCTAAATCCATCACGGCAACCAAATTCTTCTTCATATACCCAATCAAAAGTGCCATTAATTAATTTTCTTGTTCCGTCGCTGGTTAATTTTTTTATCATACCTGAAGCAACATCTTCCAGGTATAAATTATGTTCACTCACATACGCCACTTTTTTCCCGTCGGAAGAAAATTTAGCGAACATTAATGATTGAGCCGGGCGGCTTTTTCCCAGTTGTATAAGTTTATCAGCAGCAATATCCAGAACCCAATAATCGCCTTTGGTATTATATCGCCACACTTTTGCAGTATTCGTAAAAATGAGGAGTTTGGTATTATTGCTGCTGAATGAATAGGATTGTGGCAGCAAGGCTTTACCCTCTGCCGATATTAATTGTTCTTTTTTAATAAGAATAGTTTCTACCCCGGTTCTGGGATCAATCTTTACAATATTATTCCCGGCAATTTGGGTATACTTATTACCATCCGCAGCCCAGTTAATTTTATCTTTTTGTGCAAAGCCGGTTTGTACTATAAAAATAAAAAGTGCAAGTATCTTCATTATTCTGAAATCCATACAATATGTTTTAAACTACTAAATTACAGAATTACATGCAGTGACAAGTGCCATTGATATAAAAGGGTTTAATTTTGTACCATGGAAAAAGAAAAACTAAGAGTGGATAAATACCTGTGGGCCATCAGGCTGTTTAAAACCCGTAGCCAGGCGGCTGACGCCTGCGATAAAGGGAAGGTAAAGCATAAGGGAGATAATATAAAAGCCTCCAGAACAGTGAATGTAAATGACGAATATGAAGTAAAGACCGAAGCCAAACGCTGGGTGATAAAAGTAACAGCGCTTTTAGATCACAGGGTTCAATATAGTGAAGCCGTCAATCATTACACGGATATTACACCTGCTGAAGAATTAGACCGCATTAAATTTCAGGCAGCTGTTTTTAATACCGGCAAACGTATGAGCAAACAAGGCAGACCAACGAAAAAAGATAAAAGGGATTTGAATGAATTTATGGATAACTAATCTTGCCATCAACAAACCTTATTTTTGCACTATGAAAATAGATATCATTTCTGTTGTACCGGATTTATTACAAAGCCCCTTTGCCCATTCTATTTTAAAAAGAGCGAAGGAGAAAAATTTACTTGAAGTAAATGTGATTAACCTGAGAGGGTACACCACTTATGCAAGAGCGCAGGTAGATGATTATGCTTTTGGCGGTGGCGC
Source organism: Ferruginibacter sp. (assembly GCA_043757165.1). Taxonomy (GTDB): domain Bacteria; phylum Bacteroidota; class Bacteroidia; order Chitinophagales; family Chitinophagaceae; genus Ferruginibacter. The sequence continues at coordinate 4,591 of JAYVPT010000048.1, forward strand.
AGGTATGGTGATGATGATTGAACCGCTGGTAAATGCTATTGAGAGCTTGCAAAAAGAAACAGTATATGATGAAGTGATTTTTTTAACGCCTGATGGAAAAACACTCAATCAAAAAATGGCGAACAGTTTATCACTAAAAAATAATTTATTGATGATATGCGGCCATTATAAAGGGATTGACCAACGCTTTAGAGACCACTTTATAACCAGCGAAATTTCCATTGGTGATTATGTATTAAGTGGCGGCGAATTAGCCGCTGCAGTTTTAGTGGATGCGATTGGCAGATTAATACCCGGCGTGTTGAATGATGAAACCTCTGCATTGACAGATTCTTTCCAGGATAATTTATTGGCGCCACCCGTTTATACCCGGCCGGAAGAATTTCGTGGCTGGAAAGTACCGGAAATTTTAATGAGCGGCAATCATAAATTAATTGAAGAATGGCGACATGGGCAGGCGGTATTACGAACAAAAGAAAAAAGACCTGACCTTTTAGACGAATAAAAATCCCGCTGGTATCAGCGGGATTTTTGTTTATTAATCTTTTTTCAAGCCAATCAGTGGTAAAGATTTTTCCCTGATCATTTGATTTAGTTTCCCTAAATCTTCATCCAATATTTTTTTCAGTTTATTCAATTGCTCATTTGCCTGTGCCGATAATTCTGTGTAAGCATCTTTTACCTGTTTGGCCGGTGCGGCATTTCCGCTTACTGCAAAATCATACAGTCCGCTTATTTTATCATCCAGCCGGATAGGGAAGTTCAATACATCCTGTCCGCTTTTGGCTTTGGTTTGATGCAGTGCTTCTTCAATTACTGTCATTTGTTTATTGATGGTATCTGCCTGTTGTTTTATTCCTTTATCCAGATCTTTGCCCTGTTTATCGGTAAAGTCATTTATTTGTTTACGAACATCATGGATATTTTTCTGTGCTTTCTGCATCTCGTTAAATTTATCCCTGATAGTAATTAAAAAATTAAACTGCTCTTCATAATCCTGTTGCGACATTTTATAAACAGGATTAGCTTTAATAACAAAACCTCCTTCTGCAGAATCTTTATCCGCTTTTATTTTATAAAAATAATTTCCTGGTGCAGCCCTTGGTCCGGGTATAGTACCATGCCATATTATCTGCCCCTCAATTTTATCTGCAGGCGGATAATTCATATCCCAGGCAAACTGGTTCATGCCTTTGCTCACTTCTATCTTATTATCTTTTTCTTTGGCATCAGTAGTAAACAGTTTTATTTGTTTTTTATTCTTATCTAAAATCTCAATACTTACTTTAGCTGAGTCGGTAATACTTTTTACATAATAATTAATAACTGATCCGTTCGGCGGGTTCGTGCCTGCATTTTTTGCATTTAAGTTTTGAAAGCCATCATAACGGTAAGCATTATTAACTGCAAATACATGCAGGTTTTTATTGGCTATACCATTAGTTTTTTGCTGCACCACAGTTAAATCATCCAATACCCAAAAAGCCCTGCCTTGTGTAGCAACAATCAGATCATTTTCTTTTATAGTTAAATCTGTAATGGGGACAAGAGGTAAATTCAACTGAAAAATTTTCCAGCTGGCACCATCATCATAACTGATATACATGCCATACTCTGTTCCTGCATACAACAACCCTTTTACTTTTTTATCGGCACGTAAGCATCTTGCAAAATGATTAACGGCAATTCCATTTGTTATCTTTACCCATGTTTTACCATAATCTTCTGTTTTAAAAATATAAGGCGTAAAATCATCACTCTTATATTTTGTACCAACAAAATACGCTTTGCCTTTTACAAAAGGATCTGTCTCCACACAATTCCACATCATCCATTGCCCCGCTGCCGGTGGTGTAACATTTTCCCAATGCTCTCCGCCATCTTTACTTACATTAATTAAACCATCGTCGCTGCCCGTCCACAATAAATCTTTTTCTAATGCAGATTCTGTTGCAGTAAAAATGGTGCAATACACTTCCACACCGGTATTATCTTTTGTTATTGCCCCGCCACTGCTGCGTTGTCTTGTTTTATCGTTGGTAGTTAAATCTCCGCCCAATGCTTTCCAGCTTGCGCCTTCATTTTCTGTTGCAAACAACATGTTGCCTCCGGCATATAATTTTTTTGGATTGTGCGGACTAAAGAAAATAGGGAAGTTCCATTGAAAACGATATTTGCTTACATCAGCACCACCACCCAATGGGTCATCGGGCCATACACTTACAGCACGGTTCTCTCCGGTTTTATGATCTAAACGTGATAAGTAGCCGCTGTAATTACCACCATACACCACATCAGGATTTAACGGATCGGCCACCACATAACCACTCTCTGCACCGGCAGTTGTCTGCCAATCGTCCTGCGTAATTTGTCCGCCATCACTTCTTGATAAAATACGCACTGTGGAATTATCCTGTTGTGCTCCCAATATTCTGTAAGGAAAATGATTATCGGTACTTACCCTGTAAAATTGGGCTGTTGGCTGATTTTGATAAGTGCTGAAATTATTTCCTCCGTCAAAACTTATTTGTGCGCCGCCATCATCACCAATTATCATTCTATTCCCATCTTCAGGATCAATCCACAGATCATGATGATCGCCATGAGGTGTATTTATATTTTTAAATGTTTTACCGCCATCAATACTCTTTAAAAAATTCACATTCAGTACATATACATTGTTATCATTTTTTGGGTCAACAAAAACCTTGCTGTAATACCATGCTCTTTGCCGGATATTATTATCGCTGCTTTGTAAGGTCCAGCTTTCGCCACCATCGTTACTTACAAATAAGCCGCCGTCTTTATTCTCAACCAATGCATAAATTTTATCTGTATTGGATGGAGAAACAGTAACGCCTACAATTCCCCATAATCCTTTTGGTAATCCTTTACTTACAGAAATATTTTTCCAGGTTTCGCCACCATCAATACTTTTCCATAATCCCCCGCCATCGCCGCCACTTTCTAAACTGTATGGTGTACGTTGTATGCGCCAGGTGCCTGCATACAAAACAGAAGGATTTCCCGGTTCCATTATGAGGTCGCTGCAGCCGGTTTGGTTATTTACATACAATACTTTCTTCCAGGTTTTACCGCCATCAACAGTTTTAAAAATTCCTCTTTCTTCATTGGGACCAAATAAATGCCCTATTGCTGCCACCCAAACTATATCCGGATTTTTTGGATGCACCACAATGCGGATGATATGCCGGGTATCTTTTAAACCAAGGTTTTTCCAGCTTCTCCCGCCATCATCGGTACGCCAAATGCCAAAGCCTTCGCTCACATTTCCCCGCAAAGTACTTTCGCCTTCACCAACATATAAAACAGTATTATCACTAGGTGCTATGGCAACACAACCAATACTTCCACCAAAATATTTGTCTGTAATATTTTTCCAGTTACTGCCGCCATCAATGGTTTTCCATACACCACCACCTGTAGCGCCAAAATAAAAAGTGTTTTTATTTTTTCCATCGCCTGTTACAGCGCCGCTCCTTCCTCCACGATATGGGCCAACGGAACGGTATTTTACTTTACTTAATAAAACACTGTCGTCATTAACAGTAACAGTAGTTTGTTTTTTTTGAGAAAAGGCGATTATTGTAACTGGTATCACTACAATAAGTAGTAGTAGTTTTTTCATACTTTTTTAAATTAATTTTTGAAGATACAATAAAATTATATTGGATATTTGTTTGCGGCTTCCATTTATCCGCTAACTTAAACCGTTTATATTAAAAAGATTCAAATCAAACCATGGCATCATTTAAAATACAGGGCAATATTGTTGATATATTAAATAAAACAATTTTTTATGGAGAAGTCACAGTTGAAAAAGGGAAGATTGCTTCAATTGAAAAACTGCAAACTGCCGACCGCCAACTGTCAACTGCCAACTTTCTTTTGCCCGGTTTTATTGACAGTCATGTACATATTGAAAGCAGTATGTTAGTGCCGTCTGAATTTGCAAAACTCGCCGTTGTGCATGGCACTGTAGCTACCATCAGCGATCCGCATGAAATAGCAAACGTATGCGGCATGGCTGGCGTAGAGTTTATGATTGCAAATGGAAAAACCATTCCTTTTAAATTTCATTTTGGTGCACCAAGTTGTGTGCCTGCCACCATTTTTGAAACTGCCGGTGCTGTATTGAATGCTGATGATGTAGATGTATTGCTTAAAAACGAGGAGATTTTTTATTTAAGTGAGATGATGAATTTTCCCGGTGTATTAAATGATGATGTGGAAGTGTTACAAAAAATTGCGGCTGCAAAAAAATACAATAAACCTGTTGATGGTCATGCCCCGGGATTAAAGGGAGCAGCAGCAAAAAAATATATTGATGCAGGCATCAGTACCGACCATGAATGTTTTACAGCAGCCGAAGCATTGGATAAATTACAATTCGGCATGAAGATTCTAATCAGGGAAGGCAGCGCTGCAAAAAATTTTGAAGCATTGATTGACCTGATGCATGAACATTTTGAAATGATGATGTTTTGCAGTGATGATAAACACCCTGATAGTTTAGCAAACGGGCATGTAAATCAATTGTGTGCAAGAGCCGTTGCAAAAGGCATTGATGTGTTTAAAATATTACAAGCCGCCTGTATCAATCCTGTTTTACATTACAATATGAAAGTGGGCTTATTAAGGGAAGGTGATGCAGCAGATTTTATTGTGGTGGAAGATCTGGTGAATTTTAAAGTAGTACAAACTTACATTGATGGCATATTGGTGGCAGAGAGGGGAAGGTCGGCAATCAGCAGTGGGCAATCGGAAATTATTAACAACTTCAGTTGTAATAAAAAATCCACCGAAGATTTTACAATCGCCTATAAAGGAGAAAATGAAATTGCTGTTATTGAGGCATTGGATGGACAATTGATAACCAATAAAATTTTTACTGCCCCAAAAATTGTAGATGATAAAATAGTAAGCGATACCGTAAATGATATTTTAAAAATTGTGGTGGTAAACCGTTACAGCAACGCCCCTGTTGCAAAAGCATTTATTAAAAACTTTGGGTTGAAGCATGGTGCCATTGCTTCATCAGTTGCACACGACAGCCATAATATTGTAGCAGTTGGGGTTAATGATGACAATTTATTAAAAGCTGTAAACTTAGTTATAGCAACGCAAGGCGGGGTGAGTGCTGTAAGCAATACAAAAGAAATGGTTTTGGCTTTACCCGTTGCCGGATTAATGAGTAATGACGATGGGTATAAAGTGGCAATAGCTTACACCGCTATTGATAAAATGGTTAAAGAAGAATTAGGCTCTACTTTATCTGCACCATTTATGACCTTATCTTTTATGGCATTATTGGTAATCCCCCATTTAAAGCTGAGTGATCTGGGTTTGTTTGACGGGGACAGGTTTGCATTTATTCAGTAACAATTAATCTGATAGATTTTCTTTCAGCACCGTTGTCATCAGGCCCAGTTACCCTGCAATTTTCAAAAATAATAATGTCTCCGGTAACAGATTTCTTCAATACTATTTTTATTTCTGAAGAAAATTTGTACCCATAATTTTCCAATGAATCTGTTATGCTATGATTAGTTATTTTTTTAAAATCAAACCTGACTACATTCATTCTTAAATATTGAACATTGGTTTTAACAAGTAGTGAATCAAAAGTTATTAAATGTTTTTTTGAGATTGCACCACCAGAAACTATAGTATCTCCTGTAACATAAACAACAGGTTCAGATACTCTGATAATTCTCATTTTTTTTATTGCAAGAATTCTACCTTTATATAATACTTTCAATAGATAATATTTATTTGGCGACACACAATGAATGGTATAATTCCAATTACTTCCTTTTACACTTCCGTCAATATTGGATGCCAGTGTTAACTTGCTTAAAGGTAATTTTCCAGAAGTGATTTGTATTTCATTATCAAGCCCAATAAATAACAAACTATCATCACGGGTTATAATTTTAACCTGTGCAAATAAGCTGGTAGTAACCAACAGAGAGAAGACAATATGAAAAATCCTGCTATTCACTCTTTGCCCCTATAACTTTTAATGCCACACTATCTGTACCCTTGGGTGCAAAGTATTTGGTTTTAAAATCTGCATCTTTACCCGGGCCAATGGTTTCAAAAATAGTTTCCACATCTTTTTCCAGTAAAGCGCCGGTCTTGCTGTAAAAACTCAGTTCTACCTGCACATCTTTATAAGCATTTATGGTAGCTTTGTTGGTAAGGGTTCCTTTTACAACCGTTTGGCCAATCAGGTTCTTTTTATCGTGCCCGTTTACCGATAAAAAACGGGTGGGGTTTTTCTTTTCCGTTTCGGCAAGTGTTTCTTTTGTTTCTTCATACTTATCTTTTTTGCCATCGCTTTTTTTATCGCTGCTGTTGCAGGCTGTAAGTAATAATAAGGCTGCAAATACTAATACCGGTAATTGTTTCATTGGTTTTATTTTGTTCACAATAAAAATACATTTTTCCGAAATGCTTTGTTAAAAAATATTACTACCTTACTTTTGAGTTAGCTGAAGACTGAGCAAAACAACTATTATATCATGGTAATAAATTTAAGCGAACAGCATTCTTTGGTAAGTAACTGGGTAAGTGAGTTACGCAATGTGGATGTGCAAAATGACCGTATGCGTTTTAGGAGAAACCTGGAGCGTATTGCTGAAGTGACCGGTTATGAAATAAGTAAAAAAATGGACTGGGAGGAAAAAGAAATTACCACACCATTGGGAACAGCCGCTGTTAAAGAACTTAAAGAGCAACCTGTGCTGGCAACAATTTTAAGGGCAGGCCTGGCCATGCATAACGGCTTATTAAATTATTTTGACAAGGCTGATAATGCTTTTATCAGCGCTTACCGAAAACACCAACCGGACGGATCTTTTGAAATAAGCCTGGAGTACATGAGCTGCCCGGATATTGACAACCGTGTGGTGATCATCAGCGACCCGATGATTGCAACCGGTTCTTCACTGGTAAAGTCTATACAATTCTTAAAAGAAGAAGGAAATATTAAAGAACTGCATATTGTTTGTGCCATTGCCTGTACGGTGGGTATAGAATATGTATTGAGGGCACAGCCCAGGGCCATCATCTGGTGTGGCGATATTGATGATGAAATAACAGCTAAAGGCTATATAGTACCTGGCCTTGGCGATGCCGGAGATCTTGCTTTTGGAGCTAAAATGCAGGGATAATACTCTTCTTTTGGTGCAATTTTTTGTATTTCAAGCCTATCCCGTATCATAATTTGCCGTACCATAATAAAGATTTTCAGCATCTTAATAAACCGACTTGTTAAAAGCGGGAACAAATGAATTAATTCTATGCAGCTTTTTGCAGCAAATCCTTATCTTTAAACTTCTGAACAGTATAGTAAAATGAGAAAACTAGTTGTTATTGTAAGTGCCCTGCTTTTGGCTTTTAGTGCTAAAGCTCAGGATCCACATTTTTCGCAATTTTTTGCTTCCCCATTAACATTAAACCCGGCCTTTACCGGAAAGTTTAATGGCTTATGGCGCCTGGCTGCAAATCACAGAGATCAGTGGCCTTCTATTCCTAAAGCATATGTTACATCAAGTGCCTCTTTAGATTTTCCAATATTACAGAAACGGATTCCGGAAAATGATGTTTTTGGTGTGGGCTTATCCGGCTTATCTGATGCGAGTGCCAACAATATTTTAAAACTTAATTATGGTTCTGCATCCATGAGTTACCATAAAGCATTGGATGAAAACGGCTACAGTACTATTGGCGCTGGTTTCCAGGCAACCTATTCCAGTTTAAGCCTGGATGTTACTAAATTAACTTTTGAAGATCAGCTTACCCAAAATGGTTTTACAGGAACAACTTCAGATATTTTAACCAACGGTAATAATCAAAGTTATTTTGATGTAAATGCCGGGGTGTTATATTCCGGTTCAAGTAATGGTATCAACAATTATTATGCTGGCGTATCAATGTATCATATCAACAGGCCAAAAGTTAGTTTTAAAGATAAAAACTGGTTTTTAAGCGGCCGTATTACAGTACATGCAGGTGGTTCTTTTCCCGTAAGCGATGTATTGACCATTCATACTTCTGTAATTCATCAAATACAAAATAAAGCCAGCGAAACCACTATTGGCGCTGCCATTGCAGCTAATTTAAACCAGGATCAGGAAAAGCCGACCAGTGTTTATCTTGGCAGCTGGATGCGTTTTAATGATGCTATAGTACCATATATTGGTTTAGAATTTGGCGGATTAAGAATTGGTGCCAGTTACGATCTGAATATTTCCAGTTTAAAAGCTGCCACCAGTACCCGGGGTGGTTCAGAAATTTCTTTGATCTACATTAAACAACCTGCAGAGAACAAAGGAATCCCATGTCCTAAATTCTAATATAACAATTAAAATCCGTTATTTTAATTGTTATACAAGACTTATACTTCAAATTAGGTATTGCCAGTTTTTTTATGATATTATTTTTAATTAAAAAATGCTTTCCAATTCTTTTAAAGCTTCCTTTCTTTTAACCCAATAAAGTAGTAATAATCGGTTAAAAGTACTGTTTATTCGTTGCTGTTATTAATACGTATGTATAAATTTACAGGCGGTAAAAAATCAGTAAAATAAAATTTAGCTTTATTTACTAAACATTAGTAATTGTATAACGTTAATAATTTTTAGATGTAATACTATTTATTTATGAAAAAAATTTACCTGTTCCTTTTACCAGCATTGTTTGTTACAATTTTTAGTTTATCCATTGCAAGTTGTTCTCAAAAAACAGAAAGAGAACCCAATGAGAGTGAAAAAAATGAAGAATATGACGGCCCGGAAAAAGCGGCCGAATGGCAGTTTAAACGTACAAAAGATCTTGCCACAGGAAAAGTACCCAGCGATAAAATGTGGCAGGCTGTTTTACAAACCCAGGCATTAAAAAATCAATTCATCAACTCCCCAAATTCAACAACTGCATTAACATGGACGGAGAGAGGTTCTTATACCGATGCTGTTGGGCCATCTAATGGTAATACCCGTGCAAATAATGGTGTTGCCAGCGGAAGAATTGATGCCATACTTGTAGACCAGGCTGATCCAACGGGAAAAACCGTTTGGATAGGAGGAGATATGGGTGGCTTATGGAAAACAACGGATATTACCGCATTCCCTGCCACATGGACATTAGTCAATGATTTTTTGAATAATCTTGTAGTTTCTGCAATAACACAAGATCCTACAAACACTAATATCATGTATTTCAGCACCGGGGAAGCTTACTATGGTGGTGAACTTGGTGTTGGTGTTTTTAAAAGTATTGACCACGGTGTTACCTGGACATTGTTACCGAGTACAGCCGCAGTTACCAGAAGTTCAAAAATCCTTTGCGATTTTCAGGGAAATGTATATTTAGGCTCTAACGGAATAACCGGTGGGGGTGGCCTTTTGCGCTCAACTAATGGTGGAACTTCATGGACCGACATCACCCCGGCAGGATTAAGCAATCGTATATGTGACCTTGAAATTACTTCTACTACCGTTTCTGGAAGACTGCATGTTGTTACCGGCATTTCTTCAGCAATGGGTTACCGGTTTACTGATAACCCTGCCACAGTAACCAGCGGTACATGGACTATACCTACAACAAATTTTACCACTGGTGCTTTAAAAAGAGCTGAAATTGGTGTAAATGGCAATACTTTATACGCTTTACCAGTAGATAACTCTAACCAGGTACCTACTATTTATAAATCTGTTGACGGCGGAGACAATTGGGCTCCAACTACAGGGCAGCCAACAACAGGTTGGGCATCTGGACAAGGATGGTATGCTTTGGCTGCTACAATAAATCCCTCAGATGCCTCTCAATGCATAGTTGGGGGATTAGATAATTATAAAACCACCGATGGTGGTGCAAGCTGGACAAAAATTTCTGCCTGGGTTGGCAACACAGGGCAGTATGTTCATGCCGATCAGCATACCAGTATCTGGTACGACAATGGGAATAAATTACTTTTTGGCTGTGATGGTGGTATTTTTTATTCTTCAGATGGAGGGATTACTTCAAGAGACAGAAATGTGGGACTTCGTTTAAAAGAATTTTATTCCTGTGTTATTCATCCCACATTAACCAATTATTTTATGGCTGGTGCACAGGATAATGGAACACACCAGTTTAATGGTGCAGGCTTAACCAGTTCAATTGAAGTTACAGGTGGCGATGGCGCTTATGTTGATATTGACCAGGATCAGCCACAATATCAATTTGGAGCTTATATTTATAACCAATACCGCAGAAGTATCAATGGTGGAGTATCCTGGGGTAGTGTAAATTTTTCAAGTTCTGCAGGCGAATTTATTAATCCTTTTGACTATGATGACCTGGGCAACCGCATGTATTGCTGTTATTCTGCAGGCCAGTATTTAAGATGGGAAGATCCACAAACAGGAAATACAACAAACGCTATTTCAATCCCAGGTTTTAACGGTGGCTTTGCAGAAGCCATTACCGTTTCACCTTATACACCTAATCGGGTTTATTTTGGTACCAGCAATGGCCGTGTGGTTAAGGTAGATAATGCTGAAACCGCAACTCCAACAGATGTAAACATTACCGGTGCCGGAATGCCTGGTGGTGCTTTTGTTAACAATGTCAACATAGGCAGCAGTGATCAACATTTAGTAGCCTGTCTTTCTAATTATGGCATTACCAATATCTGGGTATCTGCAGATGGTGGAATTACCTGGACTGGTCAAGATGGTACTTTACCTAATATCCCTGTTTACTGGGCTATATTCCATCCTGATGATGATAATAAAATGATCATTGCAACCGAAACGGGTGTTTGGGAAACCGATGCTTTAAATGGTGCTTCCACTGTTTGGATACCAAGCCCTAATTTTCCTACAGTAAGAACATCGATGTTAAGGTACAGAAGCAGCGACCGTACTTTACTGGCAGCCACCTATGGCCGTGGTTTATGGACAGCAACAATACCTGCCGGTTGTACTTCTGCCGGTATTGCAACACAACCTGCTAACACAACTGCCTGTGTTGCTGCCAATGCAACTTTTACAATAGCTGCAACAGGTACTGGGTTTCAATGGCAGGAAAGCACCAATGGCGGTAGCACCTGGAACAACATTACTAATGGCGGAATTTATGGAGGCGCTTTAACCACAACACTAACACTTACCGGTGTTACTCCACCAATGAATACCTATCAATACCGTTGTGTGGTAACAGGTAATTGTGCGCCGCTAACTGCAACTTCAACCAGCGCAATACTAACAGTAAATGCTTTAACAAATATTACCAGCCAGCCAACAGCAAATACAATATGTGCAAATGCCAATACATCATTTAGTGTTGCTGCAAGCGGAACTGCCTTAACCTATCAATGGCAGGTAAGCACAAACGGAGGGGTTAGTTTTACTAATTTAATTAATGGTGCTCCTTATTCCACAGTTACAACAAACACTTTAAATATAACAGCAGCTACCCTAACTTTAAACAACTATCAATACCGCTGTGTTATCGGCGGCTCATGTTCACCTGTAAATTCAGCAGCAGCAGTATTAACAGTAAATGCTGCACCGGCAATAAACAGCCAGCCTGCCAGTACGTCAATCTGTGCGGGTAACAATGTAAGTTTTACTGTTGGAGCAAGTGGTCTTGGTTTAACTTATCAATGGCAACTCAGTACCGATGGTGGCGTTACATTTAATAATATTGGCGGAGCTATGGCTGCTACCTATGGCTTTGTTGCTGCATTAGCTCAAAATAATAATCAATACCGTTGTGTGGTAAGCGGCACCTGTACTCCTGCTGCCACTTCAGCTGCCGCTATATTAACAGTAGGTACTACTTTAATTATTAATTCACAACCATCTGCTGTAATTATTTGTGCAGGAGCCAATACCTCTTATTCAGTTAATGTCTCAGGTACTGTTACTTATCAATGGCAGGTAAGTACCGATGGAGGGGCTACTTATACCAATATCATCAATAGCGGCATTTATTCCAATGCGACTACTACCACATTATCATTAACAGGCGTTCCTGTAACCGCAAATAATAACTTATACCGTTGCGCCGTTTCCGGCAGTTGCCCTACCATCAACTCCGCCAGTGCTTTATTAACTATTAATACTGCGCCGCTAATTACAACACAACCTGTTGCAGCCATTGTCATTTGTGCAACGCAAAATACCTCCTTTACGGTTGCTGCTTCCGGTACTGCTGTAACTTATCAATGGCAGGTAAGCACAAACGGCGGTATAACTTTTTCCAATCTTGCAAACGGAGGGGTGTATAGTAATGTTACCAATCCAACCTTATCTATAACAGGTGCAATAGCAGCAATGAATACTTATAAATACAGATGTATTGCAAATGGCACCTGTGCTCCTTATGATTCGAGCAGTATTGCAACATTAACTGTGTATACCCCCATTTCTATAAGCACCAACCCAACCAATACAACAGTGTGCGAAAACAGTAATGCCAGCTTTAGTGTTACTGCAGGCGGCACAACGCCAACTTATCAATGGCAGGTAAGTACAAACAGCGGGACAACCTATAGCAATGTAAATAATGGTGGTGTTTATTCAGGTGCAACCACTCCTATCTTAAATTTAGCTGGTGTAAATTTCGGCTTAAATAATAACCTCTACCGCTGTGTGGTTAATGGCACAGCGGTTTGTGGCAGTGTAAACTCAGGTATCGCTACACTGGTTGTAAATCCTGCGCCCCCGTCAGCTACTGTTACAGGTGGCGGCGCTTATTGTGTAGGTAGTGCTGGTGTTGCAGTTAGCTTAAGTAACTCTGCGCCTGGTATTAATTATCAATTACAATTAGGTGGTGTAAATACAGGAACGCCAATAGCGGGAACTGGTGCAGCGCTAATTTTTGGTAACAAAACAACTCCGGGTAATTATACAGTTATTGCTACCAATGCCGCAACAGGATGTACACAGCAAATGACCGGTAATGTAAATGTAGTTGTAAACCCATTGCCAACAATTACATTAAATGCTGCCCCATTTAAAAATCTGTACCCTGGTTTGGTTACCACAATTACAGCAACAGCAACTACAACTGCAATACCAAATACAATTACCTATTTGTGGTTTAAAAACAATACTCCTGTTGCAAATACATCCAACAATATTTCAGTAAATATCAGCAACCTGGGTGATTACAAAGTAACTGTTATGGATGCAAACGGATGTGTTAATCAATCACAGGTAGTTACAATAACAGACTCTGCCAATAGTAAACTATTTATATTTCCAAGTCCTAACGATGGACAGTTTAATATTGCCTATTACAATCAGGGTGGGGCAAGTATAAAACGTATTGTTACCATCTTTAGTAATAAAGGAGAAAAAGTATACACCAAAGATTTTCAGATAAACCAGGCTTATCAATTATTAAACATTGACATGAGGAAACATGGTGCCGGTGTTTATTATGTTTTTTTAAGTGATGCTAATGGAAATAAACTTGAAACCGGCAAAGTATTGGTCAGATAATTTTATTTTATTTCTATAAAAAAGCTCCCGTTTTAAAACAGGAGCTTTTTATTTTTTCAGACTATCTTCATCAAAAAATATAATTTAAGTTTAGTTTTTAATACCCCATTTATTCTCAATCCTGATAAAAGTTGACAATGCTATTTCATTAGAATTGCTGGATGACAAACATGCAACAGAAACTTTTGAACTGATAAATACCAACAGGCATCATTTAAGGGAATGGTTGCCATGGGTGGATAATATGCGGACCATAGAAAATTTTGAAGCGTATATCTGCAAATCAAAAAAAGAAAAAGAGGCGGGGACCGATTTTGGTTACGTAATTTCTTTTAATAACAATATTGCAGGCAGAATTGGTATACATAATATAGATCATCAAAACAAAACAGCATCTATTGGTTACTGGCTTGGAAAAGAGTTTGAAAAAAAAGGTATAATAACAAAGTGTTGCGAAGCTATGATTGATTTTGGTTTTACCGAACTTGACCTTAACCGGATTGAAATAAAATGTGCCGCAGAAAATTTTAAAAGCTGGGCTGTACCCGAAAGGCTGAATTTTAAACAGGAAGGTATTTTAAAACAGGCTGAATTTATAAATAATAAAATTCTTGATCTGTATGTTTATGCTGTACTTAAGGATGAATGGCAGAATGAAATCACTTAACCGGTTTTATTTATTTGGATACCCACTAACATATTTATTTCCTTTAACAAAAAACCGATAGGGATATAAAGCAGCGGCACCTGCACTTTCCACACCAATACGTTTACTTACTCCTATAAAGTCATCTGACGGTGTTAACCCATTATCATGCCAATCATCTTCCCCAATAAAAATTTTATTGCCCGATAAATTCAACCCCGAGTGATCTTTTGAAATACCCAATGTCTTACCAACATTACCAGGACCCCTGGTTAATGTATTATCTAATTTAATTTTGCCTGTACGTTGCAGCATTATATCAATTCCCCGCAGCGGCTCCACTGCTCTTATTAACACTGCATCGGGAATATTTTGTTTATTGGTAACTACATTAAATAAATGATGCATACCATAACAGATATAAACATATGCCGTGCCCGGTGATGCATACATATGTTCGTTACGTGCTGTACGTTTACCACCGAAAGAATGAGAGGCTTTATCAATAAGACCAATATATGCTTCTGTCTCTACAATTCTGCCTGATGTAACAAGGCCATCAAACTTTGAAATTATTATTTTACCTACAAGGTCTTTTGCGATTTGTACCACATCCTTCCTGTCATAAAATTCAATTGGTAACTTCTTCATTATATCTTTAACTTTAAAGCAAAAATAGACAATAGACAATAACTACGAATAAATAAGCATGCTCAAGGAAATCATAACAGCCATACAGGCTTATTTTCAAACACACCGGTTTATTATTAAACACCGTTTGTGGAAATGGATATTTATCCCCGGCCTGATATATGCCATTCTTTTTTGCGTGGGTATTTATTTTTTCTGGAAGTCGAGCAACTATGCCATTGACTTTATGCTGTTGAAAACCGGAGTTAAAGACTGGATACAAAAAATGCAGAACGGCTGGCTAAGCTGGTTTATAATTTTTGCACAAATAATGTTACACCTGGTTTTAATGCTGTTTTACTTCTCCTTATTCAAATACCTCTTTCTCATTATTGGCTCTCCACTATTTGCATATTTAAGCGAAAAAACAGAAGCCATAATGGAAGGCAATGATTTTCCATTCAGTTTTGCACAACTACTTAAAGATATTATCAGAGGTATCCGTATTGCATTACGCAACATGTTATGGCAAACAGTTTATGCCATATCGATTTTTATTTTAGCTTTTATACCTGTAATTGGCTGGATAACGCCATTGATTGCACTAATGGTGGAATGTTATTATTTAGGTTTTTCTATGCTGGACTATAGTTGCGAAAGGCATAAATTATCAACATCACAAAGTATTGCTTTTATAGGCAAGCAAAAAGGCCTTGCCATTGGTAATGGCATGGTTTTTTACCTGATGCACCTGATACCGGTTTTAGGTTGGATACTGGCACCGGGTTATGCTGTAATTGCCGCTACTATCAGTTTATACGGCGATAATGAAAGCAAACTGGTTGCAAATAAATAAATTTTTATACTTAATTATAATGAACAGCACTATCTATTTAATCCCTTCGGTATTGGATGAAGTTGCCACGCAAACTATTCCCTTGTACATTATTGATGCTGTAAAAAAATGCCAGGTAATTTTTGCAGAGAATGAAAGAACTGCAAGACGGTTTTTAAAGAGTATTTGTAAAGAAATAGTAATTGACGATTACGAGTGGTTTACCATACATAAAGCGGAAGAAGAATTGATTGCAACATTTAAACAAAAAATTGCGGCAAAAAAAAATATTGCCATCATCAGTGAAGCAGGCTGCCCCGGCATTGCCGACCCTGGACAAATTTTAATTGCCGCAGCACAACAATTTGATGCAATAGTAAAACCTTTGGTAGGGCCAAGCTCTATCCTACTGGCATTAATGGCAAGTGGTATGAACGGCCAGCAATTTGAATTTGTGGGTTATCTGCCTATAGATAATATGGAAAGAGTAAAACGAATAAAAGAGCTAGAATTATTTTCAGAAAAAAATAACAGCACTAAAATATTTATTGAAACCCCTTACCGGAATAATCAATTAATTGAAACTATTTTAAAAACCTGCAAACCCTCTACAAAATTTTGTATTGCTGCAGAACTTACGGGAATTAATGAATACGTAAAAACAAAAGCCATTACTGAGTGGAGAAAAGAAAAAACCGACTTTCATAAAAAACCGGTTATATTTTTATTGCAGGGTTAAAATTTTTATGGGTTGTTATCGATCTCTACTTTATCTACAATGTATTCGCTTTCGCCACGCCATGGAAGTGTACCGTTTTTTTGCAGGTAATGCAACTTAACATTTTTACCTTCAAAATTTTGCATCGATTTTGCAACACTATCACTTGCAACAGAAAAATAAAATTTTTCAGAAGCTATTCCCACATTACCTGTTGATACTATACTCCGCTGAACCAGTTCACCCTCATAAGTTTTAAAAATATTCCCTTTATGGGACAGCTTTTGTAATAAACCGCTTCTGTAGCCATCACTATAAGTATAATAATATTTCCAGTAGCCAAATAATAATAATACCATCAATAAAATAAATGTAAACCACCGCACAAATTTTTTAAAGCCATTTGCTTTTTTAGGTAAAGGTTTCAGGCTATCGGGAGATTTTACTTCTTCCATAATTGTATTTTTTTGCAAGTTAATTATAATCCGTATTTATCAACCAAATAAACCATTGCAGCCATTACTGCTGCACCAAGGTGTAATTCCTGTCCATTTACATTTTCAAAAACATCAATAGCTGAATGATGAAAATTAAAATACCGCTGCCCGGTTGTATTTAACCCAAACTGGGGTGTTTTAAAATTGGTTTGCAAAGGGCCAATATCTGCGCCGCCGCCGCCACCTTCGCTAAAAGAAAATTTATCTGCATCGTAAGGTTCAAAATATTTTTTCCATGTTTCCACTTTTGCATACTGGGCCTTAGTCATACCACAACCAAAACCACGGGGGTATTCTGATCCGCCATCACTTTCCATTGCCATAATATGTTTTTCGTTTTTTGCTTTGGCTTCTGCTGCATATTTAGCTGCGCCCTTTCCGCCATTTTCTTCATTAGCAAATAAAACAATTCTTATAGTGCGTTTGGGTTTATAACCAATGGCATTAAATGCCCTTAAGATCTCGACGCTCTGCACCATACCTGCACCATCGTCATTGGCACCTTCTGCAGGGTCCCAGCTATCCATATGTCCGCCAATTGTAATTATCTCATCAGGAAATTCTGTTCCTTTTATTTCGCCAATTACATTATGGCCAATGGTATCGGGCAACATTGCACAATTGGTTCTTATAAAAAAATTATCAGCCGCATATTTTCCTTTTAAATACTTACTCAATTCATCTGCGCCTTTTGTACTAATTGCCACCGCAGGAATTTTTGGAAATGAATCGTTGTAACGCAACGCCCCGGTATGCGGATTATCATCATTGGCTGCTGTAACAGACCGAACAATTACTGCAAGGGCCCCATATTTTGCTGCAGCAGATGCACCGCCGCCTCTAAACTTTACTGCATCTCCATAAGCACCTCTTAATAATGTTTTATTAAAAGGATAATTATAAAATACGATCTTACCCTTTACTTCATCTTTTCTTTGATTCAATTCTTCAAAGCTTTTTACTTCTATAACTTTTGCCAATACCCCATTTTTTCCGGTGCCGGCAGAATTGCCCAATGCCAAAATATTAAAAGACGGATCCATACTTCGTTTGGCTGTTTTAAAATAGGCTTCTTCTTTTGCGCCACGTACCCAATGCGGTACCATGCATTCCTGGCGGTAAACCTTTTCTGCTCCTGCATTATCTAATGCAGTTGCACCCCATGCTTCACCCTTATACATACCGGCGCTGCCACTAAGCCGTTGCCCTACTGATTTACATAAGGTCCGCAGATTGTCATACGCCTTGCCATTAAGCAATATGTCATCTGTAATTTTTTTTATCATTACCGAATCATCAGCCTGAGAAAAAACAACAACTGAAATTAAAAGGAGTGCTGCACTTAAAATACTTTTCTTTTTAAACATACATTTAGTTGAGTAAC
This sequence comes from Ferruginibacter sp., assembly GCA_043757165.1. Taxonomy (GTDB): domain Bacteria; phylum Bacteroidota; class Bacteroidia; order Chitinophagales; family Chitinophagaceae; genus Ferruginibacter. The sequence goes on from JAYVPT010000048.1 coordinate 22,824, forward strand.
AAACTTAATGATTTATTACCAATACATGAACGGAATGGATGGAGAATAATAATACACTAAATTGCACCACACAACCAAAAAAGTTGTACTTACTATTTAAAGCACTTGTATATGAATATTGGAATTGTTTGCTACCCCACATTTGGCGGTAGCGGTGTATTGGCTACAGAACTGGGTAAAGCACTTGCAGATAAAGGACATAATATTCATTTTATCACTTACCAGCAACCGGTAAGGCTCAGTGGTTTTCATGCTAATATTTTTTATCACGAAGTAAGGGTGTCAACGTATCCCTTGTTTGATTATCCGCCTTACGAAACTGCATTGGCCAGCACAATGGTGGATGTTATCAATAATAATAATGTTGAATTATTACATGTTCACTATGCCATTCCACACGCCTCTGCAGCATATATGGCCAAACAAATTCTGGCAAAGCAGGGAAAACATATTCCGGTAATTACCACTTTGCATGGTACCGATATTACGTTGGTAGGCAGAGATAAAACATACAGTCCCGTTGTTACATTTTCCATGAATGAAAGTGATGTGTTAACAGCAGTATCAGAAAATTTAAAAGAAGAAACGTATAAGAATTTTAAGATAGAAAAAGAAATTGAAGTGATTCACAATTTTGTAGATGTGGACCGTTTTCACAGAAAACCGGTTGATGCATTTAAAAAATTAATTGCACCTAATGGTGAAAAAATAATTGTACATGCTTCCAATTTCAGAAAAGTAAAACGGGTGGAAGATGTTATTGCCACTTTTTTACTGATCAACGAAAAAATGCCTTCTACTTTATTATTATTGGGAGATGGGCCCGAAAGAACACATATTGAAGCAAGCGCCAGGGATTGTAAATCGCATAGTTCAATAAAGTTTTTAGGCAAACAGGAGCAGATGGAAGATATTTTACCCATTGCCGATTTGTTTTTATTAACCAGCGATTATGAAAGTTTTGGTTTGGCTGCACTGGAAGCCATGGCTGCAGAAGTGCCGGTGATATCGACGAATGCAGGTGGTTTACCCGAAATAAATATTAACGGTTACAGTGGTTATATGAGTAATGTGGGTGATGTGGAGGATATGGCAAAAAATGCTTTGGAAATTTTTAAAGATGATGCCACCCTGTTACAATTTAAAGCCAATGCTTTGGCGCAGGCCAAAAAATTTGATATTGAAAATATTGTTCCTATTTATGAAACCTTATATAAAAGGATGATCAAATAAGTTACCTGCGGCGTAACCATTTTTCAGGATCAAAATTTACTTTCTCATCCTGAATGTATAAATCCACTGCACCTACACCATCTAAATTAGCTGCAGCCTTTCCTATTGCCTGCCCGGTTTTTACTGCCTGCCCACGTTGAACTGAAACACTTAACAAATTGCTGTACGTAGTAAAATATTTTCCATGTTGAATAATTACTACCTGCATATCATCTATATACACCACACTGGAAACGGTACCGTCAAAAATACTTTTTACCGAAGTCCCGATATCTGTAGCAATGGTTAATCCTGTAATATCCATTACTGTACCGCTTGGCAATTGATTTCTTCCATAATGCATCAGCACATATCCTTTATCAACCGGCCAGGGTAATGATCCCCTGTTACTGATGAAGTTTGCATTAATAGTAATATTCTCTGCATTTAACAACACACTCTCAGGAGCTTTTTTAGGCTCTGTTTTTTTGGAAGGGGTAACAGTTGTTTTTGTTACAGGTGATACAGGGCTGGTATTGTTTTTTACAACAGCTTTGTCTGCTGCGGCTTTATCATCAGCAGCCTTTTTTATAGCCAGTTTTTTGGCATCCTCCAACGCTCTTTTAATGGCTGCAGCAATGGCATTATCAACTTTTTTTAATTGTTTTCGTGTGGCTGCTGCTTTATCATTTAATTGTTTGCCTTGTTTTTTTAATTCGCTTAATATCCGGTCTTTTTCTTTTTGCTCCTTTTCCAACACACTCATTTCTTTATCTTTCGATTGCAATACAACACTTTTCATTTGCCTTGTACCGGTAAGCTCTTCTATTCTTTTCTTACGTAATTCCTGAGTACGCAAAATATTTTCTCCCTGCATTTCCCTGTAATTACGGTAGCTTTTTAAATAAGTAATACGTTTCATGGCATCATTAAAACTTGCTGCAGAAAAAATAAAATTCAGAAAGTCATAATTACTCCTGTTCTTGTAAGCATAAACCATGCTTTTTGCATATTCCTGTTTAAGTGTATCCAGCAGCCTGTCGTATCGGTTAATATCTTTTTGTGTGGTATAAAGATTATTATTAAGTAAATTAATATCCCGGTTTATATTATCAATAATTCTGTCCTGCAGGTTCACTTTATCATTAATCAATTTCCATTGTATATAATTCTCTTTTGATTTTGTCTTGTTCTCATTGAGCATCCGCTCTGTTTGTTCCAGTTCTTTTTTTAATTGCTGTCGTTGCTTTTCCAGTTCCTCACGGGTACCGGGTTGTGCCACAGCCACAATGCTAAAGAGTAATACAACAGCAGTGAAAATTATTTTTATCATGAGCTGAATTTGCGTGTTTACCAAAAATACAATTGATACAGGTAATATGAGCAGGGTTAAAAACTCACACTTGTGTATAATTATAAATAACGCTTACCTGCGTTTATAATTTTTGGGTACTTTAAGAGATACTGATAATTCTTTGTTAAACTCATATTGTTTATAGTTGAGCCTGATGTCGAGTTTATTTTTTTCTGAAACTGTTATTTCCCTGTAGGTAGAAAAATCAACGCCGCTTTTATTCTCAAAATTATCATAAGTAATATCTGCTGTTCTGTTACGGGTTACATCCACATCATCCAGCTTGCTATGCAGCAATAAATTATTATCTAAAGAAAGTGTAAGCAGGTGTTTAAAAAATTCCCCTATTGTAGATACTAAAATCCTGGAATCTGTTTTCTTATAAGAAACTACTGTACTGTCGAGAAAAATAGGATTGCCTACCAACAGATCCTGTATGGTTTTATAATCAAAAGGTATTTCTGTAACTTCCTGAAGATAATCTAATGAACGATACTGTACTTCTTTTTCCCTTGTATTCATTAATATCACGCTGTCTTTTGTAATCAGCATCCTGTACACTTCCACATTAAAAATAGATGCTGAAAGAGATACCCATATTGCACTGTCTTTCATAAGCCTTACCACCGCAATGATATCAGGTTGCTTTCCTTTACTATCTTCATACTCCACTTTTATTTTAGCACTGAATGTTTTGTAATCGATATTATGGCTGCGTAACCGGTTCATAGTTTCGGTTATCATTCTAACTGAATCGGCGGCCGATTCAGTTGGGATAATATTTACAGTGGTATCTTTTGGGGCAATTGCTTTATTGAGTTGTTTAGTGGTACGGCAGCTTTGTATTGCAAGTATTGCAATTGCGGCAAAACATATAACTGTTAAATTTTTCATCGCCTGGTTTATATTTCTTTATTAGAATATTTTATTTTACACCGGTATGGCCAAAACCGCCATCACCTCTTACCGTATCATTCAATTGCTGTACCAGAAATAATTCCGCCATTGCAGTTTTTGCAATTACCATTTGGGCAATACGGTCGCCATTATTTATTACCTGTATGGTATTACTCAGGTTTATTAATATTACTTTCAGTTCTCCCCTGTAATCGCTATCAACTGTTCCCGGAGAATTTAAACAGGTAATACCCTGCTTTAGTGCCAATCCGCTTCTGGGTCTTATTTGTGCTTCGTATCCTTCGGGCAATTCAATAAACAAACCCGTAGGTACCAGGTAACGTTCCAACGGCTGTATTGTTATGGGGTGTTCAATGTTTGCCCTTATATCCATACCTGCAGAACCTGCAGTTGCATAAGAGGGTAATGGGTTAGCTGATTTATTGACGATGTTAACAGAAATTATTTGCATGACCGCAAAGGTACTAATGTAGCCAAATAATTAAAGATAGTTTTTGTTTATTGTGTTAATGCAGTATTAAAACTGTGCCCTTCATCCATTTGGTATATCCCTGTATATTAACATATACAACAGACCAGGGATAAGTTCCAACGGGCATGGTTTTTCCTTTGTATTTACCATCCCATTTATCTGAAATATTATTTGTACTGAATATAACCTGCCCATATCGGTTATATATTTTCATGGAAAAATTAAGTAATGAGAAGCTATTTAAAACACCGAAATAGTCATTTTTGCCATCGTTATTTGGAGTAAATGCATTAGGAATAAAAAAAGGACAATCACCCCAAACAACATTTACTGTGTCAGTTGATACACAAGTATTTTCAGTTACAGTAACACTATATAAACCTGGTTTATTTATCTGTATTGTTGCTGTGGTTTCTCCTGTACTCCACAAGTATGCACTGGCAATGGGATTTCCCGAACTCAGTATCACAGCCTGGCTTGAACAAACTGTTGTATCGTTTCCAAGATTAACGTAAGGTGCAGGCTTTACTGTTATATTAATGGTGTCTGAAAGTTTGCAACCCTGCTGTTCAACTTCCACCCAATATTGTCCAGGGCTTGTAATCTCTATTTTATTATCATTGCTGCCATCGCTCCATAAATAATTTACACCGGCAATATTTACGGTTAGCTGTAAATTTTCGAATGAGCAGGCTTCAATATCATTTCCTAAAAGGGGTACATTACCATCGGGAAGCCAGATTTTTTTTTGTATAATTATATTAGCTGCCCCTGAACAATCAGTAGAAAATACAGTTAACTTAACTGTATAAAAACTCGGTGCTGTGTAACGATGTAAAGGAGATATGGCCTGTGATTGCTGTGAATCTCCAAAGTCCCATTTTACAGAATCTATACCCGATACCCTGTTGATATTAAACTGAACATTATTATCCAGGCAACTACCAGATCTTGCAAAATTATAAGGAACAAGACTTATATTCAAATCGGATTGTATTAATGTGGGCAGACCAAATTGTACAGGTTCGCCTTTATTACCAAAAGAAATTTTATTAAGCCTGAAATTACAGCCGGGACCATAAACATCCGGATTATCTATTACAGAAACCGCAGTATCCTTCCACATGGCCATATAAATTCTCAGGTCTGGTCCTGTTTGTAAAGCACCGGCAAACCATTGTGTAGGCTGTGCTATAATTTGCTTTGATGTTGTTATTGTAGCAGCATTATTAGATGTGATATCAAACTGATATAATGTGCACGGATCTGTTGCAGAATTATTTGCTGATACATAAAGTAATTTTCCATTTGGTGAAAACTCGGCAGCATATACACCAGTATATGATAATGGATGCGGAGCAATATTAGGTTTTAAAATTATAGGATTACTGATTTGACCGGTAGCGTTATCAAAATCCATTAATTCCACTACATCATTTTCCGTTGAATGCACTGCAGCCAGTTTTTTCCCATCGATTGAAAATTTGAGTGTGCCAATTGCATTGTTTGGGATACCGCCAATTGTTAAACCGGTATGGCTTATAACAGGAATAAAATTAAAGCCGGATGAGGTAAGCAGATAACTGTCATACTCATCAGATTCCCACTTTCTGATCATTATCCATACATCCCTGTTATTACAATGCCTTACAGCAGCCATTTTTTCATATGCCTCATCAACAAAAGTATTTTTCTCTATTACTTCTCCAAAGCCACCGTCTCCCTTTATATTTATGATATTATAACGGAGGCCTTTGTTTACTTGAGCAGTGGCACCAACAGTAAAAAGATAATAAATACTGTCATTACCTGTCAGTGGAACAATAACGGCATTACTGGTACTGCTTAAATCACCCCTCAGATTATTGCCATTGAGCATTATCTCGTGTTTGCGGTTAAGCACTGCAAGGCCATTTGTATAAAATAATAATTTACCGTTATTATCAGCAATGGATGCACAGCCCTCCTGTGAATTAGCTTGCCCGTTGTTTAAGGGACGAGGCGGCGTTTGATTAAAATCCAACCCCACACCAGTTCCAAAATACCAGATATTTGACTGTTTTTTAGCCATTGCCGGCACCATCAACATCAATAGCAAAATAATGTATGTGACAAATATTCTTATCAAAGTAAATCTTTCTAACTAACAGACTCATTACAGAGCAATATTGTTGCATAAGCCACAAGGCCTTCTTCTCTACCGATAAAACCAAGTTGTTCTGTAGTGGTTGCTTTTATAGAAATATCGTTAACCGTTATTTCAAGTATTGCGGCAATGGCTTGCTGCATTTGCAAAACGTAGGGCTTTATTTTAGGGGCCTGTAAACAAAGTGTACTGTCGATATTTACAATTTTATACCCCTTGCTTTTTATGAGTATAAAACTTTTTTTTAATAATATTTTACTGTCGATATTTTTAAAAGACAGATCTGTATCGGGAAAATGAACGCCAATATCACCAAGGCATAATGCACCCAGCATAGCATCACAAATTGCATGTAACAATACATCTGCATCACTATGCCCCAGGGCCCCTCTTGTATGCGGTATCTTTACCCCGCCAATCCATAAATCCCTTTCGGGTACTAATTGATGAAAATCCACCCCCGAACCAATTCTGTAAGACATTAAACTTATTTTATAGTGTAAATATCAGCTATTTGGCTGGTACTAAAAACAAAAAAGCATCACGCCTGAGGCGTGACACTTTCAAAATATTTTATACATTTTATTTTGTGCCGTCGAAATCAAATACTAAACCAAAACGGTAAGTATTAGATAAAGGGTTACGGGTTGACCCGTTACCTGATGGGAAAATATAAGCAAAGTTTAATCCAAATACATTATACTTTAAACCAGCACCAACAGAAAGGAATTTTCTGTTTCCTTTGGTAGGATTTTCGTAAAAATATCCTGCCCTGAAAGCAAACTGATTGTTATACCAGTATTCAAGCCCTAAAGAAGCATTAATCTCCTGAATTTCTTCAGATATACCATCAGGAGCATCTCCAAATGATTTGAACCAGCTGCTAACTACACTTTGTGTACGGTATTTTGATAATGCCCCTGCACTAGTATCACCTGGTGTTGGAACCATCAGTTTATTTAAATCCAATGCAAATGTGATCTTATTATCTTCATCAAATACTTTTGTGTAAGCACCCCCTATTCCCAAGTTGGCAGGAATATAATCTTTTTGATTTGCATCGCTGGTGTAAGAAATTTTTGAACCAAGGTTACTTAAAGTAACACCCCAGTTAAATCCTTCTCCGTTTTCTTTTGCGCCGGTATGGAAAAAATGTAAATCACCTGCAACCGCAGAAGCTTTTTTATATGTAACGTTATTAACTGTTCCGGCCAAATTTGAATTTATGTAGCGCAACGCTATACCAATACTGTTTTTAGCAGAGAGTTTTCTTGAGTAGCCTAAATCAAATGCCATTTCACGTGGTCTGTATGAACCCTGAGGATCACCAATACTGTTTGTAAATTCAATACTACCTAAACTAAAATATCTTAACGAACCTGAAATAGCCTGATCATCATCTAATTTGTAATACCCGTTTAATGCAGCTACGTAAACATCACTTATTCCTAAATCCCTTAACCAGGGGGTATAAGATGCGCCAAAAGCTGCCTTACTTTTACTAAAAGGCAATTTAGCTAAATTGGAATATCCTGAATTAGCATCAGCTGAAGTTGCAATTCCAGCATCACCCATACCAGCCCCTCTGATATCCGGAGAAATACGTAAGAATGGTACCGCAGATGTCACGACGTTGATTTTTGTTGACTGGGCATCAGATACAGTTGTTGCTCCTCCCAGTAACATAACTAAAGTAGTTAGTTTTAAAGTTACTCTTTTCATGCGTTTTGTTTTGTCTTGGTTAGGTAGAACTTACCTCAATAAGCGTTTAGTTTTATAGTTTGATTCTGTTGTAAAAATAGTAGTTTTCCTGAAATGAACAACTAATTTATAAAATCTTGTTAAAAAATCATAAAATCAGATTTTAAAGATACTTACTTTTTTTTAAAATAATGTAGTTACGTATAATGTCCTAATCTGCTGTACAATACTAAATTTTTTCCTTGCATTAGCAAACGGTATATGTTTCCGATTATTGTTTTCTTTTTAGATAAATGATTTATTTTATCTGCGTACTTACTTTATTCCCTGTTAACTGTTGTTATTATAAAGGTTTATAACCTTTCAATTAACCAGACAAATCAGTTAGGGTATTTGTTGCATCCCCGGCTATAAATTATTTTATGTTTATTTTAATGACTATTATGTAATGCTATAACTTTTCAAATAAACCCGTGCAATAAAATTTCAGTAAACCAGTTATGTAAAAATAAAGTTGCAATATTTATAGATTTACCCCGTCTTAGTATCTAAAAAAGATGGCCGCATTTACCGTATGTCACTTAAAGTATTTATATTCGCAGCCAGTATAACCCCATATACAATAAAAAAGAAAACCTTTCGTTAAACAATTTGATAAACGAACGAACATGTTAAAATTATTTTCAAGTAAAAATCTCATTATTCTTGTTGCCGCAGCAGTTTCATTAAGTGCCTGCAAAAACGGTGGCTTATTTAAAAAGAAAAGCGCCAAATCATCTGCCACAGGCTGGAATTACGATGATAAGAACATGGGTAATTTCCATGTGGCCAAAGTAAAATATCCCAAAGCAGGACCAGGTCTGGTTTTTGTGCAGGGTGGTTCATTTGTAATGGGCGCCAAGGATGAAGATGTAATGGGCGACTGGAATAATGTTCCCCGCCGTATTACTGTTCCTTCCTTCTTTATAGATGAGACAGAGGTAGCCAATGTACACTACAGAGAATATCTTTACTGGCTTGAAAATACGTTTTCAGGAGATACTTCTATTATGAAAAAAGCACTACCCGATACTTTGGTATGGCGTGAAGAACTGGCTTATAACGAACCTTATGTTGAGTATTATTTCCGTTACCCATCTTATAATTATTATCCCGTTGTTGGTGTAAGCTGGCAACAGGCACATGATTTTTGTGTTTGGAGAACAGACAGGGTAAATGAACTGAATCTTATTCAAAAAGGTTATTTGAAAAAAGACGCCGCTAAAAAAGAAATGAAAGGTGCCGCAGCCGATGCTTTTAATACAGAAACCTATTTAATGGCTCCGGATATGATTCAAAGCAGGAGCAAGCCTAAAAAGTCTGATTTAAAAGATGTTAATGGAAAACCAAGAGGCCTGGTAAGAATGGAAGATGGTATTTTAAATATGGGTTATCGTCTGCCGACTGAAGCAGAATGGGAATATGCAGCTTATGGTATTTATGCACAAAACCCGTCTCCACGTAAAAAAGAGGGGAAATCTGGTGAAGAATTACTGAGTAATCAACAAATCTATTCATGGAGCAATAACCCTAACGGTTTACGTGATAACCGCCGTGGAAGCTGGCAAGGTAAATTCTTAGCAAACTTTAAACGTGGCAGTGGTGATAATATGGGTGTGGCAGGTGGATTAAATGACCGTGCTGCAATACCAGGTCCTGTTAAGGCATTTTATCCTAATGCATTCGGCCTATATAATATGAGTGGTAATGTAAGCGAATGGGTTGGTGACGTATACAGACCTCTAACACCAAGTGATGGACAGGATTTCAACTATTTCCGTGGTAACAAATTCCAAAAATATTATAAAAACAGTGGCGGTGAATATGAAAAAGACAGTGCCGGTGGTGTACAGGTAAACCGTTTAAAGAAAGTTGATATTTCTGATGAAGAAGTTAAGAACCGCAGTAACTATCAAAAAAATAATGTTATCAATTATTTAGATGGTGACTCTGCCAGTGGTGTGTATTATGGATATGGTATTTCTTCTTTAATAAATGATGAGTCGAGAGTTATTAAAGGTGGTAGCTGGAACGACAGGCCTTATTGGTTATCACCAGGCAGCCGTCGCTTTATGCAGGAAGACCAGGGTGCAAGCACAGTTGGTTTCCGTTGTGCACAAACTTACCTTGGCCCACCTGAAGGACCAGGCTTTAAAGACGGTAATATTTTTGGAAGCCGCAAACAGAATTCGAGAAAAAAGAAAAAATAAGTTTCTTATAAATTATTTGAACCTCCTGATCTTTTCAGGAGGTTTTTTATTCTAATGCATTAAGTGCAATAAAAAAAATTACGGAATATATGTGGTTCTACCCTAATTTTGAAACATGCAAATTGAACAGTTATATAAAATATTTTTAGCGCATCCTTCTATACAAACCGATACCAGAAAACTTAAAGCCGGGGATTTATTTTTTGCCTTAAAAGGCCCAAATTTTAACGGCAATTTATTTGCCCAACAGGCCTTAGCAGCAGGTGCAGCTTATGCCATTATTGATGAACGAACGGATTTTGTAAGTGACAAAATAATTTTAACCGACGATGTATTAACCACACTTCAATTATTGGCAAAACATCACCGGCAACAATTTTCCATTCCGTTTATTGCCATTACCGGAAGCAATGGTAAAACCACCACCAAGGAACTGGTACATGAAGTGTTGTCTGCTACTTTTAAAACTTATACCACTGAAGGCAATCTTAATAACCACATTGGCATTCCAATCACTATTTTAAAAATACAGGGTGATGCTGAAATTGGTGTGATTGAAATGGGGGCCAATCATCTAAAAGAAATTGAAAGTTACTGTCAATACACAATGCCAACACATGGTTTAATTACTAATTGTGGCAAAGCGCATTTAGAAGGATTTGGCGGTGAGGAGGGTGTTAGAAAAGGCAAGGGTGAATTATTTGATTACCTGAGAGCCAATAATGGTATTGCTTTTATAATGAACGATTATGATTATTTAAAAGAAATGAGTAAAGGCATTGCCAAGATAAGCACCTATGGAATTCATGATGCCGATATTACCGGCGAAATAAAAAACAGCACAGGCTTTTTAAATGTTGTTATTACAAAAGGGGCAGCAATTGAAAATATACAAACACAATTGGTTGGTGAATACAACCTGCCTAATGTGCTGGCTGCTGTTGCGACAGGAAAATATTTTAAAGTAGCAGATGATAAAATAAAAAAGGCTCTGGAAAATTATGTTCCCGGCAACAGCCGCAGCCAGTTAATGAAAAAAAACAATAATAAATTCATCGTGGATGCTTACAATGCCAACCCTACCAGCATGAAAGCTGCCATAGAAAATTTTGCAAAAATGGAGGGTGGTAAAAAAGTTTTATTACTTGGCGGTATGATGGAATTAGGAAATGAAAGTGTTGCCGAACATCAATCAATAATTAAAGTAATTGATAATTATAAATGGCAGGCTGTTGTTTTAGTTGGTGGTGATTATAGCAAATTAAAGCATCGGTACATTAATTTAGAAAATTCGTTGCAGGCCAAAGACTGGTTTAATAAACAGCAGTTTGAGCATATACAGGTTTTAATAAAAGGTAGCAGAAGTATGCAGATGGAAAAAATATTAGAATAACATTTCCCATCTGCCCGTACACCTTATTACATATTTAAAAAGTATATCGTACACCAAAACCACCCCAGTTTCCGGTGAAACCACGGCCTGTACCAAATTCAAAAGATGGTTGCCAGTCTAAAGAAAGATTAAGGGGCGCATTATTTATTTTATAATCAAGACCTAATACCCCATCAATTCCTGCCCATGTACCACCACCATTTTTTGTATTATAAAAACCAAGATGAACACCGGGGCCAACATACCATTTTAATCCCGGCGCACCATTTATGTCATAATGCAGTTCATATAATCCGGTAATTCTTGTTCCCTGGCTCCAGAAAAAACCAATACCTTCCAATGCATCTCTTTCGCTTATAAAATGTTTTAATGAAATGCCAGCGCCATCTAAAAATTTTACGCCTAATGCAGTAGTATAACTATGCCCCTTACTTTGTGCATTGGCAGTTGTAATAAAAATTACCAGGGTAAGCATACTTAAAATAATTTGCTTTTTCATCTTGCTGTTGTTTATTAGTTAAATAAAAGCAATCTTAATAGATTGTTGTAATTTATTGCAGTTGTTAATTTGGAAAAATAATTCTTCGGCACACCAAAACAATAATTATACCAAATATTTTTGTTGCAGTAGATTTATCCGCACTAAGTAATCAAAAAGTTTACTTTAATAACCCATATACGTCTTTAAAGCTTTTTAGCCGGTCGGTAGTATTTGTTTTTTCTGTTGCTGCAATGATTTCATTATAGTGATATTTATTTACATTAAGTCCTGTATTTACAGCGCTGTCAATGCAATCTTTCAGTGTAAGCTTTAAAGCCTGCGACTGAACTCCCGTAGTAAACCAAAATAATTGTTGATTATTAAGCTGGTAAAATTTTATTGTAAGCGAAGGATGAATCAGTATTATTGTAACAGCTGAATCTTTATATTCGCCGTTTAATATAAAGTTCTTTTGTGCAAAAGAATTATTTGGATTAAAAAATAAAACTAAAATAATACCATAAATAATTTTATATTTCATTTATAATTTTATTTTCTTTCAGCGGGTATTTACCTCATGTCAACCCTGTGGTCTTCAAAACTTTTTTCTATTATTCCTGCATTTTCATTTGTACTGAATATCTCCCCTTCACTGTTTTGTCGTTCCAGGGTCCAGGCATCGGTTAATGAAGTTTCAATCCACATATTCATCGATTTACGAAATACCTGTACCGACAATCTGAATTTATCCCAAAAATCCTTTTCCAGCTGGTTAACAGTTTTGTTTTTGTTAATATCAATAATTACACTGCCTTCAAATTTTGAAATCATTACTATTGTTTTATCGCTGGTAATTTTATCCATTTCAAGCGATAATTTATTTTCTGCATGAGGCTTTTTAAAAAATTCTATTTTTAAAAAATGATATACTTCCGAAAACTGCTTTTTAATATCACTAAGTTTACTGTTATTATCAATTATAAGATTCATACAAATAATTTAATATTCTATAATCACATTTTACAACCATTTACTCCATTATACTATACCCTGTTTCTTTACCCAAACATTTTTCAAGGCTAACATTCATGTCAAAAGTATATTTATATATAAGCGCAAATAAGGACGTTAGTCAACCAAAGAGATGAATTTAGTCATACTTTGAAACCTGTTCAAATTGCTGATTGATTTAAAATAAGAAGGGATGAAATTTTTAAATCCCTTATGGCTAAAAGCAAAATCCTTCAGGATTTGAAGGATATACACGCAAAACATAATGATGCTTTTTGCGGAGACTGAGGGATTCGAACCCTCGATAGAGTTTCCCCTATACACACTTTCCAGGCGTGCTCCTTCAACCACTCGGACAAGTCTCCATTTTTAAAGGAGGGCAAAAATACGGTTTCAACCTTATATGCCGAATATTTTTTCGGCATTAGCTGTGGTTATAGCTGCAACCTCTTCTACAGTTACATTTTTTATGGCCGCAATTTTATCTATTATGTATTTTAAATAACTGCTTTCATTTCTTTTTCCTCTAAATGGAACAGGTGTTAAATAAGGGGCATCTGTTTCTAACACAAAATGGAGCATATCAATCTTTTCTACCACTTGTGCCAACCCGGAATTTTTATAGGTTACCACACCCCCTATTCCCAAATAAAAGCCCATATCAATAATAGTAACTGCATCTTCATAAGTGCCGCTAAAACAATGAAAAATACCAAAGAGCCCCTTGCCGGCATATTCTTTTACAACAGCAATTGTTTCTGCCATTGCATTACGGGTATGAATAACAATGGGTAATCTATTTTGCAATGCCATGTCTATTTGTTTTCTAAAAGCATTATATTGCTGATCGGCATACGTTTTATCCCAATAAAAATCGAGTCCAATCTCTCCAACAGCTGCAAATTTTTTTTTGTCAAGCCATTTTTCTACTGTCTGTAATTCATCTAAGTAATTTTTTTTTACACTGCAGGGGTGCAAGCCCATCATGGCAATACATTTACCGGGATATTTCTCTTCGAGTAACAGCATAGCTTCATGTGTGGTACTATCTATAGCAGGCAAGTAAAATTTTTCTACACTTTCATCTGATGCCCTTTTTATTACCGCATCAATATCAGCTATTAACTCTTCTGAATATAAATGGCAATGTGTATCTGTTAAAGTCATAATTACATTTTGAAATGCAAAAGTCATTAAAAAAAATTTAACAGTGCTTTAAACTCTGTTGTGCAACCGGAGTCTTAAAAAGGTATTCACTATTCACCTTTATTAAAACATTTTTATTATGAAAACGAAAATTAATCTTACCATGTGGCTTGCTGCTTTTGCAGTATTGGGAGCCCTTACGTTTACCAGTTGTAAAAAAGAAACCAGTGCAGTTGAGGTAACAGATAACAGTACCCCTGCAGAAGTTGCGGCAACAGTAAATGCCACCACCGAAGATGCACAAACGGAAGCACAATTTGATGATGTATTTAACATTACTGCCAGCATAAGTACAGAAGATGCAGGTGAAGATTTAGGTATGGGCACCAACGTATCGGCAGGATTGGGAGAACCTGGCGTCAGGCTTACACCAACAACACCGCGTTGCTATACTATTACCGTAGTTCCAAGGCAGCCGGGTGTTTTTCCTAAAACCGTAACTATTGATTTTGGGAATGGCTGCTTAGGCCGTGATGGTAAATTACGCAAAGGGAAAATTGTAACCATTTACACTAACAGAATGCTGATACCCGGCGCTAAAATCAGCACTACTTTTGTGGATTATTATGTTGACAGTTTTAAAATTGAAGGCACACATATTACAGAAAATACCGGCACATCTAATATGCAGGGATTAAAAGTAAGTGTGATAGATGGCAAAATTACCAATACCAATACCGGTAAATGGCGTAAATGGAACAGCACTAAAAATATATTGCAGATTGAAGGTAATGGTACCCCAAACTTTCCTTTAGATGATGTTTATAAAATAATGGGGGGTGCCACAGGTTCCAATTCATTTGGCCACAACTGGTCATCAACCATTGTAGAGCCGCTGATTAAGAAGTTTACCTGCCGCTGGATTATAAAAGGTACAGTACATCTTGTAAGGGATGGCCGTGAAGCCTTATTAGACTATGGAAATGGAGACTGTGATAACATTGCAATCATCTACATTAATGGTGTGGGGCACAGGATAACTTTATGATGTAAAAAAAAATATTGCTTTTTTGAAAACAAGGTTGTACATTTATCCTAGTTTTCATAGGGTACGGATTAAAAACGGGCCAGGGTTTCTACCCAGGCCCAATTTTTTTATGACACTTCTCAAAAAAAGCATTATCAAACTGTATAACTCCGGTACACTTAACAACAGTTTTTCATCAACATATTTTCCGCTTTAAATTTCAATCTTTTTAAAATTATAACCCAGCTTAGTAAAGTGTTCAAGCAGTTTTGGCAAAGCATAGTTCATGCGTTCATTTGCCTTTTCGCTATCGTGAAAAACAACAATACACCCAGGGTAAATTTTATTTTTAATCTGTTCAAAACACTTTTGTGGTGTAAGTGTGGCTACCCAATCGCCTGCCAGGACAGACCACATAACAGTTGACAGTTGATAGTTGGCAGTTGGCAGTTGGCGAAGTTGAGATCTTTTTACACGTCCGTAAGGCGGACGGAATAAAGATGAGTTGATAAATTTTTTTGCTTCACTTATATCATTTAAATAATCTTCATCAGTATTTTTCCAGCCATTTATATGATGCATAGTGTGGTTGCCAATAGCATGTCCCTCATCAATTACCTGTTTATACATTTCGGGAAATTTCCGCACATTATCACCAATACAAAAAAAAGTAGCTTTTGCATTATACTTTCTCAATTCATTTAATACAAAGGGGGTAATTGCAGGATGGGGTCCATCATCGAAACTTAGATAAATAATTTTCTCTGTTGTTTTAATATCCCAAATACAGGCGGGAAAAAGCCTCCGCAACCACCAAGGCGTACTGATGAAGTACAAATCTTTCTTAAAGAATTTCGCCTTCGATTCCCGCCAAAAATGTGGTGCAACGCCGTTCATATGTCAAATTTACACCCAAATAATTTTAAATTAAATATAACTGCTTGATTTTAAGTACAAAAAACCTCTTTTAAGCACAATTTTCAGGCAGTTTAAGCGTTTCAATTAATATAATTCCGTCCTAAAAATCCATCATAGGCATTTAAATTAATTCTATGAAAACGAAAAAAATTTTTACCACATTGACAGTTACTGTTGTGCTGTTCAGCTTTACTTCCTGCAAAAAAGAAAATACCACAGTTGTTTCTTCTGCAGAACAGGAAACCACCTTTGAACTAAGCACTGGGCAGGCAGTTGCAGATAATATTACCGAAGATGTAAATGAAGTGTTTATGGAGGCAGCCGCAAATAAAAGCCTGCTTGGAAATAATTCCGGTTCTCAAACTGTTATAACAACCAATATACTGACTTGTGCCTCTGTTAGTGTTAATCCGGCATCAGGTTTTCCCAAAACAATTAATATTGATTTTGGCAGTGGTACCTGTAACTCATCAAATGGTATTATCCGTAAAGGGAAAATAAATGTGGTACTTTCTGATTCTGTAAGAAAAGCCGGAAGCACTGCTGTAATAACTTTCAATAACTATTTTATAAATGGATTTAAAAAAGAAGGTACTGTTACCTGGACGAATACCAGCACTATAACTACCAAGGGCTGGCAGCGTAGGGTAGAGAATGGAAAAATAACAGCACCTGACGGAAGATACTGGTTACACAGCGGTGTAAGGGATGCAGTTCAAATTGACGGCACAACCACACCTAACACTTTACTGGATGATGTATTTTTAATTACCGGAAATCATACTGTAACCAATTCAACTGGAAAAACAAGGAATTGCTACATAACAGAAGCACTGCAAAAGAAAACTATTTGTGAAAATATAGGTACAGGAAAATTAAAAGTAGAAGGTACCAATCATTATGCCATTATTGATTTTGGTGATGGCACCTGCGACAGGTTAGCTACCATTTCCATTGATGGCAATCCCCCACGAACAATACTGTTACGTTAAACTTTGTGGATTGATATTTAAAACCGTTTCCATTTCAGGAGGCGTTTTTTTTATTTATACAATTCAACTTTATTATAGTTATTACGCATTGTATCTTTGCCGCATGAGTAAAGTAAGAGTTCGTTTTGCACCAAGCCCCACGGGTGGTTTGCATTTAGGCGGTGTACGTACCGTATTATATAATTATTTGTTTGCAAAAAATAAAGGTGGCGATTTTATTGTTCGTATTGAAGATACCGACCAAACGAGGTTTGTGGAAGGTGCCGAACAATATATTTTTGATTGCCTGAAATGGTGTGGTATAGAACCCGATGAAAGCCCGTTGCATGGCGGTGCTTTTGGACCATACCGCCAAAGCGAAAGAAAAGAACAAGATATTTATAAACAATATGCAGACAAGCTTGTAAAAGACGGTCATGCCTATTATGCATTTGATACACCAGAAGAACTGGAGAAAATGCGTAATGATTTTAAATCCGCAGAAAATACTTCACCACAATACGATCATCATGTAAGAATGAAAATGAAAAACTCATTGACGCTTACAGCAGATGAAGTGGCTGTTTTGTTAGCAGCAGGTACAAGATATGTGATACGCATAAGAATGCCGGATAATGAAATAGTGTCATTTACCGATATGATACGTGGTGAAATTAAAAACGAAACCAGTTTAGTTGATGATAAAGTTTTACTAAAAGCTGATGGAATGCCCACTTACCATTTAGCAGTAGTGGTTGATGATTACTTAATGCAAATCACCCATGCATTTAGAGGGGAAGAATGGTTACCAAGTGCCCCTGTGCATGTATTGCTTTGGAAATACTTATTTGGTTTAGATAAAATGCCTGAATGGGCTCACCTGCCTTTAATACTTGGGCCAAGTGGTAAATTAAGTAAACGGGATGGAGCAAAATATGGTTTCCCGGTTTTTGCTATGAACTGGACCGATCCTAAAACCAATGAGTTGACTGAAGGATTTAAAGAAAAAGGATTTTTACCCGAAGCCTTTATTAACCTGCTGGCATTATTAGGGTGGAATGCAGGCACAGAGCAGGAATTATTTACCAAGGAAGAATTGATTGAAAAATTCAGTATCGACCGTGTGCATAGCGGCGGCGCCAAATTCGATTATGAAAAAGCAAAATGGTTCAATCATGAATGGATAAAAAAGTTGAAAGTTGGAAGTTTAAAGTTGAAAGTTAAGGATGTGTATGTATCTAATGGTATTACCATTTCCGATGAAGTTTACTTTGACAGAGTAATTGAACTGGTAAAAGAGAGGTGTACTTTAATTCCTGATTTTTATGAGCAGGGTTCGTTCTTTTTTATTACTCCATCAACTTTAGATACCGCTGCAGTGAAACCGAAATGGAATGAAGAGAAGCAACTGTTTTTTATCGACTGGATAGAACGACTAATAAAGCTACAGGAGTGGGATACCACTTCGGTGGAAAATAATTTTAAAGAGCTGGCTGCCGAAAAAAATATTAAACCCGGCGAACTGCAATTGCCATTTAGAATTATGCTGGTGGGGGGGAAATTTGGCCCGCCGGTTTTTGTAATTGCCTCAATGATTGGCAGGGAAGAAACTATTAAGCGAATTGAAAATGCATTGGCGCTATTGGGTTAACCTTGTTTTATGATCAGCTGTATCAATGCTGATGTATCAACATTTTCAATCAGTAATTTATCTTCACTACTTAAATTAAATAACCCGGTTGTGTTATCTTTTACATGCTGCACTGTTCTTATTCCCGGAATAATGGTGGAGACCTCAGCATAGCTTAATAAGTAACTAAGTGCTAATTGTGTTTTAGTACACTGATATTTATTGCAGAGTTGCCAAACCCCATCAGGCAATTGATTAGTCGCATCAACAATCTCTTTGGTAATTCTTTTTTTTCGGTGATCATTTTCAGAAAATGAAAAACTATTATCAAATTTACCGGTTAATAAACCAAACTGTAAAGGCATTCTTGCAATAATACCACAACCCTTTTCTGCAGCCATCTTTAAAACTGGTAAAGCTATTTTATTGATGAGGTTTAATACCAGTTGAAAACCATTGCCATAATTATTCTGCAACAAAAAATTTGTCTCGGGTAAAGGTTCAAAAGTATTCAGCGATAAACCCCAATACCTGATCTTGCCCTGCTGCTGCAATAATTGCATTGCCTCAATGCATTCCCCGTTTTGCAAATGAATCATTCTTGCCGTATGCAACTGGTAATAATCAATGGTTTCTTTCTTCAGCCTTTTTAAAGATGCTTCACAGGCTTTAATGATATAGTCTTTAGCATAATCGACAGTAAACTCCTCGTTACGGGAAACATTACCCACTTTTGTGGCAATTATAATTTCCTTCTTACTACCAATCGTTTTTCCAATAATTTCTTCCGAATGGCCAAGCCCATAAATATCTGCAGTATCAAAAAAATTGATACCGTTATCCAATGCTGCATGCATAGCTTTTACAGAAGTTTCATCATCTGCATCGCCCCAGCCAATAGCGGTGTTACCGATCATGGCGCCACCGCCAATGGCCCAGGCACCAAAACCAATTTCACTAACTAATAAATCGGTATTGCCAAATTTTCTGTATTGCATTGTTCAAAATTTTAGTTGGTTACACAAAGAAATGTACTTTTGAATAAATAATTTAATTATGGCTGAACGTCCCATAAGAGTATTAGTTGCAAAGGTAGGCCTTGATGGACACGACCGTGGTGCAAAAGTTATTGCAACAGCATTACGTGACGCCGGTATGGAGGTAATTTACACCGGCCTGCGCCAAACACCCGAAATGGTGGTAAATGCCGCTTTACAGGAAGATGTGGATGCTATTGGCATCAGCATTTTAAGCGGTGCACACAATACTGTTTTTCCAAAAGTTATTGCATTGATGAAGGAAAAAGAAATGAATGATGTATTGCTTACTGGTGGTGGCATTATTCCTGAAGATGATATGAAGACGCTGAATGAAATGGGTGTGGGGAAATTATTTGCACCCGGCACACCCACAACTGATATTGCTGATTATATAAAAGGATGGGTGAAAGTGAACAGGGATTTTTAAATTATAAAACTTTACTGAATTATGTATTCAACAATTTTAACTGCTTTAGAAAATGGCATATTCATTATCACCATTAACCGGCCCGATAAATTAAATGCATTAAATGCACAGGTGTTTACTGACTTAGATAAAGCCATTGATGAAGTATATAATAACACAGCAATTAAAAGTGTAATCATTACTGGTGCAGGGCCAAAAGCATTTGTTGCCGGAGCAGATATTACCGAATTTGGTGGATTGGATAAAGAAGAAGCTATGGAACTGGCCAAACGTGGGCAATTGGTCTTTTTTAAAATTGAAAACAGTAAGAAGCCCATCGTTGCAGCAGTAAATGGCTTTGCTTTAGGCGGCGGATGTGAACTGGCAATGGCATGTCATTTTAGATTATGTAGTGAAAATGCAAAGTTTGGACAACCCGAAGTTAATTTAGGATTGATACCCGGCTATGGAGGCACACAACGTTTAACACAATTAGTAGGCAAAGGAAAAAGTATGGAACTCCAAATGACGGCAAATTTAGTTGATGCCAATGAAGCATTGCAATTAGGTTTGGTAAATCATGTTACCACAGCAGAAACTTTGCTGCAAAGGGCAAAAGATATTTTAACTGTTATTCAATCAAAAGCCCCCATTGCTATCGGAAAAATTATTGAATGTATAAATGTTGCCGTAGTAAGTGATAGTGCTTATACCAATGGCAAAAGTGGTTACGATAAAGAAATAGAAGCCTTCGGTGATTGTTTTATTACTGAAGATATGAAAGAAGGAACAACCGCTTTTTTAGAAAAAAGAAAAGCAAATTTCAAAGGCAAATAAATAAAGGGATCATTTGTACAACTGATCCCTTTTAGTCTTTTAGTAAAATAAAATATTTGCTGGTACCGGTACTTTATTTTCTCCTTTCAAATTATAACTAACACTTAACCCGTTATTACCACCGGCATCATAATACACAACTTTTATTTTGTGTAACCCTTTTTCTAAATAAGCTTTATCCGTTTTTTCTTCAAAGCCATGATTACCGTTATTGTTTACTATCAATGCATCGTCAATATATAATAAGCTGCCGTCATCGCTTGCTGCATAAAAATCATACATGGCTGTTTTGTATATCTTAATAAAGCCTTCAAAAACAAATCCAAATTTTTGGCTACGGTCTTTATCATCTAAATTAAAACTGTTTGCTACCCCAGTTTTTATAGGTTGCAATTGCTCCACTTTTGTGGTACTCATTGCTTCAGCTTCATAATATTTGTATTTAAGCCCAGGTCTAACTATTGTTGTACCTAATGCTTTCATTTTTGAATAAGCTTTCACCACAGTTTCCATTACATCGCTGTTAATTAATCCGTTTACTACAGCCATTGCTTTAATAGTTGTGGTAGCCGCTACCGTAAACGGCACACTGTATATTTTAGATTGTAGCGTTGGATTTGTACCATCTGTAGTAAAATAAATTGCAGCACCTTCAGTGTTATTAGTAATACTTACTGTTGGTTGCAATGCTTTGTTATAAGCCACATTTACTTTTGGCTTGGTAACAAATTTTCCATAATTATCAATTTTTATAGCATAGGCATAAGGAGCTTTAATGGTATTAGGATTGTACTCCGGCAGTGTTACTTCTACATTATTACCAACCTGTTTCCATTGTAATTTTTGTTGGGTAGATAAAAAACTAATACCAGTGACAGCAGGCAGCGTAACATTTTTTAAAACCAATTTTTTATTATCCGGGTATTTTGGGAAGATACCATACAAAGCATTTGTGGCAGCGTTGTAAGTATAAAATATTTCTTTAACAGCATAACCTAAGTCTGGGTCGATAGTAATTTTTAACAGCATGTCTCCACTCCTGTCTTTATACTCCCGGTTGCCCTCACTCCATTGTGAGTGAACTCTCCATCTTGCAGTATTATAAATAGCTTCGCCATTAATTTTTAACCAGTCTCCCATTTGCAATAAACGTTCCTGCATAATGGGTGGAATTTTTCCATGTTCATCGGGGCCAATATCCAATAAAAAATTTCCGCCACGGCTTACTTTATCTATTAATTGCAATACCAGCGATTGTGTGGAGTTATAATCCCATGCATCTTCTTCTCTATTGTATCCATAACTATAACCCATGCCACGGCTTTCTTCCCAAGCATGATCTTCAAAATCCAGGTCGGGCTGGTACTCGGGAGTATAAATTCCTCCATGCTTAAAACGAAGGCCGGCACCCCAGCGATCGTTTACTATAACTTTATTTTTTACAGTGCTTTCGTTATACAACCAGGTTAAAAATTCTTTACTTTTCCAAACTGAATCACTTGCTTCCCAATCACCATCCGTCCAAAAAACATCAGGTTGATAATTATTAATGAGCTCTTTCATTTGCGGCCAGGTGTGTTCGGTAGCAAATTTATTTTTATCAGCTTTCCAAAGCGGATTAAACCATTCGTATAAGGAATAATACATGCCGGCATGAACAGATGTTTTGCGAACTGCGTTAAACAAATCGTTTATCAGATCTCTTTTAGGTCCAACATCAACTGCATTCCATTTAAAGCCCCAGTCACGGTCAGATTCTTTGCTTGGCCATAGTGTAAATCCGTCATGATGCTTGGAAGTAAGTACAATATATTTTGCACCGGATTGTTCAAATACTTTTGCCCATTCATCGGGATTAAATAATTCTGCTTTAAAATCATTGACTAAATCGTAATAGGTACGGTTGCCAAATTTTGCTTTATGAAATTTCTGGCGTGCTGTATCATTGTTTTGTAATCCCTGTTGGTATCATTCGGCGTATTGCCCTTTACTGCTCCACCCGGGTACAGCATATACACCCCAATGGATGAAGATGCCAAACTTTGCATCGGTAAACCAGGTGGGTACAGGTCGCTTATCTAAACTTTCCCAATTGGGTTGATAGGTTTGTGCAAGTGTTTGCAGAGAGTGAAAAATGATCAGCGTGACAAGTAATTTTTTCATTAGTGTAGTTTTATTTTTCTACCAGGTTATCTTTAATTAAATAGCCTTCTATTTCAGTAATGGAAGTTGCTCCTTTTTCTATTTCAATAGTTAATTCAATGGTACTGATATCAACTGCAGGAAATGTGATGATCTTTTTTCTGCCAATAGTTGTTCCGTGAATTTCTTTTACTAATTGTTCTTTTTTATCAAACAGTAATAATTTGTATCCGGCACAATTTTGTCCATCTTTTATATTTTCATACAGCACAATACAGTTTACTTTTTTATTTGTTTTTATTTCCACTCCTACCGATTCTCTTTCTGTTGCAGTAAATTTTTCTGTGGTTTTAAAATTACCATCACTTACTGCAGGTGCTTTTTTTAATATACCCCCAAACAAATGATAGGTACCTGCATGTTTGAAAATATTTTTTCCAAAATTATTTTCTCTTAATTTTTTGAACCCAATTAATGATACAGAATCAAATGAAGTGAGTAATCCATTGCCATCCGGCGGTACATTCAATAATAAATTGGCACCACGGCCCACACTTTTTAAATACAGTTGAAATAATTGTTCCGGGGTTTTTACTTTGTCATCTTCTGCTTTATGATAAAACCAACCCGGCCTTATGCTTACATCGCACTCGGCAGGTATCCAATATTTACCATTTGCATTTCCTTTGTTCAGCGTATCCTGTACAGGTGCCGAAGCACCCGGTTCAAATCCATCAATATCTAAAGTATTCCAGTTTGTTGTTCCTGCTATACCACTTTCATTTCCCACCCAACGGATATCAGGGCCCACATCACTAAAAATTACAGTATTGGGAGATAATTTTCTTACTGTTTCTTTAAATCTTTTCCAATCGTACTCCTGTTTTTTTCCATTTGGGCCTTCGCCATTGGCACCATCCCACCACAGTTCCCAAATGGGGCCATAGTTAGTAAATAATTCTTTCATCATACCCACAAAAACATCATTGTATTTTTCTGTTCCGTAATCCGGGTGGTTCCTGTCCCATGGAGAAATATACACACCAAATTTTAATCCGTACTTTCTGCATGCCGCAGACAATTCTTTTAATACATCGCCTTTTCCGTCTTTCCATTTGCTTTCTCTTACCGTATGTTTACTGAACTTGCTTGGCCACAAACAAAATCCATCGTGGTGTTTTGCAGTAATAATAATTCCTTTTGCTCCGGCTGCTTTTGCAACACGGCACCATTGGTTACAATCTAATTTTGCAGGATTAAACACTTCTTCTTTTTCAGTTCCTTTGCCCCATTCCAAATCGGTAAATGTGTTAGGGCCAAAATGTGTAAACAAATAAAACTCCATATTATGCCAGGCCAGTTGTGCAGCAGTCGGTTTGGGTAAAATATTTTGTGCATATCCACCAACTGAAAGCAGCAAAAAGAAGATGATTTTTTTTATAGACCGGACTGCAGAATTTCTATCAGACTGCAGTGGCAACAGTTGTTTGTTACTTATCTTTTTTGAGAAAAAAGATAAGTAACCACTCTTCAACAGTATAACTTTATTGAACAAACAATGCATTAGTTTCACATTTTCTCACAAGTTAATACTGTTTTTGAATGTAACTTTGCAAAAATTTATCATCATGGAATATAGAATAGAAAAAGACACAATGGGTGAAGTAATGGTTCCTATAAATGCCTATTATGGTGCACAGACCCAACGCAGTATCGACAATTTTAAAATTGCACAGGACATTAACAGAATGCCTAAAGAAATTATTACAGCATTTGCTTATTTAAAACATGCAGCAGCTTTAACCAATGCAGATGCTGGCGTTTTAACCAAAAAGAAAGCAGATCTGATCGGTAAGGTTTGTAAAGAAATACTGGAAGGTAAACTGAATGATTATTTCCCTTTGGTAGTTTGGCAAACCGGCAGCGGTACCCAAAGCAATATGAATGTAAATGAAGTGGTGGCATATCGTGGACATGTATTGAATGGTGGTAAATTATCTGATAAAGAAAAATACCTGCACCCAAATGATGATGTAAATAAAAGCCAGAGCAGTAATGATACTTTTCCTACAGCCATGCATATTGCAGCTTATAAGATTTTAATTGAAACCACTATACCAGGCATTACCAAACTCCGTAATACATTAGATAAAAAAGCAAAGGCTTTTAAAAAAGTAGTAAAGATCGGCCGTACGCATTTTATGGATGCCACCCCGTTAACATTAGGGCAGGAGTTTAGCGGTTATGTTTCTCAATTAGATCATGGCTTAAGAGCTATTAAAAACACATTACCGCATTTAGGAGAACTGGCATTGGGCGGCACTGCTGTGGGTACAGGAATTAATACACCGCCAAAGTATGATGTGAATGTTGCTAAACATATTGCAAAGCTTACTA
Source organism: Ferruginibacter sp. (assembly GCA_043757165.1). Classification (GTDB taxonomy): domain Bacteria; phylum Bacteroidota; class Bacteroidia; order Chitinophagales; family Chitinophagaceae; genus Ferruginibacter. The sequence goes on from JAYVPT010000048.1 coordinate 48,275, forward strand.
AACTTCCTTTTAAAACTGCTGATAATAAATTTGAAGCCCTGGCAGCACATGATGCTATTGTTGAAGCGCATGGCGCACTAAAAACTGTTGCAGTCAGTTTGATGAAGATTGCAAATGATGTACGTATGTTATCAAGCGGACCAAGAAGTGGCATTGGAGAAATTCATATTCCTGATAATGAACCTGGTTCTTCAATAATGCCTGGCAAAGTAAACCCTACACAGTGTGAAGCATTAACGATGATTGCCGCTCAAGTAATGGGTAATGATGTTGCAATTGGTATTGGTGGCAGCAACGGGCATTTTGAACTGAATGTTTTTAAACCGGTGATGATCTATAATTTTTTACACAGTGCCAGGTTAATCGGCGATGGTTGTGTAAGCTTTAACGATAAATGTGCTGTTGGTATTGAGCCATTAAAAGCAAATATTAAAAAACATGTTGACAATTCTTTAATGCTGGTTACAGCACTTAACACAAAGATCGGGTATTACAAAGCTGCAGAAATTGCACAGAAGGCACATAAAGAAGGAACCACACTAAAAGAAATGGCCGTTAAACTGGGCTACGTAACACCGAAAGAATTTGATGCGTGGGTGGTGCCTGCAAACATGGTGGGAAAAATTTAATTAATTGTTTTATCGAAAATAAAAAGCCTGCAAATATTTGTAGGCTTTTTAAACTAAATTATTTTTTATTTACACTTATAAGAGAAATTTAATTTCCCTGCAGTTGCAGGAATACTTGACTGATCATCGCCTGTCATCAAAACACTCAACACATAATTATCACGGCTCATGATATAATTACTAAATGAAGATGAAGCAGAATCCACCAACACATTGCCCGGATCGTAATAACGCAGCTTTAAACTTTTTACAGCATTGGTATTTTTCTTTCCAAAACTATAAAACTGGTTAAACTCTGCATAAGTATTTTCATCAGGAAAAATATTCATGAAATTTTTAGGAGCAATGTTACTGAAATAAGTAAGGTCGGCATCTTTTATCATATCTCCTGTAAACAAATCGTCTGAAACCATATGGGTTAAATTACCACCGGTGTAAGTGTAGGTAACCTGCAGAAAAGGAAATCCGGGGAACAAAGAAAAACTGTAAAATTTATTGACCAGGTAACCGGATGCATCATAAATATAATCTACATCAAACTCAGGCGAGCCGGGAACAGTTGGATCAAAAAGGCCATGAAATAATTTAACCCGTTTTGTACTGTTATCCAATACAAAATATTGATCCGGGTCAATAGCAACCGTATCTCCAAAATATTGTGGTGTCGAATTAAAATCTATTGTAAGGGTAAGGCTGTCGAATTTTGTAATGTTGGTGGCATTGTCAGACCCGTTTATAACAGCACTTATTGAACCAATCCCAAAAACTGAAGCACTGTCTGCATAAGCGATCTTGCTGATGCGGCAATTGGCACCAATAATAGTTGCACCACCTGACCCAATATCTCCATTTTCTGTACTGTATTCTTTCAGGCAGGATGTAAATGTTATAATTAACAATATACTATAACAAAATATTTTTCTTTTCATATTGAGGAATGATAAAGTGGTTTGTTATTCTTTTAAAATAAATCCTTTCTTTCAAAAGTATTTTAGTTGTATCGATACAAAATAATTTTATAACTTAAAAATAATACTATAACACACCTGTACTCAATTATACTTTTTAATATACCTGTATCCGTGTAGTTTCATATACATCAGTAGAAGTAACAGGTACGTCATTTATTATTTGCTTAACCACACCTTTGCCTTTTGCATACCATATTTCAAACTGAGCATACTCCACATCACCAGCTGCCAATACGTTATAGAAAAAAGAGTATTTAACTTTTATTATGTTTGAATAAGCATTTCCGGCAATAGTGGCACTGGCTGCTTTTTCTGAAATAGTAGCCTTTATTTTACCGGTTGCTGCCAGGCCACTGGCAGTATTAGCTCCCAAATTAATAGTCCAGGTTGAGTTAACAGCCAAACTGGAATCTAACAGTAGCCCATCTATATTAAATGGGTTATCAAACCCGTATGCGCCATCAAATAACTGGTAATAAAGGCCGCCATTTTTACGTTGCAGAATTGAATCTACAGGCACACCTGAATTCTTAATTTCAAATATTTTATAAGTAGTTCCATTTTTTACAATAGTGTTGGGGCTTACCTGTGTATATGACGTATCAGCAGCTGTTCCTCCAACTAATTTATCAGAATAATTTGTAAAGGCAGTTTGGGGTACATAATCATCATTGTTTAGTATTGGTGCTGCCACAAAGGTCACAGAAAAATCGCAGGTACTTGTAATATTCGGTTTAAAAGTATTAAATGTACCTGTTATTACCGGTATGCCTGTTGCTGTTAATATAATTTGCTGCGGCCCTGTAGCTAAAGTTCCTGTTCCGCTAAAACTTATCCCGTTAACGGTATTGGTAGTCACGGTATAAGTACCTGCTGTTTGAACTGTAACATTTAATTTAACTGTATTACTTACAGATGTGGCACTACCTACAGTGTAAGTTCCGCTTACTGCAAAACTGGTACAGGTATTAGGTGCTCCATCCAAAGTAAACACAGCAGGAGTTCCTCCTCCGGATGGCAGTACAGTAATATCAAATGTACAGGCACTTGCAATATTGGTAATAGTAACAGTTGCTGCCCCGGCAGTTGAAGGGGTGCCACTTCCTGTTAATGTTACATTTTGTAAACCCAATGTTGTAAAAAGACCGTTACCACTAAAAATAAAACCACTTGTGCTTGCGCCAGCCAAAAAATAACTACCTAATGCGGTAACATTTACCTGTACGGTAATTGTATTGGATGGGGTAAGTGCTGTACCCACTGTGTAGGTTCCGACAAATGTAGCTCCTGTACATCCGCCGGGAGAACCACCTAATGTAAATGCAGCCTGTACAATTGTGCCAACAACTGTGATAGCAAAAGTGCAGGTGCTGGTGCCATATTTTATGGTAAATGTGGTGGTACCTGCGGTTATGGGTTTACCGGTAGCATATAGCCTGATGGTATTAATGCCAAATACCACATTTCCGGTTTTACTAAAGGAAAATCCGTTTACAGTATCTGATTTTATATCAAAAGTTCCCGGGGTGGAAACATTAATCTGTACATCAACATAGTTGTTATTGGTTAAATCAGAATCTTTCTTAAAAATTCCGTTTACGGTAACCGGTAAACAATCTCCTGCTGCATCTTTTTTTAAAGTGCCCGCTGATAGCCCGCCATTATCAAAATTGATCTCTTTTTGGCAGGAAAGAAAAGCCAAAATGATCACTGCTACAAGAATAACTGACTTGAAAATTTTCATAACCGGTATTAAATTTTTCTTATAAATATAAAGATAGGTTTTTTATGAAACCTGGGACTCGTCATTGACCAATGCCCTGGTTTCCACCGTATGATTAGATTCATCATCTTTCCGCTGCTTAAAAAAACGCTTTTGAAAAACTAATATTGTAATAACCCCTGTTGATATTGCAGCATCGGCCAGATTGAATATAGGCCTGAAAAATTCAAAGTCTTCTCCACCCCAAAAAGGCATCCATTTTGGAAAATGGCCTTTTATAACCGGGAAGTATAACATATCCACCACATTACCGTGCAAAAAAGATGCATATCCGTGCTTTGAAAATGCTGCAAGTCCCATATAGCCACCATATTCTTTTGAATAGGGATTAGCTATCATTCCTTTGTCAAAAATTAATCCATAAAATGCAGAATCTATCAAATTACCCAGAGCACCTGCATAAATTAATGCCGCACAAACAATAAAGCCTTTATGATATTTTTGTTTAATGATATTACCCATGTACCAGGTGCCAAATATTACCGCAGCAAACCGGAAAACGGTAAGTGTCAGTTTACCCCAGTTACCCCCAAACTTCCAGCCATAGGCCATGCCCGGGTTTTCTACAAAATACAATTGAAACCCGTTGCCCAATACATTATGGGACTCATTTAAGACATAATGAGTTTTGATGTACAGCTTAAGCACCTGATCGGCTATTACAACCAGGGCAATAATAAATGCTACGTGTTTTGCTTTCATAATAAGCAGCAAAGATAGGAGGAGATGGCCAATAGACAATCGTACACAGACCTTAGAAGGAATAGCTATTAACTTACATATTCTGCCATTGATAATGGTCTATTGATCATAGTCTTCATTACTCCTCAAAATAAACCCGTTTTACCCGTTGCGATATGCCGGTTAAAATTTCGTAAGCAATGGTATTGGCCCAATGAGCCAGATCGGTAACAGGCAGTTGCTCGCCAAAAACAATTACATCATCGCCTTCTGCGGCTTCCACATCTGTAATATCAAGCATGGTCATATCCATACATACATTGCCAATTACCGGTACTAATTTCCCTTTAACCCACATTTTTCCAGTGCCATTACTCAGGTTACGGGGGTAACCATCAGCATAACCAATACGCACTGTGGCAATGGTACTGTTTTTTTCAGCAATGCCTTTACGGCTGTAACCAATGCTTTCACCTTTTTTTATTTTTTTTATTTGGGAGATGGTGGTTTTTAAAGTGCTTACATTTTTTAATTGTTGCTGCATAGTGGTATTTCCATCCACACCATATAAACCAATACCCAGCCGAACCATATCCAGTTGCAAATTTTTGTGGCGATGGATTGCAGATGTATTTGCAATATGTTTTATAAACGGATAGCTGATATTTTTTTCCAGCACTTTACACGCTTTAAAAAATGCTGTTGATTGCTTTTTGGTAAAATTATCATGTACTTCGTTATCGCTTGCTGCCAGATGCGAAAACACTGATTGAATTTTAAATTGTGCCGAAATTTTTAATTTGGTACACAACTCTTCTGTTTCTGTTGTTAAAAAGCCTAAGCGGTGCATGCCGGTATCTAACTTAATATGCACCGGATAATTTGTTATGGCCGATTGCTGTAAATAATTCTCAAATGCGTTTAAAATACTGAAAGAATATAATTCAGGTTCCAGATTATATTGCACCAGCATATCAAAAGTGGCTTCCTCTGCATTCATTACCATTACAGGCAATGTAATGCCGGCTTTGCGTAGTTCAATCCCTTCATCGGCATAAGCAACAGCCAGGTAATCTACTTTATGAAACTGCAGCAGGTTGGCAATTTCAAAACTGCCGCTGCCATAACTAAAGGCTTTAACCATTGCCATCATTTTAACACCGGGATTCAATTGTTGCTGGTAGGCTTTTAAATTTTGGGTTATCGCATTTAAGTTAATTTCCAAAACAGTTTGATGGCTCTTCTGTTCCAGCAAATGGCTTATCTGTTCAAATTCAAAAACCCTGGCACCTTTTAATAAAATGGTTTCGTTATAAAAATGCAGGGTAGAAAAATGTTTGATGAATTCTGCAGTGTCTTTAAAAAATATTTTATCAGGTATGGATGCAAAGCAATCCTGGTATTTGGAAATTTCAGAACCAACTCCGATAAAGCGATTAATTTTTTTTTGTAGCAGGATATCTGACACTTCTGTATATAATTGCTGATTATTTTTACCACTCTGTAAAATATCGCTGATGATGACTGTACGTTTTGGATGCTGTTGTTGCTGTTGTAAAAAATCCAATGCAATAGACAGAGAAGTAATATCCGCACTGTAACTATCGTTGATAACTGAACAATTATTGATCCCTTCTTTTAACTCCAGCCGCATTTCCACAGGTTTTAACTGCAGCATACGTTCCGAAATTACTTCATCGGCAATATTAAAATGTAGCAAAACGCACCAGCAGGTAATGGCATTTTTTATAGCAGCATCATTAGTAAAAGGTATTGAAATACTAATCTTTCTTTCGTTAAACATTGCTTTAATAACTGTATTAAAAGCCTGCACCTGTATTGTGGTTATGCAAAGTGTGGCAGCTTCATTTTGCCCCCAACTGAATAAAACGGCATTGTTATTTTGTTGCAATTGTAATACCGCTTCGTCAATAATGGTTTCATCTTTACAATAAATAACTATAGCTGCTTTGGTAAAAAGATTTATTTTTTCCTGTACTTTTTGAGTAATACTTTCAAAGCCCTCGCTGTGTGCCTGGCCAATATTTGTAATAATGCCAATGGTTGGTTGAATTATTTTTTGCAGCCGTTCCATTTCGCCAGGCATGGAGATGCCAGCTTCAAAAATTCCCAGTGTATGTGATGCATTCATTTGCCAAACACTAAGCGGTACACCAATTTGTGAATTATAACTTTTTGGACTTCTTACAATAGTATAATCGTTGTGCAATAACTGATACAACCATTCTTTTACAATGGTTTTTCCGTTGCTGCCTGTTATACCAATAACAGGAACGTTAAATTGCAACCTGTGGTAAGCCGTTATCTTTTGCAAAGCATCCAGCACATTTGTCACTGTAATTACATTGGCATCCGCATAATCCTGTTGTACAAATTTAAAAGACGCTTCTACAATAAAATTTCTAACGCCTTTGTTATACAGGTCTTTTACAAATGCATTGCCCTGGCGGCGTGGCCCAGCTATTGCAAAAAAAACTGTGGAGGATGGAAATAATAATTTACGGCTGTCGATCAATAAATGTTCAATAGCAGCAGCGTCATTTTTATTTATTAAAAACCGGCCGTCTGTAATTTTTACTATTTCAGCAATTGTATACATCGTAAAATTTCTAACGAAATTATTTATTACTCAATAATATCTGTTGGCACTCCGTTTCGTTTGTGATAAACAGAATAAAAAATAGAACCTGTAATGCAAAACACTATCACCAGCAATGAAACCCAAACAGGTATTTCCAGATAGTGACGATTCACACCTGCATATTCCAGTAATGGAACCAGCATTTTAATACCTATAAACACCAGCACTATGGCAATGCCCTGTTGTAAATAATCGAACCTGCTGGCAGCACCACGTAATAAAAAAAACAAGCTTCGTAAACCCAGCACTGCAAAAATATTAGACGAGTAAATCAGTAATTTTTTGTTTGGATCGGGAATGATAGAAAATACAGCAGGGATAGAATCCAGCGCAAATACAATATCAATTAGGCCCAGCATTATTACCACCATGGATAATTTAGTGAAGTAGGCTTTGTTGTGTTTTGTAATTATAAAACGGCCATGAGGTTCTTCATCAGTAGTACGCATATATTTACGCATGAACCTGAAGGCCCAGTTTTCCTGTGGATTAAATTCTTCTTCTTCGCTGCTGCCAAACATTTTAATTCCGGTAAACACTAAAAACGCCCCAAACAAATACATTACCCAACCATACCTGGCAACAACGGCGCTACCGACAGCAATAAATGCAATGCGGAAAATTATAGCCATTAAAATACCCAATAACAATACTCTCGAATACGAGTTTTCTTTTACCTTAAAAAAAGAAAAGATGATGATGAACACAAAAATATTATCTATAGAAAGCGACCATTCCAAAAGATAGGCAGAAATATAAGAGATAGCATCTTCCTTACCATTACCTCCCTCATTCTCGTACCAGATAAAAGCACAAAAGGCAAAAGACAATAATACCCAAAATGCAGTTTGCAGCACAGCTTTTTTTAAACTGATGACCTGGTTTTTTTTACTGAGCAAACCAAGGTCAAGTACCAGCGCAAGCACAATAACAGTGCTGAAAACGATATATATCAACAGAGTTTTGTCCATTATTTATTTAGTGTACTTTCTTTTACGCCGCCATTGATAAATAATTGCAAATAAAAATACCAGTAAAACAGGTACTGCAATATTAATTAATTGCCAGGTGGTTTTTTGTTCAGTTATTTTTTTTGTATCCAGCAAACGTAAAGTGTAATCTTTTGCTTTTGCTTCGGCTAATCCTGATGGGTTAATTAAATAGTCCAGGCAATTTTGTAAAAAATCTTTATTGGCAAACTGGTATTGATATTGCGACCCATAAGTATAAGGATTCAGGCCCATTGGCAATGGCTCATTTTTTTGTACTGAATTCAATACCATATCGCCATCGGCAACAACAATAATTTTATTGTCAGTTAATGCCTGTTGTTGAAAAACCGCTCCATATTTCTCCAATGAATCATTCATTGCCTGCGATACCCTGTTGGTAAAAAGCGATTGAAATTTTCCTTCCAGTAAAACTGCTACAGGAATATTTGCTTTTTTATATTTTTCATCTTCAGCTGCATTTATATTTTCTTTACCGCTGATGAGAGCTGGTGTGGCTATAGTTCTAGAGTTAGGAGATGAACTAAGTAAAACTGTTTTTTTAATATCTTCTGCTTCTACGGTATCGATGGAGTTTACAAATTTACCTGCCACCAAGCCTAAATTTTTATTAATAATATGGTTCGATTTTGAGTCGAACAAAGGAAAATAATTCCAGTGCAGATATTCCATTTGCTCACTACCGTTTACTACAAAGGGCAAAAAATCACATTGCAGGTCCATTACAAGATCAGGATTTATTCTTGTTCCGTACTTAAATAATAAATCATCCAGGCCAAGATTCCTGTCGAAAGCCACAACCTGGTTACTCATACTTTTCAGGCTGTCAAGCTCTGCTTCCAGCTTATCTTCAAACAATAATAATTTTCCTCCCCGCATTACAAACTGATCGATCTTTAATTTTTCTTCATCAGTAAATACTTGTGTTGGCTTTACAATCATCAGCAATTTAAAAGTATCGGGTATCACCGCATTGACCTTAAGATTGAATTGCTTTAGATTATAGTCCTGCTTTAAAACATTTTCAGCCAGGTCGTAACTTCTCACATCCTGTGGTTCGCCATTACCTGAAGAATAGGCGATCATTGGCTTTTCTGTTTGCGATAATTTGTTAATAGCATCTGCAAACTTAAATTCCATTAAAGCTTCTGCGCTATTTAATTCTGATGGAGAAATAAAAGTTTTGTTGCCTGAATATAAATTAACGGGTAACACAGCATCTTTATAATGAACAAGGGCAACCGGAAAGACCAATTGCTGCTGCTCTCCAGCTTTTAATTGCAATTTTAAATTGATGGGATACAAACCCAATCCACTTAATGTATCGCCCCACTTCACTTTTGTACCTTCCATTTCATCATCCGGGCTTACAAAATTGTACTGCAATTTATTACCGGATATCTCTTTAAACTCATTTAATATTTCGCCGGTACTGTTGGCTAATTTTTTAAAGCCACTAGGGAATTCACCTTTTAAAAAAATATCCACCTGCACAGCATCATCTAAATTTTTTAAGATCTTCTTTGTTGGTTTTGATAAGGTAAAACGTTTTTCGTCAGTAAAATCAATCCTTGTATGATACAGTGATGCAAGCCAGTTAATTAATACCAGCACAGCAATTACTATTGGCAACCAGAGTTTACTTATCCATATTTTATTTACCACACGCATTTATTTTTTATGGAGGTTTTTAACAGTGATCAACAAAAACAAAAAGATCAGGCTTAAAAAATAAATCACATCCCTGCTATCCAGTACCCCACGGCTTATACTCCGGTAATGAAAATCAATACCCAGCATCTCTACATAATAATCTAACCCATTTGTAAAAAAAGATAATTTACTTAAAGCACTAAAGCCAAAAAATAAAATGAGGCAGGCAAAACCACTTACTAAAAAGGCGACCACAGCGTTATTGGTAAACCCACTGCAGCACAAACCAATGGCGGCAAAAACAGCAGCTAAAAAAAACAGCCCGATATAACTGCCTATAATACCACCGCTGTCAATCCCTCCCTGCACACTTAATTTTTTTATGGTAAAAACATAAATGAATGTGGGGAGAATTACAAAAACCAGCACGATGAGGATAGAGAAATATTTACCCAGCACTATCTGCCATTTGGTAAGAGGCCTGGTTTGTAAAATTTCAAAAGTGCCGCCTTTAAATTCGTCGGCAAGTAAACGCATGGTTATTGCCGGTACAAGGAAGAGCAGGATCCAGGGAGCCAGTTCAAAAAATTTGTCGAGGGTGGCATAGCCAAAGTCGAAAATATTACTGTCTTTGAGTACAAATAAAAACAGCCCGTTAACCAACAGAAATAAAATAATGGCAATGTAACCGGTAAGGTTGCTGAAAAATTGCTGTAATTCCTTTTTACAAATACTCCACATGTAGTTTTAAAATTGCTGCAATTTACTATTTAACCACTTAATTTACAGCGATAAAATACGGTGTATTAAATTTTATGTCAATGTCAGCTTATTGTTTTAATCCCTGGTTACCTCTTGTTAAAAAAAATAAAATAAATTTTTACAGTTTATGCAGCGCTTTATAAAAAGCATTTGTCTTTGTTTTTGGATATGCTTTTTAACAACTAACAGCTGCTGCTAATTCCTGAATCTTTAAGCCAGGGTTAAGTTTTTAAGTATTCTGCCTGCAAACAATCGCTTAAAGATTTTAAAAGGGTTGTTTACCCAAAACCAACTGCTGAAAAGCCCTGCCAACAAGGTGGGGCTTTTTTATGGAATAAAATCTTCCCTGCATCTAAGCAAAAATATTTTTTATGAAAAAATTGATTATTGTACTTGCAGTAGGTATGCTGGCTGGTGATGGTATGGCCCAAACCGGCAAAAAAGCAGGAGTTCTACCCCCTCCACCGCCAATGGAAATAAAAGACATGCCCATTCCTCCACCGCCACCTCCTCCTATACCACCAAAAGATGTAAAGTTCACCCCTCCCGTAATTGTAAATGATAAAGGTTATACAATTACTGTGCAGCCTACAAAAGAGGAGTCCATTATTTTACTTAGAAAAAAAGGTATTACTCAAAAAATCAGGATGAGTGTGTGGAATGCTAAACCCGAATATTTTGAAAACAAATACGGAAAGCTGCCGCCTCCACCACCTCCAGCTCCACCAATTCCGCCTAAAGCACCAAAAACCCCGGTTCCGCCAGTTAAAGAATAAATATCAGATATTGAAAGTAAAAGCCCTCAAAAAATGGAGGGCTTAATATTTTTTTATACAGAGAGATCTGAATGAACTCAAGCTGAAGCTTGACTATACTGCAAAACTTTCGCCACAACCACAACTGCGGCTGGCATTTGGGTTATTGAAATAGAAACCCTTGCCATTTAATCCATCGCTAAAATCCAGTTCTGTATTAACCAGGTATAGAAAGCTTTTAAGGTCGCAAACAATTTTTATGCCCTTATCTTCAAAAACCTGGTCCATTGGTTTTACTTCATTATCAAAATCCATTTTATAGCTAAGGCCACTGCAGCCGCCACCAACAACACCCACTCTTAAAAAAAAAGAACTATCATCTGCCACACCTGCATCTTTCATCAGGTTAACTACTTTAGTTTTTGCCTTATCGCTAACGAATATAGAGTTTTCTGTTGTTACCATAGCCCTATCCCCTAAAGGGAACTTAGATTATTAGTTAATAATTATTTTGTTTCTGCTTTTAAGCCTGAAAGCGTTTGAAAGCTAAAAATACTTTTCGTTCTTCGATTTAATCTCCTCCATGATTCCCCTTTGGGGCGGAGGGATTCTTAATGCACCACACTTTCTTCAAACTTAATAGCGTCCATACCGTTTTTAACACGATAGTCGTTAATTGCGGCTTTAATGGCGTCTTCTGCCAAAACTGAACAGTGAATTTTTACAGGGGGAAGATTTAATTCTTCCACGATGTCCATGTTATCAATCTTTAAAGCATCATCAACAGATTTGCCTTTAAGCCATTCTGTAGCTAATGAAGAAGATGCTATTGCAGATCCACAACCAAAGGTTTTAAATTTGGCATCGGTGATCATACCGGTAGCATCATCTACTTCAATTTGTAAACGCATAACGTCGCCGCATTCCGGTGCACCTACTAAGCCAGTACCTACGTTTTTACTGCTTTTATCAAGCGTACCAACATTTTTTGGATTTTGGTAGTGGTCGATTACTTTTTCTGAGTATGCCATGATGAATTATTTTTAGATTTGTGATTGTAGATTTTAGATTTATTTGTGCTTGATGATTATAAATCTGCAATCGCAAATCTACAATCTGAAATCGTTTTAATGTGCTGCCCACTCTATTGTACTCAAATCAATTCCTTCTTTATACATTTCCCATAACGGGCTCATTTCTCTTAACTTCAAAACAGTTTCACTTATTGCCTTAATGGTGTAATCCACTTCTTCTTCTGTAGTAAAGCGGCTTAATCCAAAACGTAGCGAACTGTGTGCCAAATCATCTCCCAGGCCTAAAGCTTTTAAAACATATGATGGTTCTAATGAGGCAGATGTACAGGCGCTTCCGCTGCTTAAAGCAATATTTTTATTAAAGCCCATCAATAACCCTTCCCCTTCTACATGTTTAAAAGATATATTGGTTACATGTGGCAGGCGATGTTCAGTACTACCATTTATATAGGCTTCTTCCAATTTCATTAACTCTGTTTCTAATTTATCCCTTAAAATACGGATGCGTTTTGAATCGGCTTCCATATCAAGGCGGCACAATTCACATGCTTTTCCAAAACCTACAATCCCGGGTACATTTAAGGTACCGCTACGCATTCCTCTTTCATGGCCGCCACCATCCATTTGGGCAGTAACTTTTACCCGTGGATTTTTACGGCGAACATATAAGGCACCAACACCTTTTGGTCCGTACATTTTATGTGCTGTAAAAGCCATCAGGTCGATACCATCTTTATTTACATCAACCGGAATTTTACCTACAGCCTGTGTACCATCTGTAAATAACAATACGCCGTGTTTACGGGCAATAGTACTTATTTCCTTTATCGGCATTACAGTACCAATTTCATTATTGGCATACATAATGGCAATAAGAATAGTCGTTGGTTTTATAGCCGCTTCCAGTTCTTTCAAATCAATTAAACCATCCGGTTTTACCTGTAAATAGGTTACTTCTCCACCTGTTTTTTCAATGTGTTTGCAGGTATCCAGAACTGCTTTATGTTCTGTTGTTGCAGTAATGATGTGGTTGCCCTTGCTAGCATACATTTCATACACACCTTTAATACCAAGGTTATCTCCTTCGGTGGCTCCGCTTGTAAAAATAATTTCTTTAGAATCTGCACCAATCAATTTTGCTACCTGCTCACGGGCATAATCAACAGCCTCTTCAGCCTCCCAGCCAAAGGGATGGTTACGGCTTGCTGCATTACCAAAATGCTGCAAAAAATATGGGGTCATTGCCTCAAGCACCCTGGGATCCATAGGTGTGGTGGCGTTATTGTCTAAGTATATAGGTAATTTCAGCATAATAATTTGTTCTGTATTATAACGCAAATTTACTGCAAAAGGTTCTATTTTAGCTATCTGATTTAATTGTAACAGTCATTTTACGTATTTCGTAAATCACTGTGGATAAACAACCCCTTTTATGCTAAAAACAGAACACATCGGCATTGCAGTAAAAGAGTTAGCAAATGCTGTTCCGTTATTTGAAAAACTGCTAAACAGTCAGTGTTATAAAACCGAAACTGTGGAAAGTGAAAATGTAAAAACTGCTTTTTTTAAAAAAGGAGATACCAAAATTGAATTACTGGAAAGCATGGACCCTAATGGTGTGATTGCAAAATTCATTGAAAAAAAAGGTGAAGGATTGCATCATATTGCTTTTGAAGTAGCCGACATTTATGCCGAAATGGAACGTTTAAAAAATGAAGATTTTATTTTACTGAACGAAAAACCTAAAAAAGGGGCAGATAATAAACTGGTTTGTTTTTTACATCCCAAATCTACAAATGGGGTATTGATTGAATTATGCCAATCAATTTAAATAAGGATTCTCCTTTTTTTCTTCGCCAATTGTTGTTACAGGCCCATGCCCACTATACACCACCGTTTCATCGGGCAGTATAAATAATTTCTCTTTGATATTTTTTATTAATTGTGCATGGTTGCCGCCCGGCAGGTCGGTACGGCCAATGCTTAGGTTAAACAACACATCGCCACCAATTAAAAAATTTTGCGCCTTACAATAAAAACATACATGTCCCGGAGAATGACCGGGAGCTTCTATAACAATTAATTCGTCTTTACCTATTGATACCTTATCCCCCTCTTTTAAAAAAATAAAGTTCCCTGTATAATTATCAAATGGCAGATTGTACATCAGGCCGCTGGTGGGAGCAAAGTCAAGAACAGCCTTTTCTTTAGGATGAATTTGAGCAACCAAACCATAAGTTTCAGCGATATACTTATTACCAAATACATGATCTAAATGGCAATGGGTATTGAGCAGCATTTTGGGAGTTAACCCGTTCTTTTGGATAAACCCCACCAGTTGTTCTTTTTCTGCATCAAAGTAACAACCAGGGTCTATAATGGCACAATTGTTAAACCCGTCATACAATAAATACGTATTTTCCTGTATGGGGCTGAAAACAAACGATTTTATATTTAACATTCAGGCATAATTTTGATTAGTATAATTTATTACAAAACAACTAATTTTAAGGTACAAACGGTTAATATGCAAGATAAGTCCGCTTTACTGCAACAAGAAAGGGAATTTAAAAAATTAAAGATACAGATCAATAAAAAAGATATGAAAATACCTACGAATGCTTCATCTAAAACCGCTGCTATAAAAGTTGAACAAGTATATGCCGTATCCCGAAAGCATTCGGGATGCGATGCAACTATGTTGAACGTTGATTTAAATGACCGTTATATAAAAAAATTAATCTTTGCTGCAATTTTTATTTTTTGCCTTTTGCCTTTTGGATTAAAAGCCCAGGTTAATGCAGTGGAGTTTGGAAAAAACAGGGTGCAGTTTAAAAAATTCAAATGGCAATACTATCAAACCAAAAACTTTAATGTTTATTTTAACCAGGGTGGGCAGGAACTGGCAAAATTTGTTGCCCAAAGCGCAGAAAAAGAATTGCCACAAATAGAAACTGCAGCAGAATACAGCCTGCAGCGCCGTGCCAATATTGTTTTATACAACAGCTATGCCGATATGTTGCAAAGTAACATAGGCCTTGGGTTCGACTGGCAAAATACCAGTGGCAGCACAAAACTGGTGAACAATAAAATGGTTATTTATTTTGATGCTGACCATAACAAACTTCGCCTGCAAATACGGGGTGGCATTGCACAAGTATTGACCGATAATGTTTTGTTTGGAGAAGATTTAGGTGAATTTGCCGGTAACCAGGCATTACTGGATTTACCAAAATGGCTAACTGATGGCTACGTGGCCTATTTAGCAGAAAACTGGAGTACAGATAAAGATGATGAATTGAAGAGTGAAATATTGAGTAACAATTACAAAAACTTCAACCGCTTTGTTTTTGAAAACCCCGAAATTGCCGGCCATGCTTTTTGGTACTATATTGAAGAACGCTACAAAAAAGAAAATGTTACCTACTTACTTTACCTGGCAAGAATTTATAAGAATTTAAACAAAGCCTGCCTGCAGATCTGTAAAAAGAAATTTAAAGATGTGCTGAATGAATTTATGGAGTACGAGGATGATAAGTATTACAAAGATATTTCCAAACGTAAGGCCTACCCCAAAGGAAGTTATGTGGAAGGTTTTGACATTAATAAGCGGCTGGATTATTACCGCTTTAATGTAAACCCCAACAAACGCAGCCGCAGCTATGTGGTAACACAGTATAAAAAAGGTATTGTACGGGTTATTTATAATGATGAGGATGTAAATAAAACCTTATTAAAATACGGCGTTCGTTCTTACAGAAACGAAGTAAACCCCAACTACCCTTTAATGGCATGGGATCCCAAGGGCACCCGTATTACAGTACTGTACACCACCGAAGGAAAAATAAATATGTTTGTGTACGACCTGGTTACCAAAATAAAACAATACAAACTTGACCTTACCAAAGAGTTTGACCTGGTGCAAGACATCAGTTATATCAACAACAGCAATACCTTATTAATTACTGCTGTTAAAAACGGGCATACCGATATTTTTACGCTCGACCTGCAAAAAGAAAAAGTAAAACAAATAACCAACGATGTGTACGACGACCTTGATGCATCGTTTGTTGCTTTCCCAAACAAAACAGGTATTATTTTTGTAAGCAACAGGCCAACACCTTATGCCAAAGGTGGAGATACTTCTTTACCCAGCGATAACCACTACAACGTTTTTTTAATTACCAACTTTGGTGATAAACCCGAATTGAACCAGATCACTCAACTGTCGCATTTAAAATATGGCAATGCACGTTCACCCATGCAGTATAATCAAAATCATTTTACGTTTGTAAGTGACGAAAATGGTATTGGTAACAGGTATGCCGGTTTCTTTACCACAAAAGCAGAAGGCCTGGATACACTGGTTTTAATTGCTGATGAGATTTTACGCAATCCTTCCGCAAAAGAAGTAGACAGTACTTTAAGGGCCAATAAAAAAACTGATGTGGATTCTATAGCTGTTGTTGCAGTATCTGCCGATTCGGCTTATACTTTTCCGCTTAGTAACTACGAAAGCCGCTTGTATGAAACAAGAATTGCCGGGGATAATAACCAGGTAAGTGAAGTAACCCGCCAAAGTGATGAAAAAGTATTGTATAAATTAAGAATAGATGAAAATACTTTACGCCGCCGCAATATAACTGCCCGGCCTACAGAGTATATGAAAATGAAAATGGCTGAATATAAAATTGCCAATGGAGAGAAGGGCTTAATGCAGAATAAACCTGTTGCCGATACTGCAAAAAAACAAGATGACTTTTTTCAAAGTGAATTTGCCAACGAAAAAAAGGATAGCAGCGCATCAGCCAATAATGTAAATGAACCGCAAAATGTAGCGGTTTTAAAAGCCATAAAACTGTATCCCTATAAACCACCTAAATTTTATGTAGAGAATGGCTCTGCAGGATTTAATAATTCTGTAATAATAAACCGCTACCAGACTTTTGGCGGTGCAGGTCAACCCGGACCTATAAGACTTAACTCATCCACACCACTCAATGGCCTGGTACGAATTGGTACATCGGAGTTAATGGAAGATGTTAAAATAACAGGCGCCTATAAAATATCCAGTAATTTAAAAGATAATGAATGGTATATTAATTATCAGAATTTAAAAAGAAGAATTGACTGGGGTGTTTCTTTTTACAGAAATGTAGAACAAATAACTTTTCAAACTAACCTGGGCAATTATCCCGGTAAAACTTTTACCAATTTATACCAGGCAAATATTTCATATCCCTTTGATGTTCATAAAAGCATACGCTTAAGCACAGGTATAAGATCGGATAAAGATGTATTGAGTGCAGTAGATCCTGTATCATTAACTGCTGATGCCAATAAAACTTTGTACTCTGTTACACACCTTGAATTTGTGTATGATAATACTTTAAACCCCACAATGAATATATGGAATGGCCTTCGCTATAAAGCTTATTTAGACTGGAACCGCCAGGCAAACAAAGTAGCGACTGCTGATGGCCCCTCCACCTATAATCTGGGTTTTGATGCCCGTTACTATTATCCCATTTTTCAGAATTTTATTTGGGCAGGCAGGGTTGCAGGCGATTTTAGTTTTGGCAATCAAAAACTCGTTTACTACTTGGGCGGAGTTGATGGCTGGCTGATGTTTGGCAATAATATTAAAAAAGATGGCAGTTACCGGTATTTTGATCCCAATACCCCCACAGCTAATGATCAGGATTATGCCTTTCAAAGCCTTGCTGTAAACATGAGAGGCTTTATACAAAATGTTGCCAACGGAAATAATGCTGTTGTTATGAACAGCGAGTTCAGGTTACCCGTATTCAGCACTTTATTTAAGCGGCCTATTAATAATGCTTTCCTGCGTAATTTTCAACTGGTACAATTTACCGACTTAGGCACGGCATGGAATGGCGGCTACAATAAACTGAAGAGGCCTGAAGTGATTTATGGCAATAGTCCGGTTCAGGTAAAAGTAAAAGCCGGTGGTGTTGGCCCCTTTGCAGGCGGTTATGGTTTTGGTGCAAGAAGCACCTTACTTGGTTACTTTTTAAAACTTGATGCCGGATGGCCAATGGATGGATTTTTTAAAGGTAAACCCATACTGTACTTTGCAATGGGATTAGATTTTTAAAATATAAAATAAGAGTGCAGATAATTTATACTGTTGCCTGGTTTAAATAACCGGGCAATTTTTTTATAGCCAGGTACAACAAATAAAAAAGTGTAGTGAGCAGTAATGTAATACCCCATGTTTGTAAATGTTGAAAAGGAAAAACAAAACGCTGTACAATGGAAAAGACCAGGTTGAATGGATTACTTATTATGTCCCAGCTGTTCCATCTTAAAAATCTGCCGAGATAAACACCAAATGAACCAAAAAATAAAATAGTAAGCATCATTATATTCACTACTCTGCTATTGAATTTTAAAAGCAAAAATCTTTCCATCCTCAGTAATGATACGAAAGCCATTAACAACCCCGTTATTGAAGAAGAAAATAATAACAGGGCATCGTACCATTTTGGAACACTCGTTTTTGTATCAAGGTGTATCAGGTCGGTAACGATGTATAATGCATTGGGAAAGAAAAGAAACCAGGTTAAAAAAACAAATAGCTGTTTCCACCATTTAATATGTTGCATTCTTTTAAATAAGGTACTTACTATAAATGGTATCCATGCTAAAAATAAATTCCAGATTAGAAAAATGAACCGGTATTCACCCGAATAAATAAATCTTCCTATAATCATCAACCCGATGAAAGCAAAGAATGCCAGTAATATTTTTATAAATGATAATTGTGGCTGCATTTTATATTACTTTATACAGTTGATTATCTTAGGCAGAAAAATAACAGCACCAATAATTAAACTACATACTGCTGCAACAAGCACAGCACCTGCGGCAATATCTTTTACTTTTTTTATAGCAGGATGAAACTCTTTCTGCACGGCATCGCATAATTTTTCAATGGCGGTGTTGATCATTTCCATTGTTATAACCAAAGCAATACAAAAAATTATTACACCCCATTCAAGCGTAGAAATATGCAACCCCGTTCCAAGTGCTATTGCAATTATTGCCGCCAGTACATGAATTTTAAAATTGATTTCAGCCGCAAAACAAATTTTTAACCCATTCCAGGCAAAGCCAAATGATTTAATAAATTTCATAATTATTAACTTGTTTTATCAGCAATCCATTTCCACCAAAAGGCAGTGCAGGTGGCATAAATAAAAATACTATACAACTCGTCGGTAACAGAATGTGAAGTTCTGTCAACAGCTATAACAACAGGCACCATAAAAACTATGCCTAAAACAGTTACCATAAAACCTAAAGGATGAACAGGTATATAAACCCATCCCGTTCTTTTAAACCAGATCTGTTTCATGTTTTTAATTTATATTTTTAATATGAGAAAAATATACCAGCTCTGATTTTAAATATTTATTCATAATTATTCAATAGGTTGTATGGTACGATGGGTGGAAATTGGTTTCTTTTATTTCATATTTTAACCTGCCGATTGTTTTTTCAAATTTTATATTCATTTTCCTGTAATATTTTTTAAAATCATTTCCTCCTGCTTTAAACAATTTTTTATGCGCCATCCATACCACCAACGATGTGGCGAGGTAAAAATATTTATAGCAATAAAATGAAACCGTCCTGTCTACAGGTTTTTTTGCCCTGAAAATGATCGACAATCTTTCCTGTTGAAACTTAATATGCGGCGCTTCGTCAATCAAAATATCCGTGCATATTTCTTTAAGCAGTACACAGTTGGTGGCATCTTTTAATGATTGGTAAAATAGCTGCGCTGCATTCTCTACCGTTATTACTGCAAGCGTCCACAATTCCATGCTGGCATTCAGGTAACGCACCTTTCTGAACAATGTATCGCCCCAGTTCTTTTTAATACGTGGCTGACCAATGGCATCTAAATACCTGCCTAAATTATTGCCATGCTTTTGTTCTTCTTTAATAAATAGTTTTACCGCATCAACGTACAATGTGTCACCAATTTTTGCAGCATACTTTGTACTGGCTTTAATTAAATTACTGCCTTCAGATGTTTCTCCTAATTGCCATGCCTGCATGGATTTTAAAACCTGGTTCAACTCATTATCTGTAATGTTCGGTGGCTGTGACCAATCAATCCTTTTTTTCTGCAGGTTTAAAGTGAAATAATTGATCCACTGATGAGATGTTTTCATTTATTCAGGTTTTAAATATTTTAGGCTGCATTTATTTTTTTATCAATTCCGTACCAGTCTATTTTCCGGCTCAGGTACATTGCTGCTGCCAGCAATACAAACAAACCAACACTGCCAAATAATAAAGCGTTATCCTGCATTTGAATTAATACATAAATAAACAGGTAAAGCACAGAAAGCAGTGAAGCAACAACGGCAACCATTTTCCATTTTTTAAAAATGCTTTCGGTGTACCAGCTTAATAAAAGCACTGTTGCAGCCGATGCGGCGAAGTAAGCAACCGGAAACTGAATATATTCTGAAATGGAAAGCAACAGGATATAAAAGATTACCAATGCCATCCCTATAAGAATATATTGCAGGGGATGGACCGGCCTGCGTTGAAAAATTTCTGTAAAAAAATAAGCAAAAAAAGTAAGCGCAATAATTAAGATGGCGTACTTAAGAGAGCGCATGGTTTGTGCATAAGCATCAAAAGGCGATAAAAGAATTACACCAAATGCACTTTCTTTTACAGATTGAAATGCATTATTATTACCTGCAAATATTTTAGGAAAATCCCTGTTAAATTGCGAAATGCCCCAGTCAGCTTCAAAACCTTTGTTAGTTACACGTTCGGTATCGGGTAAATATTTTCCGTCAAAAGCGGGGTTACCCCATAAAGATGAAAAATGAACGGTAGTACTGCTGCCCAATGGCGTACAGTATAATTTTTCGGATCCCTGCAATGTAAGCTGTACAAAAAAAATATTTTCTGCATCAATAAAAGCAGTATCAAGGGGCAGGGGTACCGAAATGCCCTGCTGCACAATAGCGTTTTCCGGTAACCCTGCATCCATGTTCAGCAGTTGCCCGTTCCATTTTATACTTTGCTGCTTAATACCCTTAAGGTCGGAAATGCCAATGCAGAGTTTTGCTTCGCTCCATTTTATTAATGCCGGGTTTACGCCAACCGTATTAAAATTATGCTTTGCAAACTTTCCGCTTAGTGTAACCGGCTTTGCAGTAAAAACCGGTACTTTATAAATACTACGGTATCTTATCTCCGGCTCGATTGTGCTGTTGATATTTAATTGTTCGGGCAACAGGAAAATATTTTTTTTAACTGCTACTGTATTGCCATTGATGTTTTCATTTTCGGTATAGGGTATAATTAAAAACGGGCCGGTAATGGTTTGCGCTGCAGACCATTTGTTGCTTATTTCTTTTGTTACTTCCTGCTTTCTTTCCTTCCGTTCATTAACAAGGTACATAATGATAAATGTGGGGATGAGGAGTGCAAGAACTAAAAAAGCAATAAAAAAAGATTTAATAACCAGTTTGTTTTTTTGCCAAAAGCTAAGGGCGGGTGTTGTGTCCATTTGTATATTTTTATTTTAAAAGTACTTTGTATTTCAAAGTAAAAGTACAAAAAAATTTATTTTACCGAGCCAATCATTTTTTCCAATGCGGTTAAATGTGTCTTAAAAGCTTTCTCGCCTGCTTTGGTAACAGAGTAAGTGGTATTAGTCTTGCGGCCAATAAATCCCTTCTGAATTTTTACATATCCGCTCTCCTCAAGTGTTTTTAAATGGCTGGCCAGGTTACCGTCGGTTATATTTAGCAGTTCTTTCAATTCATTAAAATTTACTTCCGCGTTAACCATAAGGGCACTCATTATGCCCAGGCGAATACGGCTGTCAAAAATTTTATTTAAGTTTTCAATTAAGTTCATATCACACTTATAACTTTACTTGTCTTATCAATCCCAATCTCTAATTCCTTATTCCATTTCTTTCATACTTGTACCACATCAATAATCCATAAACAATATGCAATATACCAAAGCCCATTGCCCAAAAATATAATCCATAACCCAAATACCACAGGTTTAAAATACCCAGCAACAGAATACCATAACCTAAATAACGCACTTCCCCCAACGTATATTTACTGGCATTTATCAAAGCAAGGCCATAAAAAATTAAACAACCCGGAGCAACAAGATCATACGCTCCCAATTGTAACATACGGAATAAAAATACGGCACCCGCCATTAATGGCACTGCCGTGTTCCAGAGTAAACGAACTGTAGCACTGCCCCACATTGGTGTGCCTGTTTTTTTACTGCGTAAAAAAGTAAATAAAAAAGCCAGAACAAATGCTGCAACAAAAGTTAAAGTGGCTATCCAGAATAATTCATTCATCAATTGTCTGCCACCTGAATCAATAAGGCGGCTTAACTGGCAATCGCCTTTAACCCAACAGTTAATTTTCTGACTGGCAAACCAGGCGCCTGCCAGGGCACATGCACCTGCAGCTATACCGCTTAATCCGCTAAGGCTTATAAAACGGCTGCTGCGTTCCATCATTTTTTTAATGTGCTGCAGCTCTTCTAAAGTTTGTTGTGGAGTGTTCATACAAAAGCACTTTGAAATACAAAGTAAATCATTGGTTTTGATTTATGCAAATTAATTTTGAGATAAGCCACAGGAATTCTATATGGCATTGTTGCGTCGCACACTTTTACGTCATACCTTTATTTAACAGTTAAACTGTATACCTGCCTTTACTTAAACACTACAATTAATAAATGAAACAAATTTGCTGCATTGCCATTACACTTCTTTTAGTAAATAAAAATTTCTCACAACCTACTGTTAACACTTTAGCAATAGATATTGTAAGGGACTCATTTGGTGTACCGCATATATTCGCCAAAACTGATGCGGAAGTTTCTTATGGTCTTGCCTGGGCACAGGCCGAAGATAATTTTGAGAGTATGCAGCAGGTACTTTTACCCACCAAAGGTTTAATGGGCAAAGTATTAGGTAAGGCGGGAGCAGCAGGTGATTATGCCTTTGCTTTGTTTCGTTGCAGGGAAATAACTGAAGAAAAATGGAATACACTTTCACCGGAATTTATTCAACTGATCAATGGCTATGTAGCGGGGTTGAATAACTATGCTGCCAAACATCCTGGTGAAGTGTTACACAAAAAATTATTTCCAATTACTACAAAAGATTATATTGCTTCTTCGGTTCTGGCGCTTACTGTATTTAATGGTGCCGACGGAGCTTTGCAACGCATCTTCAGCAACAGCGAATGGGAAGCTCCGGAGTTGAATAAAAAAGGAAGTAATTCATCAGCCATACATTCATCTAAAACAACAACAGGTGAAGCCTTTCTTTTAATTAATGCCCACCAGCCCAATACCGGATCGCAGGCATTTTACGAAGCTCATTTATGCAGCGAAGAAGGCTTGAATATATTGGGCGGTTTGCTTGCAGGCGGCCCCTGTATTTTGCATGGCGTAAATGAACATTTAGGCTGGGCACATACTGTAAACTTTTGCGACCGTATGGATGAATATCAACTGGAAATGAATCCTGACAATGCATTACAATACAAATTTGATGGCGAATGGGTAGACCTTGAAGTAAAAACCATTAAACTAAAAATTAAAGGTATCCCCATTACGATAAAAAGAAAAGCGTACTGGAGTAAATATGGTGCCACTATGAAAAACAAGCAGGGATTTTTTTCCATAAGACTGGGAGCAAATATGAAGATTGGTGCGCTGGACCAATGGTACCATATGGATAAGGCAAAAAATTTTACAGAGTTTTATGCAGCCTTAAGCAAACAGGAGTTAAGCATGTTTAATATTATGTACGCTGATAACCGTGATACTATTTTTTACATTAACAATGCTTTGATGCCGGTAAGAGAAGAAGGATTTAACTGGAAGAAAACTTTGCCGGGCAATACATCTAAAACACTTTGGACATATTTCAGGACATTAAAAGAATTACCGCAGTATATAAATCCTAAAAGCGGTTTTTTATTCAATACCAATCATTCTCCTTTTCTGGCCTCTGGTGTACCAGATAATTTAAACCCAAAACTATTTGCAAAAGCGGATGGATGGGAACAATACCATCTTAACAGGAGTGTTCGGTTTCTGGAACTTTTTCCTCAAAGTGAAAAACTGAGTTTTGAAAAATTCAAACAAATAAAATTTGATAAACAACTGCCTGCCACATTGCAATATTCTTATAAATTAGATTCGATGTATTTGGTAAACGAAACTGATTATCCTGAATATGCCATAGTGATAAATACTTTTAAAAAATGGGATAAACGTGGCGATGCCGATGATAAAGGTGCTGCAGTTTTTTTATTAACCTACGAATACCTTAAAAAAAAACTGAAGGGACAAGAGCCCAGGAAAATTACCATGCCGGAAGCAATTGAAACTTATAAATATGTTACTTCTTACATGCAAACAAATTTTGGGCGCACAGATATTATGTTAGGTGATCTGCAAAAATTAGTTCGGGGAGATAAAGACTGGCCCTTAGGTGGCTTTCCGGATCTGTTATCTCCGCAATGGACTGCGCCATATAAAAATGGTAAATTAAAATCCATTGGTGGTGATGGGCTGATCATGTTCGTTCGTTTTCCAAAAGTAGGCCTGCCAATAATTGAAACGGTAAATATGTATGGTGCCAGTACCAGGCCTGGTAATAAACATTTTGATGACCAGGTGGAAATGTATTTACATCAGCAAACAAAAAAGATGACATTGGATAAAGCTGAAGTATATAAAAATGCAGAAAGGATATATCATCCAAATTAAACCTATAAGGTTTTAAAAACCTTATAGGTTTTGTGCAGCTTCTTCCGCAAATTTCACCAACTCCCAATATGGTGGCCGGTAACCATTTTGTTTTAAAAAATCCGCAGCTAACTGTTCCGTTTTAATTTTTAGTGTCTGGTGCATGGCAACAAATGTTTCATTCTTTAATGCACGGGTGGCACTCATACCCTCAGGAATAATACCCGTTTTACCGAAGCGGTTTTTTATCCAGCAATATGCTTTTACAATTCTTACAAGCGGAAGCTGCCAGATATTATAATCAATAGTTGTTCCGCTGTTAGCTTTTTCCAGTAAAGCATCCATAGCGGCATTATCAATATGGTCCTTGTACAATGTTTCAGGGTCACGCCATTCTGCAACTATTGATAATTGCGGATCATACTCCAGATCGGATGGCATTTGCGTTACAAAATTCTCTACTCCAAAATCCTTTAACCAGTTTACAACACCCTGCGATGAAATGGTTGAAATATTCTGCCATAACTGCACTCCCTGTTTTTTGTAAGCATACGATGCAACTTCTGAACAGAACAAAGCTGTTGAATCGTAAAAGTTCATTTTAAAGTCATAAGGAATATGGCGGCTCAATGCCTCAGCAAACATAAATTGTGCTGCTCTTTGTGGTAACATCATATCCTTTTGCATGGCGGGCAAATCATGCCTTAGCCTCAATACCATTAAGCGTAGTTTTTTATCTTTTACATATTGTTCAACAGATGAAACAGCAACACCCTTTTCAATATGAGCTTCAATTAAATAGGGCGTATTGGATTTTGTATCAATATAGATCAATGCTACATGAGAAAAATTTCCGGGGTAATCATTTCCCCTTGATATCAATGCAGATACTTCTGCACCGCCACGGGACACCAACAGATCGCCGCTGTGTACTTTAACACCAAAAATGGTAGTATAAGGTGCTGTAGATTTTTCCTGCTGCGCTTCAACAGCCGGAGACGCATCATAAGATACATCCGTTTGCAACATTGCTTCTTCAGTTGCGGCCCTTATGCCGTATAATAATTTATACAGCGTATTTTTCACTACAGTATCTTTTACATCCCAGTGTTGTGATTGTTCTTTAATATAATTCCGTAGCATATTACCATAATTTAAATACCAGTCCATGGCTACAGGCTTTGCTGCAACATAAGCAGCACAGTTAAAAAAAATATTTTCAATATCCAATAACCTTACGTCACTGGCAGTAACCGTTGAATCTTCAATACTGCTAAATTTATCTATAGCGACGCTTTGCAAACTGTCAATAATCGAATCTAATTGTTGCGATTTCATTTGCCTGGCAGTATGATATTTGGCTTCCATCTGTTGCCAAAAATCATCCCTGTTCCAGAAAAATGGCCTTTTACCAGCCTCTGTAATTTTGCTGTTACTGTTTGAACCGGGAACAAGTAATACAATATAAAGAACAGATAAGACAGCGAGGATAGGTAGAAATACTTTTTTAAATTTTTTCATGCTGATAGTTAGATCAAACAGATTCGGTAATGTCGGTAATTTTTTTACATGCTGCTGTTATTTCGTCTTCGCTGATGGTTAACGGCGGCACAATACGCAAACAGTTTGATGCAAATAAAAACCAATCGGTAAATATTCCCTGTGCTATTAGTGTGTCAATAATTTTCTTATTTATTTCAAAGCTTTCAAATTCCACAGCAATCATTAAACCACAACTGCGTACTGCTTTTATTTTTGTATGCTGCAACAAAGAAAGAAATAATTTTTCTTTCTTTGTTACACCGTCAATTAATTTTTCTTCCAGCAAAACTTTAAATGCTGCAAGTCCGGCTGCACAACAAACCGGGTGGCCACCAAAAGTATTGATATGCCCCAACACCGGGTTGTGTGAAAGTGAATCCATTATTTTTTTATCCGCCACAAATGTACCCATCGGCATACCACCGCCCAATGCTTTACCCAATAATAAAATATCGGGTACCACATCAAACTGCTCAAATGCCCAAAGCGTTCCGTTACGGCCAAAGCCACATTGAATTTCATCTAAAACTAACAGCGTTCCTGTTTGTGTACATTTTTCCCTTAATGTTTTAAGCCAATTATTTTGTGGTACCAAAACTCCTGCTTCTGCCTGTATCGTTTCGGCAATTACACAAGCAGTTTTTTCTGTGATGCTTTCTAAATCATCAAAAGAGTTATAATTGAGTTGCATGGTTCCGGGCAGTAAAGGGCGAAATGCATTGCGCCAATACTCATCTCCCATTACACTTAAAGCACCTTGTGTGCTGCCATGGTAGGAATTTTTAAAAGAAATGATTTGTGTACGGTTGCTGAAACGTTTGGCCAGTTTCATAGCGCCTTCGGTAGCTTCGCTGCCACTGGCGGTAAAAAAAACGGAGTTGAGCGATGCAGGCAAATGTTCAGTAAGCAAAGTGGCATATTGCACCTGCGGACTTTGCACCAGCTCTCCATATACCATGATGTGGAGATAATTATCCAATTGTTCTTTTATTGCTTCGATAACTTTTGGATGGCGGTGCCCCACATTGCAAACACTGATGCCACCGATTAAATCAATGTATTCTTTTCCATCTGCGTCAAATAATGTACAGCCTTCGGCTTTTATAATTTCCAATGCTAAAGGCGCTTTGGAGGTTTGGCCTACATGAGAAAGAAATAACTGGCGGTTGGTCATGCAGCAAATGTCGGAAAGAAATAAGGAAAATGATATTAAAAAATGAGCCTCCTATTTCTGAATTTTTATTTGGCCTATTTTACAAGTATTGCCTGTAGTTTTTTAAAATCAACGCTCTCTTCAAATGCTTTTTTGCCTGATAAGCTGACGGCACTCAGCGCATTTATTGCTGTTTCTACTACAATAAATTGTGGTATAGTGGGATTACTTTTATTGGAATAAGAAGGGTTGATGGTTACATATTGCATGCCATCGGCAGGGGCATTTAAAAATATGGCATCGGTAATTGGTTTATCTTCCAAAAAAAACTCTTTGTTAACTATACAAGGTTTGGCTAATTGGGCAGCAGATGATTTTTTTAAGTATGAATCAATTGTGGCGATCCACTTTTTAAAAATATTGTCTTCTATCATTTTTTTGTAGCCGTTTACCTGGTCATTATACGTTTTTATATAATCAGCTTTGGCTTTTTCAGTGGCTTCTTTTCCAAAGCTTTTTTCAAAATTGGGTAAATCCATTTGTGCCAGGAAACCTTCAACACCCTGATTAATAAAATCGGTGTACATTTTATTTTGGCCATTCATCAGCATTGTATAATTGGCTTTATTTACTAAAAGAATATCTTTAATACTAACCGGCAAAAAAAGCGGTATGCCTTCTTTGGCAACAACAATATTTTTGGTACCATCTTCTTCTTTTCTGTAATAAGTAAAGCTATTATACTGTTCGGATGCTGTTGGTTGATTGAGCAGGTAAAGTTGCCTGCCATTCACTTTATCAAAAACTGTTTTTTCTTCGGTTGATTTTTTTAACGATACATACCCGGTGTGTTCGGTGGCTTTTGCAATACCCGATAAAGAATTTACATGGAAGTTGATTCTTACTCCACTCTCCTCTTTTTCGTATAATTTTTTACTTTTATTACAACCGAGTTCCTGCATAATAGAATACATTTCGTAAGGTACCAGTCCATCATCTGTAGTAATTTTAACTGATCCGTTCCAGGTGCCCCTTAGCCCTTTTGTTTTTTTTACAGCAGGGTTCATCACTGTTGTAAAGATGGATAACATCCATTTTTGTGCCTGTGCCACAATGGTATTGCTTATACGGGAATCTTCTGTACCAATACTGCCACTGTATTTGCAGGATGAAACAGTATTATTGGCATCTTCGGTAGTAATACATTGTGAAAAACATACAGAGGTTATCAATGTAATATTCAGCAGCAGAATAATTTTTTTCATGAAACGAAGTAGTTGGGTTTATTTATCCAGCAGGGCCTGCAATTTTTTAAGATCAAAATTTGTTTTAAAATCATTAATTAGTTTTGCTGTTGCTGGGTCTGTATTTTTTGTGTTGGCATCAAACTCCAGTGAAATATATTGTATAGATGTTTCTGCAAAATTTTTACCTAAATAATCAGGGTTGATGGTTACCCATTGTTTTCCCTGTGTTACATCGTTTGCGTAACTTGTTTTTCGTAAATAAACTACTTGTTCGCTACCATCCCAAATATAAATCATCGGTTTATTTAAAAATTCTTTGGTGTATTTGCTGGTAAACTTATCTATATCTTCAGGTGTTGCTATATACCGTGGATTGCCTTTCCATACTGCATTGTAGCTGGTTGTCCATTTTTTAAACAGCATTAAAAAATTACCAATGCTAATGGGGTTAAATAAAGGCAGGTTGGGTTTAGTAATAATTACCCCTGTAGTACGCCAGGTATCCCAATTATAAAAGTGCAACGGCATGCCTCTAAATTTTTCTTCTTGTTGCGGCACAGAAATATAATAAACCGTTTGCCCATTTAGCGTATCGGTTTTTTCTTTATCTAAAATAAAATTGGGTTACTTTCGTTTATCTTTCACTAAATTTTTAGGGAAGTTGTTTATGTGAACATATATGGTAAAGTTAGGGCTGCCGGTTCCTTTATCGTATTCGCCATTTTCTTTGCATGTAATGGCTTGCAGCGAAATTTGTATTAATCCCTTTACCAATCCTTCATTATTTTTATCATCTACCTGTGCTCTCCATTTGCCTGCTAAGCCTGTAGTTTTTTTAAACGCAGTATCAAATACGCTATATATTTTTACCAGTTTATTATACATAACCTGGGTATTGGCTTTATTTTCTTTGCCATTAGTACCAATGTATTTGTAAGAGTTTGGTATTTCGTTACAAGTGGTAGGGATGGCTGCTGCCAAGACTTGTGTGCATTGGGCATAGGAAGCTGCAGCAACTAAAATTGTGATTATGAAGAGGGTTATTTTTTTCACCTTATTAATTTCCAAAATAAAAGATTTTTATTATTTAAGTAAGTTTTGTTTATAACTGATAAAAAATTAGTTTATTCAGTAATGGGATCATGCACTACTTTTATTTTGATGATACTTTTTAATACCTCTACTTGTTCATCCTTATGTTTGGTATCAACTTTATCATCAACTAAAGTGGAAGAATTATTTTGAGCGTGGAAGAGAATTACAGCTTTGGCGGTATTAACCACATCGGCCATTCCTTTTTCTGCTTCCTGCTTTTGCTGCATTAGTAAGTATTGGTCTTTTAATTTTCCTAAGGGAGTAGTACTGTTAGGCATAGTAATTAAACCTGCAAATTTACTCGTCATTTCTTTAGCCATATCCTCAGCGTCCTTTTCTTTAGCTCCTGTTTTTGAAGCCACAACAAATACATCATTTAAATAACCTAATAGATCCGTTGTATAAGAGTTACCCGCATATTGATCATCTAAACTTTGATATTTCAGTTCTTGCAGCGTAGCTGTATCCTGTTCCTTCTTATCTGAAAAATCTATACTAAAAACCGGGAAATACATCATCATATCTTTTGAGCCACTATAAGAAAAGTCGTGCCATTGCCCTTTCTCATCTTTTATTGATTTTATACCCCCTGTAACCTGCATTGGAATGTAAGATGCCTTTTTACCATCTGCAGCATCAACTTCAATTTGCCTGAGTGTCCATTTACATGCTTTTGGTGCCAGGCATACATATACTTTATCAGTACTTTTAATGGTGCCATTAGCTTTCAGCTCCACTTTGCCATCATCATCAGGATACTGCAGGTTAAAATCAATATCAACGGTTAGTGCAAAACGA
This sequence comes from Ferruginibacter sp., assembly GCA_043757165.1. Classification (GTDB taxonomy): domain Bacteria; phylum Bacteroidota; class Bacteroidia; order Chitinophagales; family Chitinophagaceae; genus Ferruginibacter. The sequence continues at coordinate 78,857 of JAYVPT010000048.1, forward strand.
TTCAGATTTATCAGTCTGTAAGTAAGTTTGGACAATCGGTCAACTAAAGCGTCGTTAAGACCTAATAATTGTGCTTCCCTGTTTCGTCCCATCATAAATGGTAGGTTGAGTACTACATCCCAGTTTTTTTTCTCAATCTGTTCATTGATGTAATTTTCAAATTCTGGTCCTTCCATTAGTTGAATTACTTCTCCTGCTAAATTTGTGTTGTCATTACGGCCCATTAGTTGCCTTTGTCTTTCGTATACCAAAGCACATCTAATCACACTACTTTGCATGAAAATATTTTTTCCATAGCTATTTATTAATTGTTTTATTTTTTCATTTAATCTTGAATAATAACGGGCTTCAGCTTTTTCCAAATCTTCTTTAAGGCCATTATAAGCATTTACATTATCAATATCTATACTGATAAGTTGGGAAGATCGATAAATGCTCATATAGGAACTCATTAAATTTCTCTCGTATTCATAAAATTTTTCTTGCCATTTATTTTCATCCGCCGCATAACGCTTTTGTACATTTTTATCACAGAGGTTAGTCAAACTGAATTCCTCTTTTGGCGGTGCTTCAAAACTCATATCAGGTTCATTTTGCAAAAGCTGTTTTAATTTGTTGTGTAATGCTGCAAGATTTTCTTCCGGTGTAATATCTTCATCAGTACCTGAACCTTTTGATTTCCTGGGTACCGGATTACTCAATGGAATTTCGGGCAAGTCAATGGTGTTCTTAATAGCATTATTAAAAAGTTCGTCTATAACCTCAAACCTATCAACAGTCATTTGAACTAAAGGATAATTCATAAAACTATTTTTTTTTGCCACCTCATTGTTGATGTAATCTTCAGTCATCTTTGCTTCTTTGGGTACATTTTTAACTATTAGCCTAAAAGAGTCCGTCTCTTCTAAAGGTTGCGCAATAACCATACTCCGTTTCTTACTGTAAAGTACTACCATGGCTTTGGTAGTAACCAGCATGCTGTCATTCATTTTTTTGCCTTTGTACCAAAGCAAATGATCTTTTGCCTGCGCCTGGGTGGGCACTTTTAACGGTTGTTTTAAATGAATTTGTATAATGGGAGAGGGCGCTTTAGATATTACTTCTTCTTTATTACTCATCACAGTTGTTGCGTTATTCAGCATTTCCTTTGCCATGGCCCGTTGATCGGCAGGTAGTTCTTTCAACATCTTTTCCATGTCGGGCATTTGCGGCATTGCCGGCTTTGCTTTAGGCTTTTTTGCCTGGGCCATAATTGGTATTTGCCAACCCAAACAAAAAGTTACAACCAATAAACAGGTTAATTTTTTCATAATAATTAATCTTGTTAAAAATTATTTCAATTCCTTTTGGCACACATATATTTCATGCCCGTCTGCAACCTTTATCATTTCAAACCAAACAATATAATCTTTGCCATTAAAACTTACTAACTGTGCGTCGCCTGTATTATCAATAATTTCTTTGGTACCATCGGCATAATAAAGGGTATGCATTTTATACAAAACAGATTTAGCCGGGTTACTGGCTACCAACAAGTTTTGCTTTGTAATCTCCGCCGGATATTTAAGCATCGTTTTATAATCTATTATTGCTTCAACCGGAGTTTTACCCATATGATTGGTTTTATCTACTTCGGTAACAATACCTACTACATGGCCACTGTCTGTACCATATATTTCCGAAAAATATTTACCGCCGATTGGTATAGCATTGTACATATTATCTTCAATACCGGAAATTTTAATAACAGGCACCGTTTTACCATTAGAAAATGTATGAACATTTTTTCCCTGTGCCATTGCCATAAAGCCATTGGGATATGTTAATGCAGTAAGGCCACAATCCTTTATACGAACAATCTCTTTTTCGGTTAGTACTAAAGCATTGTAACCAAGTCCTTCTTTTTCAATATAACTTTCTGAGCCAAGGCCATAAAATTTCTGAGTAGGCTTTCCATCTGTCATAGATTTAAATACCAGCATTTTTTGGCCCATTCCATCAAATGGTCCGTAGGTTTTGCCGTTGTATTTAAAAGTAAATGTGGGTTGTGATATCTGCCCAAACGCTGTTTTAACAAATTCCGCTTCATCTTCTTTTGTTACATTGTTCCCTTTTGCCTTTACCGCAGCCATGGCAGCCATAGGATCGGCTGTGCCTGCTTTTCCTTCTGTTGATGAAAAGAATGGTGTTTTATTAACTTCGTAACTGATAAAGGTTGGCCGTAGCGGAATAATTGATGAATCATTTAAATGCCTTTGCCCATCAAAATAAATAGCATAACTGCTCATCTCACCCGCTGTATAAAAACTGCCCACTCTTGCATTTATAAAATCCAGCACATTAGCATTAGTATCGCCTTTTTTTGGCTGGCCTGTTATGGCAATATGGCCGCCCCAAAATCGATCTCCCTTTTTTAATTTTAAAACCATTCTGCCATTGGCAGGTGCAGCATTTACAAAAATGGGCTTTTCATTATTTTCTGTAGCGTCGCTGTATTGGTCGCTTGCAGCGGCCTCCTTTTTTTCTATTTCCGTTTGTGGCTTATCGGTGCCTGTTGCTTTATCAACTGTTTTATCAATGCCTTTATTTACTTTGTCTTTTATTTTTTTTAAAAACTGGGCTTGTAGTGGTAATACATAAAAACATACACACAAAAGAATAATTAATTTTTTCATTGGGAATAATTTAAGTGCTTATATTTTTAATTATTATTTTACTGTAAATGCAAAACACTGTATTGCAGAACCATCTGTGGTCAAAGTAGATTTATCAATAAAGGCATACTCCCCGGTTTGTAAATAACCTGATGGGATAACAACAAAGTATACAGGGGATTTGCCTGCCCCAGCTCCAGCGTTGGCGGTGTTACCAGCATTGGGCACAACAGGCTGCCCGTTGAGTGTTATTTGTATGGGAATATTTAAAGATGTACAGTTACCAGATGGGATACAGAACGAGCGGATACGACTGCTTTTTTCTAATTTATATAATTCTATCAAGCCTGCCGGATTGTTAGAGCCCCCCTGGCAGTACTTCCAAAAATAAACTTAAAGCTGGCTTGTAAACTGGTTAGCTGCAATGTTGCTGTATTGCCGGGCATATCATAAGTAGTATATCTAGTTGTATAGGTAATATTAAAATCAGCAGGTATAGTACTGTTTTTAGGTGCTGTTTCTTTTATGCTTGTTACAATTTTTTCTTTTTCAGTTACAGGCTCTTCTTTTATAACTTCTTCTCTTCCCGTTGTTAAATCCGTTTCTTTTTTATTTACTAGAGACTTTTCTTTTTCTGCTGTTACAGGTGTTACTTTTTTTATAGTTTGATTTATATCTAAACTATTGGTAACACTACTTACTCTTTCTTTTCGTAAAGCTGCCGTGGTAGCAACTATTCCCCCTCTTCCATCTACAATATTAGGATTAGTTAAAGTTGAAATAACTAAACTACTTCTTTGTGCATTGGTTTGCAATAGTGTTATTGTAAACAGCATTGCTAAAAATGTATATTTTTTTATTGCTGTAAACCGATTGGCTTTATTTGATTTACCAAATATTAATTGTTTTGTTTGACCAGGTTTCATATTTAATTTTTAAGTTGTTTAAATAAATTTTAAAGAACAAGATTATATTACAAATTGCTTTTGCCTGTTGAAAAATAATATTGTTGTATTATTCATTGGTATTAAAGAAAGCATTATCGCATTTTTTAGTTTTGTAATTTTTTTTGCAACACATTCCTATAAGCAGTTCCCGAAACAGAATCTTTTGCCGTCTCATTTTTTTGTTTTTTTAGTTTGATGCTATCTACTTTATCTACTGTTTTATCTACTTTACTGTTGGCTTTATTTTCTTTATTATTAATTTTAGTTTCGGCTTTTGTTTCCACTTTAGTTGCAGTATGGTCTATTACACGGTCAGGTGCTGTTTCGGCTTTTTCCTTTACTTTAGTTTTAACATCCTTTGCAGATTGATCAACTTTTGCTTTTAATTTTTTTAATAGTTGTGCCTGTGCAGCTGTAATGCATAAACACATCATAAAAAGAAAGAGTAGCTGTTTCATTAGTCTTGATTTATTGTAATTATTAATTTTTTGAGTCTTTGTTTTAATTGTGCCAATCACCTTTAAGTCAAAATGTAATACAACAAAAATTTTATTTTTTAATTTTAGTAGTATAAGTATGTATGGTTCACTAATCATTCACACATATTTATTACTTAAACAAACCTACCGTTTGAGTCGGAAATTTTATATATAACATTCCTTATAGTTTTTTAAGGAAGTATTCAAATTGATTAAGTAATAAATAACCGGTGTTTGAAAAAAACAAGGCATTGCCAAACACAGGCCAGGCGGCCTGTGTAAACAAAAATTAATAACTATTCCGGATTAGTGAGCGGCTTGTGCAGCAGGCACAACGCCCAATTGTTCCATTAATGACATTTGATCGGCCAACATCCAATGACTAACAATCATGTTATTTTCAATTTCGTACCTGATAACAAATGGAAAATCTACCTGTTTAAATGTGGGAGGTATTCCAGCAAGGTCTCCCATATGGGTCCCTTTTAGACGGGCTTGTACAATTACACGATTACCTTCTGCCGTCATCTCATCAACATATACTTCATAGCCAGGGAAAACGGTTTCAAAATATTCTATATGACCAATCAATGCTTCATCAGTCATAAATTGCTCCAGGAAAGCCCTGGTCTTAGGAGTACCTGTTGCTAATGCGTTCAAATAATTAATGATAAACTCTTTGTTTTTGTTTTGCTGTTCCATAAAATAATTTTTTATAAAAGTATTTCAATCAAGAGCCCTTATGTTATCGCATTTGTTGCAATTACTTGTTCATTTGTTGCATCTTTTCTCGATCGTAAAAACTGCGAAGGTTTCATCCCAAATTTTTCACTGAATACTTTGGTGAAATTACTGGGTGAATTAAACCCTGTTTGAAAAGCCACTTCGCTTATTGATAGATCTGAAGTTTCTAATAACTCTTTAGCTTTATCCAGCCGCAATGTTTTAATATAGTAACCGGGTGAATTTCCGGTTAATGATTTTAATCTTCTTAACAATTGGGCCCGGCTCATAGCCATAGCAGTACTGAGCGCATTGGCGTCAAATTGTTCATTGGCCAGGTTTTTTAAAATGCAGTTATTAATGTTGGTAAGAAAGGCTGCTTCTTTTGGTTTTGTTTCAGCCAGCCTGGCAACAGGATTATTCAACTTGGCAAAATGTGATTTGATGCCATTAACAACGCTTATATAATTCCACAATCCGCCATTCGCCGAATCGGATTTAACTGCTTCGGTTTTACTAGCAGCTGCAAGGGGATAACATACTTCAAAAGTAGTTTCTTTGGCAGCGGAAGCATACAATGTAACAGGTAAAAGGCTTTTATTTATCAGTGCCGTCACCATTTTAAGATTAATACCGGTGTTTTTTATTTTTATTGAAGCATACTTTGCGTTGTTTTTTTCAATTATTTCAGCGCTTAAATAAAGGTTGTTGTTATCAGGCGTATAATTAATAATATCACTGATCAATTTGGAGAAGCCACTTAATAATTCATTGGCCTGAAAGTAACAGGGTATTTTATCTGCTTGGGTTGTAAATTGTAATGCAATATTCCTGTTGCTGGCAAAAGGTTGTAATGCAAGGCACAGGTTTTTTAATAAAGGAATAATATCGGCATTTTCTTTTCCGGGCATCAATACTTGAGTTTCTTAAATGTACAAAATCCATTTAAAATACAGCATGTATATGAAGTAATATACAAAACTGTTTAATTTTTGCCCGTATCGGTTGAACTTAAGTTTTTAATTTTTAAAATCTGAATTATAAATGTTTGGTTAAATTGCAAATGATACCCCTAACCCTTCACGAAAAAACCGGGATGTTCCAAAAGGGGAAAATGGAGAAGATTGCCGGGGAAAATTTCGTTGATCTTAAAAATGTAAATTCGCTTAAGTAAAAGTTGAATAAAGAAATACTGTTGAAGAGTGGTTATCCTTTCTTTTTAGTAAAAAGAAAGGATAACAGAACAAGTTCGCCAATGAAGCTAAATAGCAGTACAAAAGATCGGTTCAAAAAAAAATTAAACTTATGTCAGTAATTCTTCCCGTAAAAGGTATTATGCCCCAAATGGGCAATAACTGTTTTATTGCCACCAACGCTACCATTGTTGGCGAAGTAATAATGGGCGATAATTGCAGTATTTGGTTTAACGCCGTACTGCGTGGCGACGTGAATTTTATCCGTATGGGAAATAAGGTAAATGTGCAGGATGGCGCCATAATTCATTGTACTTACCAGAAATTTGGTACTACTATCGGAAATAATGTTAGCATCGGACACAATGCAATTGTACATGGCTGCGTTATAGATGATAATGTGCTGGTGGGAATGGGTGCCATTGTGATGGATAATTGCCATGTGGGCAGCAACAGTATTATAGCCGCAGGTGCGGTAGTGCTTGAAAACACAGTAATTGAACCCGGCAGTATTTGGGCAGGTGTGCCGGCAAAAAAAGTGAAAGATATTAGCCAGGAACTGATACATGGGGAGATAGACCGGATTGCGAATAATTATGTGATGTATAGCGGGTGGTTTAAAACCCCCTCCGCACCCTGAAGGGGGAACTGATTATGGAGAAGATTGAATATTGTTTTTTTATTTTTTGAACGGGCATTTATTCCCTGATTGAACTTTAGTGGTCCCGAAAGCGTTCGGGATACGTTCAACATTTGAATATCTATTTAACTTTTTTGAAGCATAGAAAAATATATCTTTAAAAAATGAAAAAGACAGTTCTATTCATATTTTTAGCATCGTTTTTATTAAGCGGATGCTTTGTAACCAATCTTTTTAGGAAAAAAGAAAAATATGGTTGCCCAAGTGATGGCAGAAATGTAGGTGCAGAAAAAGTATTAGCCGGTGAAAAAGTGAAGAAAGCAAAATACAGAGGTGGTAAGAAAAGTGTAGGGGAATAAAAGTTGCAAGGGGATAGCTGCAAGAATGTTTGCTTGCCCCCTGAAGCTTACAGCACGAAACTAATAAAAATCTATACCTAAACCGAAAACTTAAACCCATACCATTATGTGCTACCAATTAACCACCAATAACGGTGCCACCGAAGCTGTTATTGACGACAACTGCGGCATTTCTAAATTTTATGCTATTGCCACCACACTGGCAGAAGAACTACAGGTAAAATTTTTAAACCAGATTGATGATGCTGAAACCCTTGACTGGGATTTTCAGTACAAAGACTATTTTTTAACCCTGCATTACAGCATTTTTAATGGCGTGAGTATCTTTCCGCAACATGTAAAAAGTGTTAAGAAAGATAATAAAGCGGTAATGGAAGTGGCTAATTATTTAGAAAAAAGAGCTTACTAAAAAAGTTTTTGGCAATAACTCAATACTCAATTGTCATTGATTAAATTCCTTAATATTTTTTTTCATCAATACTATCTAAAATATTGCGGTAGCTGATATAGCGTTCGGCAGATATAATATTTTCATTCACTGCTTTTTTAATGGCACAGTTTGGTTCTTCGGTATGCATACAGTTATTAAACTGGCAATCATTCATCAAAGCCCTCATCTCCGGAAAATAATGTGCCAGTTCCTGTTTGGGAATATCCACCAATCCCAATTCCCTAATTCCCGGGGTATCAATAATTTTTCCGCCAAATGGAATATCAAACATTTCAGCAAAAGTGGTAGTGTGTAATCCTTTACCACTCCAGCCACTTACATCCTGCGTTTTCAATTTCATCTCAGGAAATATCTTGTTTAAAAAAGAAGATTTACCTACACCGCTGTGGCCACTTAGCAGTGTGACTTTATCTTTTAATAAAGCCCTTACTTCCTCAACGCCTTCATTGGTTTGTACACTTATTTTTTTTACGATGTAGCCAATAGTTTCATATATCGTTTTCAATTCTTCAAACTTTTCTTCTTCTTTCTTTTTATACAGATCGGCTTTATTAAAAACAATAATAGTGGGTATATGAAAAGATTCAGAAGAAATTAAAAACCGGTCAATAAAACCCAGCGATGTTTTAGGGTCTTTAAGTGTGGCGAATAAAAGCGACTGATCTAAATTAGAAGCAATGATATGGTGCTGGTGTTTATTGGCAGGAGAAGTACGGGTGATATAATTTTTTCGTTGATGAATGGTGGTGATGGTTACTCCCTTCTCCAGTTCGTTCTCCATTACTATTTCCACTTCGTCGCCTACTGCAATCGGGTTGGTGCTGGTCAATCCTTCAATTTTAAATTTGCCCAGTATCCGGGCATTAAAAGTATTTCCTTCACCATCTTTTACAATGTACCAGCTGCCGGTGCTTTTATAAACTGTTGCTCTCATTAATGGCAAATTTCACGAATTAAAACGAATTATACTAATTAAGGAAATTTTCGGAATACCAGGTACCGGAGTAATACTTCAAGAAGAAGAAGTGCCAATGCCGTCATTACAAAAGGAAAAAATTTTTCAGTATAACGTGATAAAGTAGATATCTCCACTTTAGATTTTTCCAATGCATCAATATCTGTATAAATTTTTGACAGGCTTTCGTTATCTTTTGCACGGAAATATTTACCGCCTGTTTCAGTGGCAATTTCTTTTAATAATTTTTCATCAATAGTAACTTTGGCACTTTGCATTTGCACGCCTAATGGCGTGTTTACCGGCTGTGGTGCATAACCTTGGGTACCCACACCAATGGTATAAACTTTAATTGCGAATGCTTTTGCTATTTCTTTTGCAGTTTTAGGATCGATCAATCCACCGTTATTTTCTCCATCCGTTAATAAAATAATGATCTTCGATTTTGTTTTGCTGTTGCGTAACCTGTCGACACTGGTACCAAGGCCGCTGCCAATAGCAGTACCATCTTCCAGCAAACCATTATGTATATTTTCAATGGCATTCAATAAAACCGGGTGGTCTGTTGTAATGGGGCATTGTGTAAAACTTTCTCCGGCAAAAATCACCACACCAATCCGGTCTGCCGGTCTTCTGTTTACAAAATCGGCTGCTACACTTTTTGCTGCTTCCAACCTGTTAGGTTGAAAATCCTGCGCCGTCATGCTTCCACTCACATCAATACATAATACAATGTCCACGCCTTCGCCTTCTGACTGCTGCAGTTCATATTTAGTTTGCGGTTTTGCCAGCGCAATTATTATACAGCTTAAAGCAAGCAATCTTATTACAAATGGTAAATGCCGCAACGATGTTTTCAACGAACCCAATCCTTTGGCAGCCGCATCTGAAATAATTATTGATCCTTGTTGTTTATTATTTTTAACAACATACCAAATTATCAATACTGGCAGCAATGCAAACAGTGTAAAAAACCAGGGTTGGTCAAAAGTAATATCGTTAAAATAATCGAACAGCAAAATGATTTATTGTTTTGGGGTTTGAGCTTTTTGTTGAATAAAATTTATTGTTGCTTTTATTTTTTCCAGGCAGTCATTACTCTCTTTAATTGAGGGCAGGTATTTTGCAAACTTTACAGCATCACCACATCGTAATGCTGTAGCAGTTGATGTAATAATATCTTTAGACAAATTGTTGTCTGTAAGCAATACCAATACGTCTCCTGTGGTTTTGTTTAAAATACTTACCCTTTGCTTACGGCTGATGTACCATTTAAAAATGCCTGCCAGCTTAGAATGGAATTGTTTCAACTCATCTGGTTTTTGCAGATCAAAAGTTTTTAATTTTTCCAGCGACTGCATGGCTTCATCATAAGGCGACAGCCGGGAAGAAAATTCAGTTACTGGATTATTCTTTTTATTTTTAAAATACTTCCGCAGGATAAATACTATGATAAGCAATAATAAAACGCCTCCGGCAATATAATACCATAAATAATCTGTTACCGATACTTCAAGTATTGGTTTTATATCCCTTAATTGATTAGTGCTATCGGCTGGCGCATAACCAACATTAACAGTTATTGAATCTGTATAAAGGTTTACCGCAATATCATTTTTTACAGGATGAAAACTGATTGCTAAAGCCGGTGTCTTCCATCTGCCGGAATCAAAACTGGTGAGCGTAATGGTTTGTTCTAAAACAGTATTGTTATTTTCTTCCGATGAATCAATTTTACTTTTTTCAACCAATTCAAAATGTGCTGCAGAATCCGGTACGTTAAACCAATGCACTTTAAAAACACCTGCAGGAAAGCTGGCTCTTACTTTATACTGTATTTGCTCCCCAATTAAAATATCATTCTTATCAACAAAAGTTTGTACTAAAGGCTTTTGAGAAAAAACAAAACCAGGCAAAAGGCAAAAAGCAAAAAGCAAAAAGCAATATAGTTTTATCCGTGTATTTATTCCGTTCAAATCCATTAATTTCTTTTAATAAAAAATTGCTGCAATATTTTTACATAATCATCATCGGTACGTACATGCAGCAACTCTGCCCCTGCTTTTCTAAAAAATGTTTTACAGATTTCGCTTTGCTGCATAAAATGCTGCTGGTAATTGTACCTCACTATGGCATTATTGCTGTCTATCCATTTGCTTTCACCGGTTTCTGCATCCTGCACCTGTATCAATCCTGCTTCCGGCAACTGCATATCCATTTTATCATACACCCTTATCCCAATCACATCATGTTTGTTGCCAATCACTTTTAAATCGTTATCATACCCTGTGGCTAAAAAATCGCTTAGTAAAAAAGCAATACTTTTTTGTTTTACTGCAGTGGTAAAATATTTTATTGCTTCATCAAGGTTAGTTCCTTTTTTAGTAGCTTCTACAGTTAATAACTGCCTTACAATATATAAGGCATGCTGCCTGCCTTTTTTGGGTGGAATATATTTTTCAATTTTATCGCTGAAGAAAATCACACCTACTTTATCATTATTACTTACAGCACTGAACGTAAGCACCGCGGCCATCTCCACTATCAGATCTTTTTTCTGCCTTGTTACTGTTCCAAATAAATTGCTGGCGCTGGTATCAATCAACAACATCAATGTCAATTCCCTTTCTTCTTCAAACACTTTTGTAAACGGATGACTGAACCTTGCACTCACATTCCAATCAATAAACCGTACATCATCTCCTGCATAATATTCCCTCACTTCCCTAAAGCTCATTCCCTTTCCTTTAAAAGCAGAATGGTACTCCCCCGTAAATAAATGCGTAGTGATTTTTTTGCTTTTAATTTCAAGCTCCCGGACTTTGCGTAATATTTCGTCGGTTGTTAACAAGATGATAGTTGTTAGATGACAGATGTCAGCCTTTACTTTAGGTTACTCTTTTCGTAATAGCTGATTAATCCATTTAAAATTTTAAGGCACTCCTCAATCAATTCAGATAATGGTGTAAATTTTTCTTCTGTAATAATTTCTACCATTACTGCTATATTCAATAATGTTTCCACCTCATATAAAGAACCTCTTGAAATATGTAAAAACTGTATAGTATCTTTCTTATAATTCCTGCCACTTCCCTCTGCTATATTGCAAGGAATAGAAACTGCTGCCCGTTTTATTTGTGATGTCAATGCATATAATTCTTCTTTGGGAAAAAATTTAGTTAGCACATAAATCTCTTTAACTAATTGCATGGACTTTTTCCACGCTTCTAATTTTTTATACCCCGTCATTGTGTAAGTTTTAAAGTGAAAATTAAATAATCGTTTGGCTCTCCGCATACTGTCAACTGTCATCTATCAACTTGCCCCCTATGGCACATTCACCACCCTCAATATCTCATCAATGATCTGCTCTACATTCACATTCTCTGCCTCAGCTTCATAAGTTAATCCAATACGATGGCGCAATACATCTTTACAAATACTTCTTACATCTTCGGGAATTACATAACCACGTTTATTTAAAAATGCATATGCTTTTGAAGCCAATGCTAAATTTATACTTGCCCTCGGGCTTCCCCCAAAACCAATTAATGGTTTTAGTTTAGGCATATTATATTTATCGGGATAGCGGGTGGCAAAAACAATATCCAAAATATAATTTTCCACTTTCTCATCTAAATAAACCTGCCTTACCAATTCTTTAGCTGTTAAAATTTCGCTGGTAGAAGCAACAGGGTTTATTACCGGTACAACAAGGCCCAATGTATTTTGCCTGATGATCAGTTGCTCTTCCGGTTTTGAAGGATAGTTGATCACAACTTTCATCATGAATCTGTCCACCTGAGCTTCGGGCAATGGATAAGTTCCTTCCTGCTCAATGGGGTTTTGAGTAGCCAATACTAAAAAAGGTTCAGGCAATTTATAGGTGGTATCACCAATAGTAACCTGTCGTTCCTGCATGGCTTCCAATAAAGCACTTTGCACTTTTGCCGGTGCCCGGTTTATTTCATCTGCTAAAATAAAATTTGAAAATATGGGCCCTTTACGAACCATAAATTCATTCTTAGCCTGGTTGTAGATCATGGTACCCACAACATCCGCAGGTAACAGATCGGGTGTAAACTGTATGCGGCTGAAATTGGCCATTACCGATTGGGCCAGCGATTTTATCGCTAATGTTTTTGCAAGGCCTGGCACACCTTCCAGCAACACATGCCCATTGCTTAACAGGCCAATCAGCAGGCGCTCGATCATTCCGTGCTGGCCAACAATTACTTTGCTCAATTCATCATTTATCCTTGTTACAAATCCCGATACATGATGTATTTTTTCATTCAGCAAACGGATGTCTTCGGCAGTTTGTAGCATAATTTAAATTTTACTTCAAGCCCCCTCTATCTCTCCACCAGCAGGCGGAGGAGGAAATGGGGAAGATTATGTTTTATATTTTTTTACTTATTTTTTTACTTCAGGCGCAATACTAATTAATTGCACCATAAATTGAATTCTTATTAGTTTATTAATTTAAAAGAAAACATTTTATTACTAAATTCTATTTACTCCTTAATCTTCGCTAAGATAACCCTCCCCCTTCAGGGGAGTTAGAGGGGGCTAAATTACGAACTATGCCTGAACAAAAATTTTGCCATGTTGATGAACGGGACAAAAATCTGTTAAAATCTAATTAACTTTAAAGAAAAATTTTATGATAGATCAGCAGTTAATTACCACATCAACCATATTGGAAGGTTACCGCATTACCAAACATTTAGGTATTGTGCGTGGCATTACCGTACGCAGCCGCAGTTTGTTTGGCAATATTGCCGGAGGTTTTCAAACATTGTTTGGCGGAAAGATCTCTATTTATGTTGAGCTCTGCGAAAAAACAAGAGAAGAAGCTTACCAGTTTATGCTGCAACATGCCAATGAACGTGGAGCTAATGCAATTATTAATATGCGTTACGATGCTAATGAAGTTATGAATGGTGTTACAGAAGTATTGGCTTATGGAACGGCTGCAGTGGTGGAGAAAATTTAAGAAAGATATTTTCCCACAATCGGCACTCTTCTACCCACCCCAAATGCTTTTGGTGAAATTCTGATGATAGGACAAAACTGGTTGCGTTTATATTCATTAATGTTTACCATTTTTAAAATCCTGTCTACTAAAGCTGCCTCAAAACCCTGCGCCTTTATTTCATTGGGGCCTTGCCTTCTTTCAATGTATTGAAATAAAATTTTATCAAGAATAGCATAATCAGGTAATGAATCTGAATCTTTTTGTCCGGGCCTTAATTCTGCTGAAGGCGCTTTGGTAATAATATTATCCGGTATAACTTCTTTTTCTCTGTTAATAAATTTTGCCAATGCATACACCTGTTGTTTATAGCAATCGCCCAATACACCAAGGCCACCGGCCATATCGCCATATAAAGTGCCATAGCCTGTTGCCAGTTCACTTTTATTTGAAGTGTTCAATAAGATGTAACCAAATTTATTGGCAATGGCCATTAATAAATTGCCTCTTGTGCGGCTTTGAATATTTTCTTCTGCAATACTAAAAGGCAAGTCTTTAAAAATGGGTTTCAGTTCATTTAAAAAACTTTGGTAAATATTTTTTATAGTGATGATATCGTAAGGGTTTTCCAAATTCAAACTTAACTGCTCCGCATCATCAACAGAATGTGAGGTGGAAAATTCTGAAGGCATTAAAACAGCTCTCACATTTTCTTTGCCCAAAGCCGTGCAGGCCAATGCTAAAGTAACTGCACTGTCAATACCACCACTGCTTCCCAAGATGGCTTTTGTAAAACCCATCTTGGTAAAATAATCTTTAATGCCCATCACAATGGCGTCATGTACCTGTGCGATGTTTAAATTTTCTTCAAATGCAATTGGGTTCAGTTCTTTATCGGGTACACGGTTGCAAGGTTCAATTACGGGTGCATCAATGGTACCGTCATCATTTAATATAAAAGATTGTAAGGCTGATTGAAATGACGGCAACCTGCCGCAGAGATTAGCGTATTTATCAAAAACTAAAGAAGTGCCATCAAAAACAACTTCTGTTTGACTGCCCACCGCATTGCAATAAAACAAAGGCAGTTTGTATTTTGTAACATTGGCTTTAATGGTTGCTTTCCGGTCTTCGTCATGTGTATAATCAAATGGTGATGCTGATAAATTCAACATTACATCGGGTTGCTGTTTCATCAATTCGTCCATTGGGCAAATGCGGTACATGGGGTTATCGCCCAGGTTCCAGATGTCTTCGCAGATAGTTACTGCCAATCTTTTTCCTTTAAATGGTATTACCTGCCAATCGTAAGCCGGTTCAAAATAACGGTACTCATCAAATACATCGTAATTGGGCAGGCAGGTTTTATGTGCAACAGCTTTCACTTCTTTTTCGAATAAAAAGTAAGCAGCGTTAAATAAATCTTTGCCTTCTTTAACCGGATTTCTGGCTGGTGCACCAACCAATACTCCAATTGTATCTGCATGTTGTTTTATCTCATCAATGGCTTTGTAGCATTTATTAATAAAGTCTTCAAACTCTAAAAAATCTTTAGGTGCATAACCACAAATACTCAGCTCACTGAATACAATCAGGTCGCCGCCCTGCTTTTTTGCTTCATCAACAGCACAAATTATTTTTTGTGTATTACTTTCAAAATTGCCGATGTGATAGTTCTGCTGTGCTAAAAATATTTTCATGTCCCTAATCCGCCAGCTGGCTAAGAATATTTATGTTTTATTAAAAAATGATTGTTTTACTTTGTAAAGTTAAATTATTCAACAATGCGATTACCAATTGGTTTATTTATTATCTGCAGTTTGCTTTTTTCCTGTAACAATGCCGAAAAAACTCCGGATGTATCGGATATTAAAATTCAACTGACCACACAACATTTTGAAAAAGAGCTGTTCACTTTAGATACTGCAAATTTTTCTGCTAATCTTGAAAAACTTATTGCCAGATACCCTTCATTTGGAGAGAACTTTTTATCCACTATTTTAGGTGCTGATCCTAAATGGACCAGCGACAGTGTTGCTTCTTATGTAAAAGGCTTTGCAGGTGCCTATAAAAATATTTATGATACTGCAACATTGGTGTTTAAAGATTTTACGCCTTATGAGAATGAAATAAAAAAAGGCCTGCAGTTTGTTAAACATTATTTTCCTAATTATAAGATCCCCGATAAGATCATTACCTATATCGGCCCTTTAAACGGGTATGGCGATATTTTAGCCGACGATGCCCTGATCGTTGGACTGCATTTACATTTAGGGAAAAATTTTTCTTTATATCATTCTGAACTGGTGCAGCAAACTTATCCTGATTATATCAGCCGTCGTTTTGAGCCAGATTATATTACAGTAAATAGTTTAAAAAATATTGTTTTAGATCTGTACCCCGAAAAACTGGAAGAAAAATCATTAGTACAACAAATGGTTGAAAAAGGAAAACGGTTATATCTTTTAAGTAAGCTGTTGCCAAATACTGATGAATATAAATTAATTGGTTATACAGCAGAACAGTTAAAAGATGTTTATGCCCATGAAAAAAATGTATGGAATCTGTTTGTACAAAACAACCTGTTGCAAACCATTGATGAGAATGTTATAAAAAACTATATCGGAGAATCTCCTAAAACACAGGAACTGGGTGATGCCTCACCGGGTAATATCGGCTCCTTTGCGGGCTGGCAAATTATAAAAAAATACATGCAGAAAAATCCGGAAATTACAGTACAGAAGCTAATGGAAACAGATGCTGATTCAATTTTTCAAGAAGCAAAATACAAACCTTAAACTATTTTAAGCAGCAATTTGCTGCTGCATCTCCGCAGGTTTTTTACCTAAGTATTTCATTACCTTAAAATGAGAAGCAAGTGCTTCAATCATTGTCGGATATTGATTATAAGGCAAATTATGCTCAGCGCATTTTTGTTGTATTATTTTGCTGATAGCCGGATAATGAACATGACTTACTTTAGGAAAAAGATGATGTTCAATTTGATAATTTAAGCCGCCAACAAACCATGAAATTACTTTATTGCCCATTGCAAAATTAGACGTTGTTTTTAACTCGTGAATTGCCCATGCAGTTTCTATATGTTTGGTTTCATCTAAAGCAACATATTCAAACTCGGTGTTTTCTACCACATGTGCCAATTGAAAAACCAAAGAAAGCGTTAAGCCCATTACAGCATGTAATAATAAGAAGCCGCCTAACCATGGTAAAAAACTCCATTTAATTATCGGCAAAACAATATAAAAGGTTAAGTATCCTGCTTTGGTTAACCAAAAAATGGCTTTATTCTTTGCAGTCATTTTCCAGGCATCGGTAGTATATATTTTACCGGTAAAATATTTGGTAAAATCCATAAAAAATATCCAGAAGATAGATGATAAAGCATATACCGGCACCAAATACAAATGCTGTATTTTATGGGCTGGCACCCATTTTTGTGAATCGCACTGGCGTATAATGGGGCTTTTGGCAATATCATCATCCAATCCATCCACATTGGTATATGTATGATGGATGATATTATGCTTTTGCTTCCAGTAAAAAGAGCTTGCACCTAAAGCATTGGCGCTAAGCCCCAGCATATCATTCACCCATGGCTTTGTTGAATAGCTGCCGTGGTTGGCATCATGCATTACACTAAACCCGATACAGGCAAAAATATAACCAAGTACTGCACAAATTAACAAAGCCGGTAAAGCAGTTAAACTGGTTAACATTAAAAAACTGTAGCCAGTAATGGCAGCACCAATCAGCGTAATTGTTTTTATATACAACCTCCAGTCACCGGTTTTTTTTATTTTATTTTTTTCAAAATATTCATCAACAGCCACTTTAAGGCTTTGATAAAATTCGTTGTTACGATTGGAGAAAGTAATTTTTGGCATAGCAAATTATTGGGGCGATAAAAAACATATCGCACTGGTTTATTACAACAACTGGATATTTATTGAGAGGTTTTATTAGTATTAGGGCTAAAGATACGGTTAAAAGGGATATAAACAGGCTATTAATTCAGCTTAAACGGAGTACTCATTTGAAAGGAAGGAATTGAGGCAGTAAATGTTTTTTTATTAGTAATATTTTCCATAAGATAAGTGCCGTACATTTTTCCAATTTCTGTACGCAGATTGCACCCACTGATGTATTGATATTGCTCGTCAGGGTTAATTTGTGGCTGCACCCCCACCACTCCTTCGCCTTCCACCTCTCTTACACTTCCGTTGCTATCGTAAATATGCCAGTGGCGGCTCAATAATTTTACAGGAAAACTGTTATGGTTTTCTATTGTGATCTTATAAGCAAACATAAACTCACTGTTAACCGGGTTACTGTAATCAGGCTGGTAGTATGTTTCCACACTTATTTTTATCCCTTCAGATATTTTAGAAACCATTTAGTGAATTTGCAGTAAAAATAATGATAAAAATCAGGCTTTTCATTGTAAATTAGTTTTGTCTTCATCATAAAACTTAGCAGTATGCCCATAAAGACACATAAATATACTAATGGAGAAATCACCGTGATCTGGAAGCCGGAAAGCTGCATTCATTCCGGTATTTGTTTTAAAGGGCTTGCCCCGGTATTTGACCCCAGGCGTAAACCCTGGATTGATATGAGCCAGGCAGAAACCCAGCAAATTATTGAACAGGTGAAGAAATGTCCGAGTGGGGCGTTGAGTATTGCAGAAAAATAAAAGTAGTTACTAAGCTTAGGCTTTATTGTAAATTACTTTCTATAACCAGTTAAATCAATTTACTGCAATGCCAAAAACAACGCATCAATACAAGAGTGAATGCTTAGTAGCATTGTTGAATTCCTTCTACAATCTCATAGCTAAAACAAAGTGGGGCTTACTACTTTTCTTTTCAATAAACCTGTTTAGTTGTAATGACCGTGCCGATGCTGATATAAAATATCCTGAAGGCGGTTATGAATTTTCAAAAAATATTACTGATGAAAGTTTTTATTTCTATCCGCTAATTGGTAAAATTTCACGGAGAGATTCTTTATGGTATGCAGATAGCGATGGTTATATGTTTCAATTATTTAAAGAAGATAATATAAGCCTTCGGCCATCGCTAAAAACAATTATAAGAATGGCTTATCGTGGCAACTGGGATTGTTATATGATTACTTTAATTGAAGATGAAATTATTGTAAAAACAGGTGTAGGAAGTTATAATAGAAAGATTGACCGGAATCCACTAACCGAAATTGAAAAAATTCATTTTCAAATACTACGCAAGTATTACCCTCTTGATGAAGCACCTCCTGATTGGCCATTACCTCCGCCACCTCCACCAGGACGGCGGGAAGAAGAACGGCAGCGTGAAAGAATTTATGACTCTATTAAAAATAATACCCCAAAATTATTAGATGGCAAGTACTATGCTTACTTATTAAAAAAAGCTACAGCAAAAGATACTTTTAGCTTTACAACAGCAAAAATAAAAATAACTAAACAGGAGTTTTTAAACTTTATTACACAGCTAAACCAATCGGGCTATTGGGAAAAGGGCTATTCTGATGAAAATTGCACTGTTACCCATGGTTTCGGTTTAACATTAGAAGTTAATACCGGTAAAAAATATAACTGTGCAGGATTTTATGGTAGCTGTGTACCTGATACAACTCTATTCCATAAAGCCTGCCAAAGGCTTATAATTATGGCCCAATTAGGGGATAAAAAAGATATATCGGGTGAGAAAATAATAATAGGGGTTGATGGAAATAAGGTAATGGAATAAAAAATAATTACACTTTCTTAGCCGCAGCATACCCATTCTTCAACAACCATTGCAGCACTTTATCCCTGTTATCACCCTGTACAATTATTTCACCATCTTTTACCGAGCCTCCGGTACCGCAAAAAGACTTTAATTTTTTGCCGAGTTCTTCCATGTCTGCTGCAGCACCAACAAAGCCCGTAATTAAAGTAACCATTTTACCGGCACGTTGTTTTTTGTCTAACAGTATCCGTAATTTTTGCTGCTGAGGTGGTAAAGTTTCCTGTTCTTCATTATCTATGCTATTTATTTTAAAATCCGGATCAGTTGAATACACCAATCCTCCCAGCGAATTAAAACTACTTTTCTTTTTACTCATATACTTTGATAAAAAAATTAAATGATTTTTGCCTTTAAACTTAAGTCTACACTTTTTGCCTGGTGAATAACTGCACCGCTACTGATATAGTCAACACCTGTGGCCGCATAGGTTTCAATATTTTCTAAATTGATGCCGCCACTGGCTTCTGTTTCATATTTGCCATTAATTATTTTTAATGCTTCTGCAATTAATTGCGGAGTAAAATTGTCCAGCATTATCCTGTTTATTTTTCCTGTAGCCATTACTTTTTTTACATCTTCAATACTCCTGGTTTCCACTTCTATTTTCAGTCCCGGCTTTTTTTCCTGTACATACGTGTAAGCTTTATCAATAGCTTTTTCTATACCACCACAATAATCAATATGGTTATCCTTAAGCATTATCATATCATACAAACCAAAGCGGTGATTTACGCCGCCGCCAATTTTTACTGCTTCTTTTTCCAGCAGCCTGAAGTTGGGAGTGGTTTTACGGGTATCTAATAGTTTTGTTTTATATCTTTTTAATTTATCAACATATTGCCGGGTTAAAGTAGCAATACCACTCATGCGCTGCATACTGTTTAACACCAAACGTTCGCACTGTAAAATGATATGTACTTTTGCTTCCACATCAAATGCCACTTCGCCGTTCTGCATCGCATCCCCATCTTTTTTATATTCGTTAAAAACAATATCGGGTTGCATGTAACGGAAAATTTTTTCCGCTACTTCCATTCCAGCCAATATACCATCTTGTTTAATTTTTAAAACTGCTTTACCATTTACACCGGCATCAATACAACAAAGTGTGGAATGATCTCCATCTCCAATATCTTCCTGCAAGGCATTTTTTATTAACAGTTCCAGTTGTTCATTATAATTCATAACAACAAAGCTAAGAAAGAACATAAAAATAAACCCCCGAAATAATCGGGGGCTAATATATCATTGGGGATTGGAAATTAACGGTTTTCAAATCTTATTTCCTGCAGCAGCTGTTTGTCGTTTTTTTGTTTCATAAAAACGGTAGTTCTGAATGAACCGTTTTTTGTAATCAAGGTGCCAATACAATATTGTGACCCTGCATTTTCGCCTTTGTGCATTACATCAAAACTTTTTACACCGTTCGTGCTGAAAAAATCTTTCAAAACCATTTCTGCCTGGCTTTTACTGTAATTATTGCTTTTATCGGGCATGGTAATCTCAACTGTATTGTCAAAAAAACGGGCTATCTGGGCGGCATCGCCGTTTTTCATAGCTGTTACCACTTCATCTATACTTGTAAAAAAGGTAAAAGATGATAACAAAACCGTGGCTGCAATAAGTGTAAAAAATCGTTTCATTTCAGGTATTTTAATCACTGAGTAAGTTTGCTAAAATTATGCCAACCTGTGTTAAAACAGCAAACAGCAAAGTAAATTTTATACATATTTTATCCGCAATAACGGGTAATTAGTTGCAAATATTTTAGTTTTACCAAATGAAGCACAAGAAAGTCATACTGATAATTATGGATGGATGGGGCCTTGGCAAGGTAAAAAGCAGCGATGCAATTCAACATGCCAAAACTCCCTTTGTTAGTTCTTTATATTCAAAATACCCAAATGCTACGTTGGTTACCTGCGGCGAAGATGTAGGCCTGCCTGAAGGACAAATGGGTAACAGCGAAGTTGGCCACCTTAATTTGGGTGCCGGCCATATTGTTTACCAGGAATTA
This sequence comes from Ferruginibacter sp., assembly GCA_043757165.1. Classification (GTDB taxonomy): domain Bacteria; phylum Bacteroidota; class Bacteroidia; order Chitinophagales; family Chitinophagaceae; genus Ferruginibacter. Next base: position 100,063 of record JAYVPT010000048.1, read on the forward strand.
CAACGTATTAATGTAGCCATTAAAATCGGTGAATTTGCAGCAAATGAAACATTACTGGCAGCTATTGATTTTGCCAAACAAAACAATAAACCCCTGCATTTAATTGGCCTGGTAAGTGATGGCGGTGTACACTCACATACCAATCATCTTAAAGCATTAACATCACTATGTGCGGCACAGGGATTGAATAATGTATTGATTCATGCTTTTACCGATGGCCGGGATACAGACCCTAAAAGTGGATTGGGCTTTTTATCCGATCTGCAAAACCATTTGGAAAGATCAACCGGCAGCATTGCCACTGTTACCGGAAGGTATTATGCCATGGACCGTGATAAACGCTGGGAAAGAGTAAAGCTGGCTTACGATGGATTGGTAAATGGTATTGGCACAAAAACGGATGACATATTGAAGGCTGTAAAAATGTCTTACTCAGATGGTGTAACAGATGAGTTTATAAAACCCATCATTAATGCCAATGTAGAAAATACTTCAATTAAAGATGGTGATGTAGTGATCTGTTTTAATTTCCGTACAGACCGTTGCCGGGAAATTACCCAGGTACTTACACAAACTGATTTTCCTGATTTTGGAATGCAAAAACTGAACCTGCATTATACCACCATGACACAGTATGATCATACCTATAAAAATGTGCATGTGGTTTTTGAAAATGATGACCTGAAAAATACACTTGGAGAAATTTTAGAACAAAATAATAAAACACAGATACGCATTGCAGAAACAGAAAAATATCCACATGTAAGTTTCTTTTTTAGCGGAGGCAGAGAAAAAGAATTTGTTGGAGAAAGGCGCATCATGGTACAATCGCCAAAAGTTGCCACTTACGATCTGCAACCTGAGATGAGTGCTAACGAAGTGACTGATGCCATTGTAAAGGAAATAGAGAATAACCCTGCAGATTTTATCTGCCTCAACTTTGCCAATGCTGATATGGTTGGCCATACCGGTGTTTGGGAAGCTGTAATAAAAGCAGTGGAAACTGTAGATGGTTGTGTTGAAAAAGTAGTTACTGCTGCACTAAAACAGGATTATGCTGTTTTTATTTTAGCCGATCATGGTAATGCAGATTATGAAATAAATGAAGATGGAACACCTAATACTGCACATACGCTTAATCTTGTTCCATTCTTTATTGTAGATAATGAATGGAAAGGAACTGTAAAAAATGGTAAGCTTGGCGATATTGCACCAACCATTTTAACTATGATGGAGTTGCCAATACCTAAAGAGATGCGTGGTGATATTTTAATTTGAGGAATTAATTTGTATTTTGCATAAGATGAAAGTAAAAGAGATTTATATAAAAGATTTCCGGCAGTTTAAAGATTTTAAACTTGATTTAACCTACCCAAAAGGGCATGCTAAAGAAGGGCAGCCATTGGACAAGGTTTGTTTTATTGGACAGAGTGGGACAGGGAAGACGAGTTTGTTGAAATTTATTTATCTATCCCAAGTTCCCCATGAAGCAAATGAAAAGATTAACACGGTTGAAATCGAAGAAAATGTATTTCTTAAAGTTGGATACGCTGAAGACAAGACGGCAACTTTAGCCTTTAGAAAAATTGAGATGACTCCCGGAGAAGAAAGATTAATAATTGTTAAAACTTCTGGAACTATTACCCATAATTCATTGGCGTCTATAAAAGGAGGTATTAATTCGCTTGCAAAAATAAGAAATCAAATTTTAGAAAATATTGACTTGTCGCCAGACAATTTAATATATTTTCCATCAAATTTTAAATTTGAGATTAAGAAGGCTGATAAGAAAATAATTCAAACAAATAAACGAATATTTGATTTTAGTAAAAGTAATATCTATGATGTATGGGAGCTACTTATATCTGATATTACTAAACATCAAGAAATAGAACTTAAAATAAGACAAGACATTTCCATAGCAGCTGAAACTGGGGATTTGAATAAAATTCAAAAAGAGGTTAAAAAATTAGAGAATTGGAAATTAAAAACTTTTAACCCAATCAAAGATGTTGCAGATAACTGTATTAATAAATTGATAAAGCACTATTCCCTTAAGGTAAAAGAGGAATTAGATATTCAACAAAAAGAGGATATTGGTTTTATTAAAATCGAAGATTTTGCCGGCAATGAAGTACCACATTATGCCTGGAGTACGGGTACCAAACAAGTTATTTTAAGTGCCTTACCTTTATACCTGCTAAAGCCAAAAAATTCGCTTGTTCTTTTTGACGAACCTGAAACATCACTTTATCCAGACCTGCAAAGAATAATCATTGACTATTATCAAAGTTTTACCAAAGACAGCCAATTCTTCTACGCCACTCATTCTCCTATAATTGCATCTTCATTTGAGCCTTGGGAAATTATTGAATTAAAGTTTGATCAAAAAGGCCATGTATTTAGAGAGTTATATTACGAAGGAGAAAATCATATAGATAATTATTTTATTGACCCGAGGTTTTTAAACTTTGATTTAATGCTTAAAAAAGTGTTTGATATGGAAGAAACCAACGGCGATATAAGATATGAAGCACTTAGCGAATACGGTATGTTGAAAAACCAGTTGGATAAACTAAAAAAAGACGATAAACTTCAAACTTCTCAGGCTAAAGATATTTATAAGAAATTCAAATCACTTTCAAAAAAATTAGCCGTTAACCCTGAGCAGTATGCAGCCACTTGATAAAACCCAAATATTTGCAACCAATTATAAACAATGGCAAGATAATTTAGTTGCAACCTGCACAAATCATCCAGCTTATAACTCATCGGCAGGAAAATTTTATTACGATATTGTTTCTAATTTAATTTGGGTACAAAAAGGCTTATGTGCCTATACAGAATTTAAATTACAGGCTTTTGAAAAATGTGGTGAAACATTTTGGGCAAAAGGAACTTTTACAAAATTTGAATTTGCAGGTGAATTAGACCATTTTAACCCAGCATTAAAAACTGAACAAGGATGGCTTTGGGATAATTTTTTCCTGATTGATGCTGATGTTAATTCAAAAAAAGTAAAAGGTAGTAAAGAGCCTAAAGGTTTATTAAAGCCTGATAAGGAAAATTTTACCCTGCTTATTTTTTAGAGTATGATATGGCTAATCATATTTTTATTCCAAATAGAGTAAGAGAATTTGAGGAACAGAATTTAATTAAACATGATATAGACACATTAGGATTAAATTGGCAACCAACAGTAGAAAGGAGAGCTTTCTATCTAAACGAAAAAATAAACGATGTTAGATATGGTGTAATTACTTTTGAAGAAGCGGAAGCTAAGCTCTATCAGTTTTTTACGGCCTTTAAATTATGCAGAAACTATATTTCTAATTAAAGTATCTCAACTAATGAAAAAAAAATTTAAAAGATTACTCCTGTTGCTTTTGCTGGTATTTATAGTTATACAGTTTTTCAGGCCTGCAAAAAATAAGTCGGAGGGTATAAGTGCAAATGATATTACAACAAAATATATGGTGCCCGATGATGTGCAGGAAATTCTTAAAACCAGCTGTTATGATTGCCACAGCAATAACACGGAGTATCCCTGGTACAATAATATTCAGCCTGTGGCCTGGTGGTTAAACAACCATATTGACGAAGGCAAAAGAGGATTGAATTTCTCAGAGTTTGCAACCTACAGGATAGGAAAACAATACCGCAGACTGGATGATATTAATAAACAGATCAAAGAAGGCGAAATGCCGTTGGAATCATATACCCTTATACACGGCTATGCCAAGCTGAGCGACCAGCAAAAGCTGACCGTTGCCAACTGGGTGACTGTATTACGGGATAGTATTAAAGCACAATACCCGGAAGACAGCTTAAAAAGGCCGCAAAAACCACAGCTGCCACCAACAAAATAATTCCTACATTTGTCAAATGAGTTATCTGCCAAAAAAAATATTGACAATTGTACTGTTGCTTATAGTGGCAGTGCCTTTGTTTTTTTCGGCAGCATTCATCATTAAGCAGAAACATGTCCAATACCAGATGAGGGAAAAACTGGAGCAGGCTTCACTTCAGGCTATTACAGTTCCGTCAACAGAAATAATCTGGATTAAAAAAGATAAAGAAGTCATTATAAACGGAAAGCTATTTGATGTAAAATCAATAAGCGTTGCTGGCAATAACACAACTATAAAAGGCTTGTTTGATGATGTGGAAGAACATCTGTTAGCCAAACTGAAAGATGCCATTAATCTTAAAAAAGAAACCGGCAACCATGTTGCAGGCCAGGTCAGCTGCATCTTTCTTCCACTTTATTCAGAAACAGTTTCTTTCCATATTCAGTGTGATTGGAAAACAGTCTCAACAGATTTTCCAACCTATTCAACATTGATTCCGGAAGCTTATACATCTTCCACAGCTCCTCCTCCAAAAAATTTTTAACAACTATCCCGGCCTTTTAGTTAAGGCATGCCGGCAATATACTTCTCATTGCAGAAAGTATATTGTGGCACTATCTGTTTACATTAAATAAATTTTTCAGAATCTTAATTACAAATCCGGTTGTTGCTGGCAACAACTGAATTTTATATTATTCATTATTCCCTTTACTAAAGGAAAACATCTAAAACTAACTAACAATGAAACGTACAATTCTATCTGCATTATTACTATCATTTTTTACAGTATTATGCACTGTATCATTTGCACAAAAAACTTTAAAAGGAAAAGTGGTGGATGCCACTACAAACAATATTCTTACCAGCGCTACCATAACTTTTTCCGGTAAGGGTGGTACTGCTACCGATAAAGACGGCAGCTTTACTGTTGATTGCAGTAAAACATCTTACATCATAGTATCGCATGTGGGTTATGAATCTAAAAGAGTATCCATAAAAAATTGTGATGAAAGTATTACAGTAAGCCTTAGCCCGGTAGCTGGTACTTTAGGCGAAGTGGAAGTAACAGCAACTTCAAACCAAAACAAATCATTACTATATCAACCAGCGGCAATTACCAAACTTACACCTCTGGAATTAAAAAGGGGAACAGGTTTATTTTTAGATGATGCCATTAATGCAAACGTACCAGGTGTTACTATGAACAGAAGAAGTGTTTCAGGCGGTCAGCAATTAAATATAAGGGGATATGGCAATGGCTCAAGAGGCACAAGAGGTGTTAGCAGCAATTTTGACGGACAGGGTTATAAAGTTTATTTAAATGGTATTCCTGTAACAGATGCAGAAGGTATTACTACTTTTGATGACATTGATTTTGGTTCAATAGGAAATGTTGAAGTAACAAAGGGCCCGGCCGGTACTTTATATGGTTTAGCCATTGCAGGTGCTGTAAACCTTAAAACAGTAAAGGCAGAAAAAGGAAAAACATCTATTGGCCAGGAATTAATGCTGGGTAACTATGGTTTACAACGTTACACCACATCATTACAAATGGGGGCAGACAGATCATCTATTTTAGTGAATTATGGTCATCAAAAATCTGATGGTTTTTCAATTCATAATAAATCGCATAAAGACTTTGTAAATTTTGCCGGCGATTTTCAACCTAACGAGAAACAAGCCATTAACACTTATGTTGGTTACAGCAATAGTTACGATGAAAGATTAGGAGAATTAACCGTAGCACAATACGATGCAAATGATTATTCCGGCAATCCTGAGTACATAAAAAGAAATGGCCACAGCAATGTAATCACTTTCCGTGCCGGTGTTGGGCATACCTATAATTTCAGTAAAAATGTTTCTAATACAACTTCTGTGTTTGGCACAAGTTTTACCAGCAATGTTAGCAGTGCCGGTGGGTGGACAGATAAGAGTACGACCAACTTTGGTGTTCGTTCTACATTTGATACAAAATTTATAGTAAGTGATGGTGTAAGTTTAAGTGGTATTACAGGCATTGAAGCACAACGCCAGGACGGACAGGTAATTGGTTATAATTTAAAAGCCGATCCTAACGATCCTAATCCAACAGTGTACACTTATGGCGTAAGCCCTTACTGGGTTATTAATGCCAACACTTCTAATTTAGCTTTCATCAGCAAAACAACCTCTTTATTTACCGAATGGACATTGGCTTTAAAGCATGATTTTTCAATTACAGGCGGAGTGGGTGTAAGTAATTTAAAACATAGTCTGAATGACCGCTTCAATGCGGCACTTACCACAAGACCATCAACATTCGAAAAAAATTACACCGGTATGGTTTCTCCGCATGTTGCCATCAACAAAGTATTCAACAAAGAATTCTCAGTTTATGCTTCGTACAGCAAAGGATACAAAGCACCGGTAAGTTCATATTTCTATATTACCACTCCTGCTGTTACTACTCCTGCAACTCCTGCAACCGGTAGGGTGAATGAAGTTTTAAAGCCCGAAATTGGCAACCAGTTTGAAGCAGGCACCAAAGGACAATTATTAAACGATAAGTTGAGTTATGAACTTACTTATTTCAATGCTGTTTTCTCTAATAAAATGACAGCCATTGCAGTGGTATCTCCTGCTAGTCCCAGTACCACTTTATATTCTTACGCTGTAAACGGAGGTAAGCAAATACATAATGGTGTTGAAGCATTGGTAAAATTCACGGCTGTACAATCTGACAAAGGTTTTTTTCAAACAGTACGCCCTTTTGCTAACCTTACTTATTCTGATTTTAAATATGGGGATAATTTCATCATCCAAAAATCAGTAACCGTTTCAGAAAATTACAGCAATATAGCAGTTGCCGGTGTTGCAAAAATTGTAGGAAATTTTGGGGTAGATGTATTTATGAAACATGGTTTATATGCCAACATGAGTTATAATTACAAAGACAAAATGCCGGTTACTTCAGATGGTCTGGTTAACAATGTTGCTTACCATGCTTCCAGCTATAATTTATTAAACGGAAAAATTGGTATCAAACAAAATCTTGGTAACCATTTTGACCTGGATTTTTATGCAGGTGCAACAAATATTACCAACACAAAATATTACCTAATGGTATTTGTAAACCAGATACCGGATGCATACATTCCTGCTCCCAACACAGCTAATTTTTTCAGCGGTGTTAATTTAAAATACAATTTTTAATTTTTTGAGAAGAGACAGTTCATGAACTGCCTCTTCTCTTTTTTTAATAAAACAAGATGAAAAAAATATTCTTTCTCTTAATAACTGCTGTTGCTTTATTCTCCTGCGGCCGCTTTGGCAACAAAGAAATTGATGGCAAAAAAGATATGCGTATCGTTTGTTTATCTAAGCACCTTACAGAATATGTATTTGCATTGGGTAAAGGCCACAATATTGTTGCGGTTGACCTGAGCAGCACCTATCCAGACAGTGCAAAATTATTAAAGACAGTTGGTTATCACAGGGCATTAAGTCCTGAAAGTATTATTGCTATGAATCCTGATTTAGTAATACACAGCAATGATATCGGGCCCGAAAATGTATTACCGCAGATTACCAAAGCCGGATTAAATATCAAAGCTTTTGGTGGCGCTAACACCATCGACAGTGCAAAAATATTATTGAAAGAACTGGGTAAATTTTTTGGAGCTGAAACAAAAGCCGATTCAATAATTGCAACGATGGATGCAGGTATTGCGAAAGCAGCAGATTCACTAAAAGTATTGGGCATTAAAGATTCGCTGAAAGTAATGATCATACATTTTGGCTTGCGCAATAATAATTATTTTGTAATGAGCGGCAGAAATGGTGTGGGTGATAAAATGATACGTCTTGCCGGCTGTACCCCTACAACAGGTGTAAGGGAAATGAGTCCCGAAGCAGTAGCATTGGCTAATCCGGATATTATTATTGCAACAGATTTTGGTTACGACAGAATGGGAAGTATGGATAAATTTATTTCTACTGTACCTGGTGTTGCCCTAACCAATGCAGGCAAAAACAAACGCATTGTTCGTTTTGAAGAACATGATCTTATTTATTTTGGCCCACGCACAGGAGAGAATATTATTAAATTGATCAACCTGCTTCATATACCAGCCAGTGCTACGACAAAATAAATTTTTCTTCCCTATACTAATTGTATTTCTGATTACAGTATTGCTTTGTGCTATTGCATTTGGTGCAGTGCAAATATTGCCATCAGATATGTTTTCGGCAATTCAACACCTTTTACAGGGTAAAGGCCCTGCAAATATTTACGAAGGTGTTTTTATCCAGTTGCGTTTACCAAGGGTTTTATTGTGTGCTATAACAGGAGCAATATTATCAGTAAGTGGCGTATTGATGCAGGGTTTATTTCGCAATCCAATTGTAGAACCCGGCTTGGTGGGAACCAGTTCCGGCGCAGCATTAGGCGCTTCCATTGTATTTGTAATGGCTGCAAAATTCAGCCCCGAAGTAAAAGATTTTGTTGGTCCTTTTTTAGTCCCGCTGGTTGCTTTTTTGGGGGCATTGCTGGCTACCTACACTGTTTATTCATTAGCAAAGAATGCCAAAAGAGTTTCTATAATGTCGTTATTGCTGGTGGGCATAGCAGTAAATGCAATTTGTTTAAGTGCAACGGGTTTTATGAGTTACATCGCAAGAGATCCGCAGGCAAGAAGTATTACCTTCTGGAACTTAGGCACATTCTCCGGCGCATCCTGGCTGCAGGTTTTTATTGTAGGAACAGTAGCAACAATTATTTTTCTTTTATCACTCCGTTATTCAAAACAATTAAATGCCTTGTTATTAGGCGAAGAAGAAGCGACTTATTTAGGTGTAGATACAGATAAGCTGAAAAGAAAAATAATGTTACTGAATACAGCTATGGTTTCTGTAGCCACTGCATTTGTTGGTGTTATAAGTTTTATGGGGTTGATAGTGCCGCATGTACTCCGTTTATTAATAGGCAGTGATAATAAAAGGCTGTTACCGGCTTCTATGATTTTGGGAGCTACATTACTTACGCTGGCAGATATGTGTGCAAGATTGGTATTAGCACCTGCGGAAGTTCCCATCGGGATTATTACCTCATTAATTGGCGCTCCTATTTTTATTATTCTTTTAAAGAAGTTTAATATACTTCAGCAAAAAGGAGGTGGCAATGCTTAAAACTATTGACATCAGTTATAGTATTGCTAAAAAGCAGATCCTGAAAAATATTTCAGTTGATTTTGTGCCAGGAGAATTTGCAATGATACTTGGTCCCAATGGTTCAGGCAAATCCAGTTTTTTAAAAATATTCAGTGGCGAAATAAATAAATTCAGCGGCACAGTCATGTACAATGAAAAATCAATTCATCATATTTCAAAAGAAGAATTGGCAAAGTACCGGGCTGTATTGAGCCAGCAACCGGAACTGAGTTTTCCTTTAACAGTGGATGAAGTAGTGATGATGGGAAGGTATCCGCATTTTACTTTCAGCCCAAATAAAAAAGATTTTACCATTTGCGATGAAGTAATTAATCTGATGAACCTGCATTCATTTAAAGAAAGAAATTACATGACTTTAAGTGGTGGCGAAAAACAAAGGGTGCAATATGCAAGAGTACTTGCACAGATATGGGAAAAACCGGTTAACGGATGCCGCTATCTTTTTTTAGATGAGCCGTTAAATAACCTGGATATTAAATACCAGCAGGAATTTTTACAAGTGGCAAAAACATTAAAAAATGAGGATACAGTTTTAGTTGCGGTGATGCATGATATTAATCTGGCCATTCAGCATGCAGACAAACTGGTATTTTTTAAAGAAGGCGAATTGGTAACACAGGGAAAACCCGATGAGATTCTGAATGAATCATTGATAGAAACTGTATTTGGTGTACAGACCACCATTATTAACAACCCTGTAGACAATAAACCGCTGTTGATTTATAATTAATATTTATACTGAAATGAAAAATTTTAAACAAAAATATAAAATTATAGCACCAATTTTCCTCCTTGTTTTTTGCAGTGCTGAAAATGCAGTTGCACAAACTGATAGCATGGTTAACCTGAAAACGATCGTGGTATCGGGTTTAAAGATTAATAAACCCAATGAAACGCCTATTAATATACTTTCTTTATCTATTCAAAAGATGAGAGCCAATGGCTCATATAATATTTCAGATGCCTTGTCAAAACTACCGGGTATAAGCCAGTTGAATACGGGTGTGGCCATTTCAAAACCGGTTATAAGAGGATTGTATGGCAACAGGATACAAACTGTTTTATCGGGCCTCCGTTTTGATAACCAGCAATGGCAGGACGAACATGGCATGGGATTAAATGATATTGGTATTGACAGGGTGGAAATCATTAAAGGGCCAGTGGCTTTATTGTATGGTTCCGAATCTGTTGGTGGCATTATAAATATTATTGAAGAAGCTCCTGCTGCGCCGGGCACAAAAGCGGGTGAAGTAAACACAAAATTTTTCACAAACACTTATGGCATTTATACCGAGCTTGGAATAAAGGGTGCCACCGAAAAAAGAAACTGGAGAATACGTGCCGGGATAAATTCTAATGCTGATTATTCTGATGGCCATAACAAACGCATTTTAAACTCAAGGTTTGGAGGATATTATTTAAAAGGCAGTCTTGGTTTTAAAAAGAAAAACTGGACTTCACAGAATAACTATAATGCATCATATGATAATTTTGGTTTTATCATGAGTGATAATCAAAATGCAAAACCATTGGATGCAAGATTAAGCAGAAAATTTGATGGCCCTCATCACAGTGTTTTATTAAATGTATTGTCATCTCAAAATACAGTTCGCCTCCAATCATCCACACTAAAAATAAATATTGGCTTACAATCTAACCTGCGGCTGGAAGATGAAGGTGGTGGCCAGATAAGTTTAAACATGTTGCTGAGTACTTTTTTATACAATGTACAATGGATAAAGCCGGTTAGTAAAACAACAGAAATCATTTTGGGCAATCAAACTATTTTTGAAAATAATACCAATTTCGGTTCAAGAAAAATTATACCTGATGCCAATATGCTGGAATCGGGGTTGAGTTTTTTTGCAAAAAATAATTTTAAGAAAATAATATTGGAAAGTGGTATTGGTCTTAATTTCAGAAATGTTCATACTTTTCAAACTCCCGGTGTAAATACCCCCGAAAGAGAGATACATCCCTTTAATACCACTAAGCCTTCGGTGAACGGTGCTTTTGGAGCTACTTTTAATCCAACAAAAAAAATAAATTACAAGTTTAATATTGCAACCGGATTTCGTTCAGGTAATTTAGCAGAACTTTCTTCTAACGGGTTACATGAAGGAACGTTAAGGTGGGAAATTGGCGACCCATTAATAAAAATTGAACAAAATATTAATACAGAAATTTCATTTGCATACACTTCTGCTATTTCATTTTCTGTAGCTGCATTTTATAACCATTTTAATAACTACATATTTTTAAACCCGACTGGAACACAATACCTGGGCTTTAATGTATACCGTTACAAACAATACAATGCTAACTTATATGGAGGCGAGGCTTCTGTTGGATTGCATTTACCTGATGTAAAATGGTTCTCTTATCATTCAGATTTTTCTACTGTTACCGGAAAAATTGCTACCGGAAATTACCTGCCATTCATTCCTGCCAATAAATTTCACCACGAAGTTGAAGGCACATTCAGCTGTTCAAAAAAAATAAATAATATATCGTTTAATGTAAGTGTTGATAATTTTTTAGCACAAAATCATCCAGCTCAATTTGAAACACCTACTGATGGATATTCACTTTTAAGTGCAGGTTTTTCAGCAGTAGTGGAAAAAGGTAATAAACAAATTACCATAAGTGTGGCTGGCAATAATCTTTTAAATAAAAATTATTACGATCACCTCTCCAGGTTTAAAGAATATTTCATTCATAATATCGGGCGCAATATTGCCATCAACATAAACATTCCGTTTTCATTTAATTAAAATCAAAATCATACAATTATGAAACAAACATTCAAAAAAATCATTTCTGCCTCATTGCTATTTACATTAATGCTGCTGATTAATTCTTGCGAAAAGGATAAAGGTATTTTGCCAGCTATTGCCTTTAAAACAGGGGCAACTTATACTTCCGCCGATGCAACTATTACAAAAAACACGGCATTTACTGTTGGGATTACTGCCGCCAAATCTGAAGACAAAGACGTATTGAAAACCTTTGATGCATCGGTGGCTTACGATGGCAGTACAACTACAACCAGTTTTTTTAGTGCCACACTTTCAGGAGCTGAAGGTGATAACTATTCAAAGGACCTTTCACTTACAACACGTAACCAGTCGGGAAAAGAAAAATGGACATTTACTGTAACCAATAGGGATGGTTTAGTAAATTCTGTTTCTATTACAATAACTGTTCCTTAGAGAATAACTAAGGGTTTAAAATAATTGCTCGTTTACCCATGTAACAGCAATGTTTAGTTTTAGAATGTAAAAGGCCGGATGTTCTCATCTGGCCTTTATTTTACCTGGTGATTTACAAATACCTGAAGAATATTTATAATACAGAATAACCCAAAGTCAATTTGCCTGAACTTAAGGCTACTCCGAATGTTAAAATTTCAACGTTTTTATTATATATGCAGCAATAGTTAAAAGTATTTTGTCTATATTTATAGGGTAATCAAAGCACAAATATGACTGAAGAGCTGATGCTGGCCGGATGTCTTAAAAATAATGCCGCAGCGCAGGAAGCGTTGTATGGTCGTTTTAGTCCCCGGATGCTTGGGGTTTGTTACCGATTTGCAAAAAACCGTGAGGATGCTGAAGATATGTTGCAGGAAGGTTTTATAAAAGTGTTTACTCAAATGCATCAATACAGAAATGAGGGTGCACTGGAAGGTTGGATAAGAAGGATAATTGTACACACCTGTATTAACCACCTGAAAAAAAATAAAAAGTTCTCTGAAAGTTTAGATATCATTCACGCCAGCAGTGTTCACATAAATGAAGAAATGATACCTTCTATTATGCAGGCAAAACAGGTAGTTGAATGTATAAGAATGTTGCCCTTGGGGTACAGAACAGTACTTAACCTTTATGCTATTGAAGGATTTCCGCATAAAGAAATTGCAGCCATACTGGATATTGAAGAAAGTACAAGCCGCAGTCAATACACAAGGGCAAAGGCTATGCTGGAGGAAATATTAATAAGAAAAAAAATAATTCAAAAACCAAAAACAAGGCCCGGGCTTTTGGCTTCCGGGGCGCAAGGGTAAATTACAGATTTTTAAATTTGTGAGTTACCAATAACTAATAGCTTTTTTGTGAAAGATGGAAAGAAAATTTTACACAGACGATTTTGAGCAACTGTTAAAGGAAAGATCAGACGAATTCAGGATGTATCCTTCAAAACGGGTTTGGCACAGCATTTACAACGACTTACATCCAGGGCGCAAATGGCCCTCTGTTGCAGTAAGCTTGATTTTAATAATTGCCCTGTTTTTAGCCGGCTACTGGAACAGCAATGATACTAATTCTTCTATAGCAACAATAGCTGTACCGGGTGGTAGTACACAAAATGATCCGAAAAATATAACTGTATCATCAAATAATAATGCAATTCAGCAACAGTTTGCCACTGCGATTGACAATTACAATTTCCCTGCTGCAACAGCAAGTACAAATACTAAAAATCTAAATACAGGTTCATCACCAGAAACTAGAATTGTAAACCCAAAAATCAATGGGTTAAGCAAATCACAATTACCTAGCATAGTTATCAAAAATACATACCCCGAAAATTTTAATAAAGAAAACAGCAATGCTGATGCAGGCTACAGTAAATATCAACAACAAAAATTCAATGGTATTTTACAAAATTTATTGACTAAACAAACATCAATAAAAACCAGTGAAAGTGTAAATAAAGACAATTTAACTTCGGATGATATAATTAAAGAAACTGCCGCCTTCGATATTTTCAATACAATAAAGAATACAGAAACAAACACCGTAACTATTAAAAATGTAAATGCGGCTGTAGAAAATATGGCAGGTTCAAAAAAAGAAGACAACTTATCTACAACAGTTACTAATTCTGTAGCTGCAAAAAATAATACCTTATCTGCACAAGACAGAGCATGGATAGAAGATTATGCTTTACATAATAAATCGCAGCGTGGCAGATGGAAGGATCGTGTAGCAATAGAGTTTTATGCTACCCCAAGTATAGGTTATCGTAAACTTGCAAGTAACTCTGTAATGGCTGCAAACATGGTAAATTATATTGCACAATCTGTATCTCCGTCAGGTATTACTAATTCACTAAATCATAAACCCGGGCTGGGGCTTGAAACCGGTTTAGGACTGGTTTACGCTGCCGCTAAAAACCTTCGGTTAAAAGCAGGTATTCAGGCAACTATTACTAATTATATCATTAATGCCGATGAAACCAATCACCCTATATTAACAACTTTATTATTGAACGAATTAAATACTGGCTATCCATATATGGTATCCCGTATTTCAACAGTTGCCAATACATCAGGTCTGCAACCGGTAAAACTGCATAATAAGACCTACCAGGTTTCTATTCCGGTTGGTCTTGCTATAAAACTTTCAGGGAACAGTAAATTTGAGTGGTATGCAGGAGCTTCTGCTCAACCTACATATGTTATTGGTGGAAAAGCCAATCTTATTTCGGCAGATAAAAGAAATTACGTTTCGGACCATACATTTATACGGCACTGGAGTTTAAACGCAGGACTGGAAACATATGTGCAATATAAATTGAGTGGTTATACTTTACAGTTTGGTCCGCAGTTACGTTACCAGTTAGTTTCTACTTATTCTAAACAACTTTCTCTTAATGAAAATCTCTATAATATGGGACTTAAAATAGGGATATTGAAGAACTTCTGATTTATTTAATAATAAATTTGAGTGCAATAATTTAAAAAATTATTGCACTTTTTTATTGCTGAAATTTTGTACCCCTTCCTGGTATTTTGAAACCGGTTTTTGCAGTACCGCAGATTCCATTTAATTTTGAAATATGAGACTATACTTAATTGCCGTTACACTTATTTTACTAAATGCCTGTAACAGTAATGTTCCCCGGAAAGAAGTAATTCAGAATGATATGGATACCGTTCCGGAAAAGTCAGTTTTTTTTCCTGTAACAGAATACCTTAAAGGGCAAATTTATGAAATTGAACAAAAGGGATTAACACCAAAAAAATATACCACTATTAATGGCTATACTGATTCATTAATGATAAAATTCGATAAGCTGAATGAATTACTGGCAGCATTTTTACATCCCGAAATTAATTCTGCCAATCTTGCTCCTTATTTTATTGAAACAAAATTTCTTGATCAGAGCATTGATGCATATACTTTTACTTACGAAGCTAAATCGCAATTACCCGACACTTTATTGCTAAGGCACTGGGATGTATATGTAGAGCCGGAGACCGGTAAAGTAAAACGTATTTACATAATTAAAAAAGAAGGGAACAGTAAAATACTGCAATTAACATGGCAAAGTAATAAATGGTGTAAAACAACAACAATCATCAACAATCCTGACGGAACAGCTACAATTGAAAAAGAAGAAAAAATATCCTGGGATTATTAACAGACCATGACACAAAAAGAGTTTTCTGCAATTGCATCAACAATACCCATACAACCCGGTATTTATAAATATTACGACGCTTCAAATGAATTGCTGTATGTGGGTAAGGCCAAACATCTACGTAAAAGAGTAAGCTCCTATTTTTCCAAAACCTTCACCAGCTACAAAACTCATGAACTGGTACAACGCATTCATCATATAGAATTTACTATAGTGAACAGTGAGCAGGATGCTTTTCTATTAGAGAATACGCTTATCAAGGAATTTCAGCCAAAGTTTAATATCAATCTTAAAGACGATAAAAGCTATCCCTATATTGTAATAAAAAAAGAACCTTTTCCAAGGGTATTTTTTACAAGGAGAAAGATAAACGATGGCTCAACATATTTTGGTCCTTACACTTCAGTGAATAAAGTAAAAGAGTTATTGGATTTTATAAAAGAAAACATCCTGCTACGTACCTGTAAGCTGAATTTAACTGAAAACAATATTAAAAAAAGAAAATTTAAAATTTGCCTGGAATATCATTTAGGAAATTGCAAAGGTCCCTGCGAAGGTCTCCAAACCGCAACAGATTATGATGAGGAGCTACATCAACTGGCAAATCTTTTAAAAGGAAACCTGTCATCTGTAATACAGCACTTTAAAAAAGAAATGAAAGACTATGCTGAAAAGTTAGAATTTGAAAAAGCAGCTATATATCAAAAAAAAATAGAACACCTCCTGAGCTATCAATCCAAATCAACAGTGGTAAACACCAATATTGGAACAGTGGATGTCTTCTCGATACTGGAAGATGGAAATATTGCGTATGTAAATTATTTAGCAGTAAGTAATGGCACAATTGTGCAAACAAAAACCATTACGCTTGAAAAAAAATTAGAAGAAACCGCTGCGGAAGTATTGGCATTTGGCATTGCTCAATTACGATCCACTTTTGCAAGCAGCACAAAAGAAATTATTGTGCCATTTGAAATTGATTACCCGGAACCGGAAATTAAAATAACCATACCAAAAGGCGGAGACCGGAAAAAATTATCAGAGCTTTCAGAAAAGAATGTAAACTATTTTAAGGAAGATCTGAAGCGAAAGAAAATGCTGAATCTGGAAGAAAAAACTACAGGTGAGAAATTACAGGTATTGAACCAACTTAAAAAAGATCTCCAATTGCCCAATGTACCAATACACATTGAATGTTTTGATAACTCTAATTTTCAGGGAAGCTATCCTGTATCTGCAATGGTATATTTTAAAAATGGTCAACCTGTTAAAGCAGAGTATAGAAGATATAAAGTAAAAACAGTTACAGGAATTAATGATTTTGCCTCGATGAAAGAAGTAGTATACCGGCGCTACAAACGCCTTTTAAATGAAAATCAGCCATTGCCTCAGTTAATTATAATTGATGGGGGTAAAGGGCAACTTAGCGCTGCTATGCAAAGTGTGGCGGAATTAAATTTGCCTGCTTCCACAACTGTTATTGGACTTGCAAAAAATGAAGAAGAAATATTTTTTCCGGGAGATACACAATCAATAAAATTACTCTGGGATAGTGAAAGTCTTAAATTAATACGCCGGATAAGGGATGAAGTGCATAACCATGGCATTACCTTTCACCGTAATTTAAGAAGTAAGGGTACTTTTAAAAATGAACTAGAACAGGTAAAAGGCATTGGCAATGCAACTGCCGATCTGCTTTTGAAAGAATTTAAATCGGTGAAAAATATTAAGCTACAAACTGAGGATGACCTGATTAAAGTTATTGGCAGGGCTAAGACAACAATTCTTGTATCGTTTTTCAGGCAAATCTCATCCTGAAAGCTTTCGGGGCCGGGATGGCAGAAAAAAACAAGGGGCTGGATGGAAATCCTGCCCCGTTTTAAAATCCAATATCCTATGAAAAACCGAAACGAAGATAAGTAGTGAATGTAGTATAACCAATACCCTATAAGTGGTATTTTTTAAATGGCAGCATCTATTTAGTAAATGGCTGGTTTAATACTAAAAACGCCCCCGATGTCCGGGGGCGTTTACAATTAATTACTACATTTCTATTAGTAACTCCACAAATCCTGCTCGTAGTTAAATATTTTTTCTTTAATATTTTCTCCTTCCAGTAATTGAAGGATGGGCTTATCGCTCAGACCACTATAATTTTTAATTAAAAGATCATAAGGATTATCAATTGTACTCTTAACAATGCGGCCATAGAACATGCGGCTTTCAAACAATTCTTCCCAGCTCATACGGGCTCCAAAGTTTTTACCATTATAAACTTCGTATTTGGCAAATATTGGCCTCATATCAGGGTAATACACCCAGAATAATTCAGTTTCGCCAAGATTTATACCTTGAGAATTTATAACATTCATAACCGGGGCAATACCTAATATCCTCCAGAACAAACGTGAACTTTCTTTATCAAAAATTACTTCTTCTTTTACATGAAATTTATAAATAGAATCCAGATTAATTTCTCTTGGAGTCATTTTTACACCTATCTCATTACCCAGTGAGTCAAATATTTTCACAGGTACCGGATCTGCGCCAATTGCTTTAACAACCTCTCCTCTTGTCATTGGAGTAGTAAACCTGTCGTCAATATTACTAAACACCGTCACGGCACTATCCTGTATTGCCTGCAGCAAAATTGAAATGAAACGTTGATTCCCATTATTATCATCTGCAGAGTAACGGAAAGGAAGATTTATTTTTTCCCTGATATCAATTTCTCTCCAGATTTTATGGCGAAACAACGCATCATCAGCCCTAAGGTTTTCGTAAGGCAGGGGCGTCCTGTCTCTCAAACTTGAAGTTTCCACTGCTTCATCGGGGCGTAATGATTTCTTCACCAGTTTAATGGGAATGCTGTCATTAACAGGGGCGGCAACTGCAACTACATTTTTTACAGTATCGGTAACTGCTATAGTTTGTTTAATTTTTGCCTTTGTTTTTCCCTTGGCAGTTTTACTGGTCGAAGTACGCTTTTTTACAGTTCTTGTTCCCTTTTTTTGGGCTTCTGCTGCACTGGCAAATACGCCTAAGCACATTGCCAACAAAAGATACTTTACAAAACTCTTTTTCATATTGTGTAAATTAAAATGCTATTAAAATAAGGCAAAAGATTTTCCTTCAATTACCCTTACTCCATCCGGTCCATTAACTTTAATATTATCGAAAGAAATTACTGATCCTGGTCCACAACGCTTAATATATGCATCAAGTGCCGCTAAACTATTACCTGTGATTGATGATGTAACAACATTTGGAAAATTAGCTCCAGAAAAATATACAGTTGCACTTACAACCGAATAACGAACGTCATAAATAAAATCCGACCCCATATCTGCCCTGCAAAACAGTTGCCCTTTAAAATCTACTGATTGCATCCTTGGTTTACCTGAACCTACCATGAATGATGGCTCTGGAATTCTTTTTATTCTATATGGTAAGGTTAAAGGAGCACTTCCTGCCGGTGCTACAGTAATTGAACATTCACCAGGTGTAGTAACTCTTACTGTCCTGCTTGGACCAGACCCGTTTACAGTACAATTTTTACCAGTAACAGAAGTTTTTTCTAACCCTGTTGGTGAACTTACTGTTATGGGGTTATCTAATCCAATATAAAATACATTCATTTTATCCAAAGCTATAGATGCTTTACTGGATTGGCCTACTGAATATTGAATTACTTTAGGTTCAGTTTTTGTTCGTGTACCATCTGGCTTAGTATATTCAACAACTACAGATACAGAACCCCCACTTGTAACCTTGTTTGTATAAGTACCAACACCATTCTCATCCATAGTGGCCTTGTTACCATTAAAATATACCTGAGGGCTTGAACTTGAGTTAAAGGCACCTACACCTGCTTTGATAGAAAGTTCATCATTAGGCATTAAGTAGGTAGCACTTGCAGCAACAATGGGCTCAAATTTATTAAACTGTATTTTTACCGCACCCACCTGCTCGTGGCAAAACGAAGCCACCTGATTTTCTGCATTCTTAATATTATTTTGAAACTTACTTAACATGGTAAGTGCTGCAACGGTTGGTGTCATGTGAAAATAACCGGTTGTAAAATCTTTTTTGCCTTCTCTTCCTTCAACAGGATCTGTATTAACTGGAAAATTTGCTTCAAACTTTCTCTTAATTTCAGGATCTATAGCTAATATTTTAGCTTTATATTCATCCAATTTTGCTTTTAGTTCATCCCCTTTTTTGTTGGTTTCAAATAATCGGGTAGATGCGTCTAAATTGTCTTCTTTAAAATCTTCTACCTGTTTACCATCCTTTTCTTTCATTGTTAAACCTGCAGCTTCTTTTAACTGCTGCTTTAATGAATTGATATAAGTATCAAGTGAAGCAGATAGTTTTTTTGCTTCTTCAGCTTTTGGTTGCCATATGGCAGCTTTTTCTCTTGTCTTTTCATCAGCCAGTTTATCAGCCAAAGATTGATAGATAGTAGTATTTGCAGCAGCTATGTTACTGGTTGAACCTTGCAAACTCTTATCCACCGTTTTAAAGGCTTCCAATATCTCTGATGAAACGTTCAGCGCCAAAATAGCCGTCAACACTAAATACATAATGTTGATCATCTTTTGCCTGGGCTCTTTAGGTAAAGCCATAATATTTCAGATTTACGATTGTTTAATTTAATTAGGTTAGTTTTTCGGGGCAGATGGTTTAGAAGTTTAGGGTTTAGGGGTTTAGCACCCGGTAACCTTTAACTTTCAACCATCAACCTTTTTTATTTTATCTGCCCTGCATTGCACTTAGCATATTGCCATATACCGAGTTTAATTTACCAAGGTTATTTGCCAATGCACCAATTTGCTCTTTTGCTTTAGTGGCATCATCCACACTTGCCATCATTGTTGCACTTGCTTCGTTTAATTTACCGTAGAAATTGTTTAACGATTTCAAATGGTTATTGGCTTCTTTCAATTCCATTTCGTAAATGGTATTTAAAGAACTTAAATTTTTGGTTAAACCCTGTACCTGCTCATGAAAACCTTTTGCAGACTCGGAAGCATTGTTAAATGAAGACATGGAATTGGCACTTGCTGTAAAAGCAGCACTCATACTTCCTATAGCCACAGTTGCTTCTTTTGTTTTTGCACCAAAGTCACTGGTATTTTTAACCACATCGCTTACATCAGCAATATTTGTTACAGCTCCCTGTAGTTTATTAAAACTTTCGCCTAATTTTTTAAGGTTAGATGGGTTTATTTCCGCATCCTGCATCATTTTATCCATTGATAATAACGGGTTACCTGATGTTGCTACTTCAGGAATATCGTCATCTTCTTCATGATGTTTTGGCTTTAACCATTCGATAGCAGCATAAATTAAGAAGATACCGGTCTCGGTCCACATACCAATTGTAAGCATTTTATCTGCATAAGACTGGTGAGTTAATTTTGCCCATGCTGCAAAAATAATTACTGCCGCACCTGCACTTACCAGTACATCAATTACTGTTAAAAAGGTTCTTTTTTTGTACTTAGCCATGACTTTTAGAATTTTAAAGTTTTAACTGGGGGTTTATTTTAGTTTGAATTACACAAAAGTTAACGACATGCCCGCAATTTTAATATTACGGGCAGTCTCAATAAGTTTTTAATTTTGGAAATGTTTTATTTTTTGCCCTTTTTTGGTGCTGGTGGCAAATCAATCACACAACGGAATCCGATATAGGATTTTGCTGTATCCTGGTATTCGTAGTTACGTGTACCGCATCTTAATAATGCGCCCACATCTTTCCAGCTGCCACCACGTAATACTTTACGCTTGTCACGTGGTTTGTCTGTTTCTTTAGCGTTGTATCTGATATCCGGGTTTAAATCGTGTTGAAAATTATAAGCACCTTCGTAATATAAAGAAGAGGTCCACTCGGCAACATTACCAGCCATATTATACAAGCCAAAATCGTTTGGCCAGTAAGCGTCAGCTCTTACAGTATACAAGCCGCCATCTTCAGGATAATTACCACGGCCTGGTTTAAAGTTGGCTAACAAACAACCTTTTTTATTTCTAAGATAATAACCTCCCCATGGATAAGCTGCCTGAGACCTTCCGCCACGTGCTGCATATTCCCATTGAGCTTCTGTTGGTAAACGGAAATCAGATTCCGGAGTTCTTTTCTTTCCTTCAAGAAAGGCGTTCAGATAATGTGTTCTCCATTCGCAAAATGCTGTGGCCTGTTTCCAGTTTACACCAACTACCGGATAATTTCCAAAAGCTGGGTGGCTGTAATATTGTTTTGCCATTGGCTCATTATAAGAGTAAGAAAAATCTCTAATCCAGCAAAGTGTATCAGGATATATTTTAATTGCTTTTTTTATGATGAATTTAGAGCGGGGAATATTTGGGTCCCTGTTTTGAGCTGCTGCTTTATAATCAAAAATTTCTGACTGGTATTCTAATTTGTTGGCGTCTATTTCCTTTTTACCAAAGATGCGGTTATCGGGAGTTAAAATCATTGCATCAATTTTTTCCAATGTTGATTTATCGCCCCACTTAATTGTTTTTATTCTTTTCCAGTCCAGGTATGTATTTCCATCGCTGGCTTGTTTTTCGAAGCCCATTAAATGACCTGCTATAGAATCTTTAACCCAGTTGGTAAACTGGCGGTACTCGTTATTGGTTATTTCTGTTGCATCCATCCAAAAGCCACTTATAGAAACAGCCTTGTTACGGGCTGTATAAGCATAGCTTACATCTTCATCACTGGGGCCCATGTGAAAGGTACCTGGATTAACATAAACCATTCCCGGAGGTTTGGGCAAACTCCATTTTGAAGCCGGAGCCACGCCATGCAATTGACCATCGTTGGGAAGAGACCCGCCGGATTTATTTTTTCCGCCAAGCAATTTACAGCTCGTTGTAGCAGATGTGATAGCAACTACTGCTACCATGTAGAACAACTTGTTCTTCATTGTTTTTAACTTTGAGGGTGATGAGCAAATGTAATGATTATTTTGAATTAACTTCATTTTGTGCCCGTTTCTCGGATTAAATTTTTGGTTAAAATATAGTCCTGAAATTGATAAACGAAAGAAAAATTCAATTATTGTGATTATGTTTCAATTTTTATCCCCGCTTTCATTTGCCTCATTAGTTTTTCCAAACTGTTAACGGGTGCTTTACAGCTATATTGCCTGCACCAGTAAATTAGGGTTTCGTCTCCCAGATTTTTACCTTTTAACATTGGAAAATTACTGTTTTCTGTAACCCCGGTTTGTAGAATTACTTCTGGCATATACTGTAACAGCAGTTCATCTCTCAGCTCCGAAAAATTATTGCCTGTAATAACCAGCTCATTTATTCCAAACGTATGTTTAAGCAATAAGGATGCCCAAATTGCAAAAGAAGTTGGGTGACGCAAAATTGCCGGTGCCAATGCCGTGGTTATTTTTTCGGCCAGCTTGTACCAAACCGAATTATCAAAAACTACCGACAGGTAATATAAGTTTTCTGCCATAATACTATTACCCGATGGTGTGGCTCCGTCATACACTTCTTTTTTACGTAAAATAATATCCTGTTGGTTTTTATGGGTAAAGAAAAAATAGCCGGTAGCCTCGTCTTTAAAGTTATCAATTACAAATTGGGTTATCTCTTTTGCCCAATCAAGGTATTGCACATCTGATGTAATTTCCTGTAACTTAATGCAGGCCTGAATTAAGCAGGCATAATCATCTAAAAAAGCCGGGTATTTTGCAATGCCATTTTTATACGTATGAAAACATTCAAAACTATCATGGCTTTTTCTAAACACTTTAAGCATGAATGCCATGGTTTTTTCAGCAAGTTCCTTATACCTTTCCTCTCCTAAAGCCGCAGCAGCTTTGCAAAGAGCAGTTATCATTAAAGCATTCCAACCCAGTAAAATTTTATCGTCGGTAATTGGACGTATGCGTTTGTTTCGCTGGATTAATAATTTTTGCAGGCAGTTTTTTAAAGTAATTTCCAGCTCATTTTCTGAAATATTTTTTTCGGCAGTAAAAATTTCAACACTTTTTAAAATGCGGAGTATGTTTCTGCCCTCCCAGTTACCTTTTTCGGTTATATCATAAAACTCACAAAACATAGTGGCTTCAGCACCTAAAATTTCGTCTATTTCAACTTTATCCCACACATAAAATTTACCTTCTTCCCCTTCGCTATCGGCATCCAAAGCCGCATAAAAACCACCTGCCGCATCTAATAATTCCCTTACTGCAAAATCAATCGTTACCCGGATAGCCCGTTCGTATTTCTTTTGCTTTGTAATTTGATAAGCATCGCAAAGTACACCAAGCAGTAAAGCATTATCGTACAACATTTTTTCAAAATGAGGTGCAAGCCATTCCGTATCGGTACTGTAACGTGAAAATCCGCCACCAACATGATCATATATACCACCTTCCAGCATTTTATCTGTTGAGAGAAGTGCCTGCTGCAATGCCTCTGCGTTACCGGTAAAATAATGGTACTGGAAAAGATATTGAATAGTAAAAGTTTGAGGGAATTTAGGAGCCTTGCCAAAACCACCCCATTCCTTATC
Organism: Ferruginibacter sp.; assembly: GCA_043757165.1. Taxonomy (GTDB): domain Bacteria; phylum Bacteroidota; class Bacteroidia; order Chitinophagales; family Chitinophagaceae; genus Ferruginibacter. The sequence goes on from JAYVPT010000048.1 coordinate 124,105, forward strand.
TGCCTGTTTTAAGATATTTTCAGCTGCCAGGTTACAATTTTCTTTTGTAAAAACATTGTCGTTTGCCGACACTCCTATATGTCCAAAATTATTTGATTGCCGCATATGTGCAATAAGAGTTTCTGCCTGCGATTCTATTTCATTGTTTCTTTTGTCCCATGCCTCGGTTATGCCTTGCAAAGTTTCTGTCCAGGATGCCCGGTTATATGCTTTTACCGGTGGAAAGTAAGTGCCGCCATAAAAAGGTTTTGCATCTGGTGTTAAAAAAACATTTAGTGGCCAGCCACCGCTCCCCGTCATAGCCTGCACTGCATCCATATAAATATTATCCAGGTCCGGCCGTTCTTCCCTATCAATTTTAATACTGATAAATTTTTCATTCATTTGTTTTGCCACCGCCTTATTTTCAAAACTTTCTTTTTCCATTACATGGCACCAATGGCAGGCAGCATAACCAATACTCACTAATATCACTTTATTTTCTTCTTTAGCTTTTTGCAAAGCCTCATCGCCCCATGGATACCAGTTAACCGGGTTATGGGCATGCTGCAAAAGATAAGGGCTGCTTTCTTTAATTAACCTGTTGGTAAAATTGTGGGGCATTGTTTTAGTAAAATAATTATGGCGTTTTAGAAAGTTTTTATATGTAAAAAGAAGAATCACCTATTCGTGGTATTGTTTTACATTTTATTCGAATATACCTTGTTGTAGTATTTGTTAAAGGAATTATTACATCCTTCATTTAAAACGTCAAATATGAAATTCTTCTACCTCGGTATTTTTTTAGTGTTTTTAAACCATAAAGGTATTAGCCAAGCAGGCTATTCACAGTTTTATAATACCCCATTATTGTATAACCCTGCAAGCACTGGTCAATTTAATAAAAGCTACAGGTTAGGCATAGTATCAAGAAATGGTGTGATTGCCCCAAACAAATTTTTTTCTCAAAGTACGTTCTTTCTTGATACTAAAATACTCGGGGCAAAAATACCAGAAAATGATTGCTTTGGAATTGGGATTTCTGGCTCTGTGGAACGAAACCCTGATGATGGAGTTAAAAATTCATATGTAGCTGCATCATTTTCCTATCAAAAAGCCCTTAGCGAAGATGGCAGAAAAAGTATTGCAGCAGGATTTCAAACAACACTTGGCAGCAAACTTATAGAAAAACCAAAATTATTATTAGAGACCCAAATCCCTGAATGGATTAATGCCGGTTTTAACATTAATGACATCGCTCAATTTGGCACTGCAAATTTTTCATACATTGATCTAAATGCTGGCTTGATTTATCATGGAGTTATTGGCAATAAAAACCTTTTCTCCATTGCCACATCAATTTATCATATTAATAAGCCTTACAAAAAATTTCCCGGTGGTGAATTTAACCTACAGCCACAAATATGGAATAAGTTAAGTTTTGAAAGAAGAATTGACCAAAACCAAAAGATACATGCAATGGCTTTGGTTGGTGTATTAGATGGAGCCATATCAGATATTAATACTGGGTTTATTTACGAGTATAAAATAACAAATACTACAGAGATAAGCGGGGGAGTTTTTGGAAAGAAAAGCTCGATTTGGGGAAATTCAATCGTGCCAAACATTGGCATTTGTTTTAATTCATTTGCTATTAATTTATCCTATGATGTAAATGCTTTTTCAAAAAAAATATTGTTTCAAAAAACAAGTGAAATTTCGCTGATTTATACACATGCAAAAACCAGAGAAAAATATTTGGAAGATAGATTTATAAAATTTTAAACACAACTTTATGAAAGTAATTATTTTAGCACTAAGCTGCTTAATCTCTACCTTAGTACATGCTGAAACCACAATTAGTGGCAATGTAAACCCAATGCCGGGTTCAGTCGAAACATATACGGTTACATGGGCAGAATGGAATAGCCAGATTGAAAATTTATCAGATGTTTGTTGGAGCGTATATAAAGGTACAATTTTATCCTCCGACAAATTCTCGGTAACAATAGAATGGAATTTAACAACCGAAAGGGAGGATGGATATATTGACGTATATGAAAATTTAACGGGTATGCATGGCTTTTTAAACATAAGAGTTGAAAATTATGTATTAGGAGTTTCAGAAGCTTGTACAAAGACATTAGGTGTACCAGCAATTTTTGAAAATTTTGGTGCAGGTAATAACCCTGGCCCAGCCTACGCAGGTTGCATATATCAATATAAAACAACCTGTGCAATATTCCCCGGCGATTATACTCGTACAAATAGTACGGTGGGGTGTAGAAGCCTTTGGTTGGGTCTACCAGAAGATCATACACCTGGTGATGTAAATGGCTACATGCTTATGATAGATGGAGATGATAGAAAAGGCCAAATTTTCAGCGCAAATGTAACTGGAGGATTGAACGCAGCATTTAGATACGAATTTTCTGCATGGGCAGCTAGTTTATATGGAGGTTCGGAAACGCCAGAAATCTATTTTAGAGTTGTAGACAATTCAGGTAATTTAATTCACCAAAGCCCCAATATAGAAATCCCTTATGACGCAACTAACCCATGGAAAAAAATTTCCGTAATGGTTGATATACCGTTAGGCACAACATCCTTAACGTTAATTGTTGTAAATAATAATAGGAAAAGAGATGGAAATGATTTTGTTATTGATGACCTATCGTTTGCTCCTTGTTATTCGCCTATAATAGCATCATTTTCTAATACCGCAATTATTGAAAAATCGTATACATGTAATAACGGTACGGTTAATTTATACGCAAGCTGGCCAACTCCTGTAGTACCATTTACAAACCCTAAGTTTAAATGGCAAAGAAGTACAGATGGGGGATTTGCATGGACAGATATTCCTACTGCGGTTTCAATGTCGTATACACAAACTGAAAATACAGTAGGAATTTATAAGTACAGGATATACGCTTATGAGAATCTAAACCCTTCATTTAACTTTGTTTCAAATGAAATTACCTACTTTGTTCAAAAAATGGTTGTAGAAGCAAAAACATATAATGTTTTCAGTTGTAATCCTGCTCCAGTTGAATTAAGCCCAAATTGGAGTTTACAATATACCGACCTTAGCCCTATTGCTTATTATGCAAATACTTATAGCTGGACACCGGGAACTTACCTTAGTAGCATAAGTGTACAAAAACCACTAATTTCCCTTCCAGCATTAACTCCGCCCAATATAAATGCCCAAACAGCCCCCCCACCTGTACCTTATAATTATACTTTTACTGTTCAAAACACCATTTTTCCAGGATGTATTGCATCAAATACACAGACAGTAATGCATTACAACCCAAGAAAAGTTGTTGTACCCACTTCTTTTACACCAAATGGAGATGGATTGAATGACTTATTCAGACCACTAAACTTACAGGATTACCCCGGAGGGGAATTTTGGGTTTGGAACAGATTGGGTAATTTAGTATTTAATTCTCAGGGACCTACCTTGTTGGATTATTCCTGGAACGGCAACTATAGCAATGGGCAGCCTGCCGATATTGGTAATTATGTTTGGAGAGTATATATACCTGGTTGTGCTAATAATATTTTGAACGGTGCAGGTGGTACTCAAATTAATAATCCTTACGGCAATGTTATATTAGCTAGATGACTTTTTCATTTTAGCGTAATAACGGTATATTTATAATAGCTTCAATTTAAAAATATATTTTGTATGCTAAAAAAAATGTATGTACTAATTATATTGGTATTCAAACTATCTGAAACATATGCACAAAATGGCATTATAGAAATTGACAGATTAGGTAAATCAAATAGCCCATTTACTGTACCTAAAAAATGGCTGCAATTTGAGAGTGGTTTTTTAAAACAGACTGATAAATTTGATATACGTTTTAAAGAAACATTTTTTCAACACCCTGCTATTACAAGTAGGTATGGTTTAAGTAAGAGGGTTGAGTTAAGATTTGTAACAGACTGGGTTACAAGAAGAGAAAACGACATGGTCAGAACCACTTATTCTTCAGGTGTTAGTACATTTGATGTAGGGGGTAAATTTAATTTTATTAAAGAAAAAGGTATAAAACCGGAGATAGCTTTGGTTGCTCATTACTCTTTCAACGGGTTAACGACTGAAAATTTAGCTACAGATACCATTGACGGTGCAAATTTTAGATTTGCCTTTCAACATACACTAAAAGAAAATATTTGGCTTAATTATAATATTGGAATGAGTTGGAGAAATTTTCGTGGTGGCCCAACCTATATTTATACATTTTCTCCCCGTTTTAAATTTGAAGATAACTGGTGTGCATTTATTGAAGTGTTTGGATACATCTGGAAAAAATACAAACCGGAACACAGCATAAGTGCAGGTTTATCTTACAACATAAACAATAATTTTAGAATTGATGCCGCAGGTGGTTTAAAACTTAATAAAAGAACTCCGGATAATTTTTACACCTTAGGATGTTCTTTCCGTTTTAATACAAATAACAGAAATGATTAAGAACTTAAAATCAGGCTGTAATCCAGGAACTTAATCTTTTAAACTTTTATTTTTTCTTATAAGTAGAAAGGAATAATTCCAAAGCACTTACCATGCTCTGTGCTTTTGGTTGTGGTGCCTTTATTTCCAGGATTAAACCAGCCTCTTCTGCTGCTTTAAGTGTATTTGCACCAAAAGCCCCAATTCTGGTACCGTTTTGTTTAAACTTAGGAAAATTTTCCATCAGGCTTTTAACACCTCCCGGTGTAAAAAAGCATATTATATCGTAGTTCCTTTCCACAACTTCCCTGATATCATTGCTTATTATACGATACAAAACTGGTGTTGCATAACCACAGTTATTTGCTTTTAGCCAGTTTGTTATTTCGCTATCAAAAGACTCTGAGCAGGGGTAAAGAAATTTTTCATTGTCTTTATGCTTATTGATTACATCAAACAGGCTTTTATTAGTACCATCGGCACCATAAAAAACTTTGCGCTTACGATACAAAATGAATTTCTGTAGATAAAGTGCAACTGCTTCTGTAATGCAGAAGTACTTTGTATCCTGCGAAATATTGATCTTCATTTCGTGGCAAACCCTGAAAAAATGATCAATAGCGTGCCTGCTGGTAAATATTACTGCAGAATAATTGGCAATATCAATTTTTTGCTTTCTGAAATCTTTTGCAATGATGCCATCCACAACTATAAAAGGGTGGAAATCAAGAGTTATGCCGTGTTTTTTGGCCAAATCAAAATACGGAGACTTTTCGCCATCCGGTTTAGGTTGGGCTATAAGTATTCTCTTGACTTTGTGAACTGGATTATCAGCCTTTGTTGAACCGTTTTTAACCATACTATTTGGGCAAATGGTTCTACAAAATTACAGATTTTTACTTAATAAAATCAATAAGCCCTTGTAAATCAATAAAAGGGGTAAAATTTCTACCCCCGCTATGTACAAAAGAAAGTGAAACTTACTGACTTTCAATTGATTTTGAAGGTGGCCATAAGATCTAAAAAAGCGTAATAGTAGCAGAATTCCCACTATTAATAGCGAAACAAGGGCACTACCATTAGCAATTATTGCATCGGAAAATGCCATTAAAATAATAAATGGAATTAACAGGACCCCGATGATTTTGCAAATCAAAAAAATAATAAAAACATAAGTATCGGTTACTTCTTTATAGCCCGTTACCCATCCTGTAAACTTAAGTGTACTGAATTTTGCCAGGTAAACAACACCTAAAACCAAAATACAGGAAGCAAGTATTGTCCACTGATGTACTTCTGCAACAAACTTATACTGTAATAATAGAAAATAAATATAAACCCCGCCGCTTATAATGAAGAAAGCATTAAAAAAAAGTGATGGCAGCTTTGCCTGTAATAACTGATCGGCAAGCTGGCTTTGCCGGAAAGAGGTGTTGAAGAACACTTTAAAGAGGTTGGTAAAATAACGGGCAAAGAAAAATTTTATCAATCCCATTAAAAAAACCAATGCTGCAAGCAAATAAAATGTAGTATCTGTTGATTTTGTTTTTTTAATTTTTACAACCATTTTTACAGGCGTGCCCTGGCTGTTCAAAAAAACGTTTTGCTTTAGCAAGGTTTGTAATGCTGCTTCATACCGGTTTACAATAGTAATTGCAGGAGCTTGTAAAGAATCCGGCTGAGTGAATGCCGAATCTGGTTTTTGTGCACTAACCAAGATTGGTATACCGGCCATTAGAAAAAAGGAAATAAATAATTTTCTCACTTTAAATAAAAAATTTTTACAAAAGTAATTGTAGCAAAGCAGATAATTAAAAGTAATTCACATATCCAAAATGTATTTTAGAAGCCTCCCTGATATTAAATTTAATATCATCTCTTTTACCCAAGGCATAACTAATGTTAAGTAAGCCAAATTTTGTTTCAAAAGCCATTCCAAGACCGGCAGAAACAAAGCTATTATTGAGGTTAATATTTTGATATTTATTTTTTACCAACCCGGCATCTGCAAAAGCAAATAAAAATGAGCTTAGGCCTACCCTGTAACGATATTCTGCTGTAGCAGCACCATATTGAGTGGCATAAATACTTTCCTCATTAAAGCCACGCAATAAACGATAACCGCCAATTTGAAACAATTCATTTCTGAAAATACTCTGGCTGTTAAATACGCCAACATTGAGTGCTGTTTTAAATGTGCCCTGCTTACCCACAGGAAAATAATGTGCTGCGGAAAATTTTATGCGAAACTGGTAAGACCGTTCTTTTATAGAATCATAAAGGCTTGCAAAATTGAAGGAAGGATCTTTTATTGAAATGATATCATTATTGCGCTTTATTTTTTTAATTCCTGCCATAAGAGTTATCTTTATTTCATTACCACTGCGTGGGTTTAGCCTATAGTCTGTTTTCCCCCATTCATAATCCACTCCAAAATTAGCAGCGCTTACATCAATATTAGGTGGCAGTTGTTTTGTTGCCTTTACGAGGTTGGTATCAACACCATTAGCCAGTAAAAAACTATTTTGCCATTGCACAAAAATTTTACCCGATTGATGGGCTGATACTATATACTGCAAACCCAGTTGCCCGTTTACCTGTAAAAAACTGGAGTCTTTTTTAAACAGATCGAATAAAAAATCAAACCCAAAATTGGAATTAAAAATATAAGGTTGCTGATAACCCAAATTCAATCTTGGTGATTTTTTTTGTAGTTGTTGCCAATTTAATAAAATAGTTTCACCAGTATTCAATGCGTTTTTAAGGTTAAGGTTTACATCTGCTGTTAATTGAAACTTACTGACCTGGTTGGCCGCCGGTAATACTCCCAGTAAAAAATTAAACTGGCTGCTTTTCTTTGGCACCAGGTAAAGATTGAGGATAGAACCTGTTCCCAACATGGTAATATCATTCGGTTGTGCTTCCTGTAAATAAGGCAATTCTACAATTAGTTTACTAACCTGTTGTAGTTTTTCTTTATTGTAAATGCTCCCATTGGGAAGGCTTAAGTAGTGCTGCAAAAAAATTTTAGAAATTTTTGCTTTACCTAAAATTCTTATGCTGTCAATATGATACAGAGGCCCGGGGTTTACTTTTAATAATGCTGTAATTTTTTCTTCTTCCAGATTAATGCTGTCTAAAAATATTGTTGCAAATGGATAGCCGTTGTTTTCATAATAATTCAATATCCTTAGCTGAATACTTTGCAATTGCTCCATATTCAATACTTTGTTGGAAAATTTTTTTTCAAAATACCCACTTTCAGCAATTGCTTTTTTATCAATACTATCAGTCACTAATTTTATCCAGTAATATTGTTTGCCTAAAAAAAGATTTATTCCTGTTGTATCCTTAGTTTCCCAAATGCTATCGACAGATGCAGCAGGATAGCCCTTGCTACCTAAAAGTGAAGGAAGGCTATTAATATATGCCCTGCATTTGACAGCATCATTAAAGATGGTTTGCAATTTTAAGCCCTGCGGATTAAAGGAACTATCTTTGTCAACAAAATAAATATTTAGCTGGTACTTTACAGTTGGCAGCTGACAGTTAACAGTTGACAGAAAAAATCCAAACTGTAAAATTAACAGCAGCAAAAATTTTGAGTACTTAATTTTTATTTTGTTCATTAATAATCAAATCTAAAATTTTATCCTGACAGTTATCAGGATGTAAACCAAAAATATTTGCCGGGCATTTATATACATATCCCTTTTTGCAGGCAGGCATGCCATTATTGTAATTTCCATTTCTCTGTTTCATTACAACAAAAAGAAGAAATGATATGTGCTTTGGCTAAAGAAATCAGTTCATCCCCTTCTTTAATTAAGGGAACTGAAAAGGAAATTATTTCAACTCTGTATTTTGGTGGCGGCACACCCAGTATTCTATCTGCTGATGATCTGAAATTTATTTTTGACGCCTTGCAAAAAAGATTTGAATTTACTGATGACATAGAAATTACTTTAGAAGCCAACCCTGATGACGTTACCGATGAAAAACTGGAAGAGTGGAAAGCCATTGGCATTAACCGGCTCAGCGTAGGCATTCAAAGTTTTTTAGAAGATGAATTGAAATGGATGAACAGGGCACATACAGCAGCAGAATCATTGATCTGTATTGACAAAATTAAAACCGCAGGATATGATAACTTTTCCATTGACCTGATATATGGCTCTCCATTACTGAGTGATGAGGACTGGAAAAGAAATGTGGAACTGGTAATTAAAAAAAATATTCCACACATCAGTTGCTATGCATTAACAGTTGAACCGAAAACGGCATTGGATAAAATGATCCTACTTAAGAAAAAAGAAAATGTGGATGCAGAAAAACAGGCCCGCCAGTTTTTATTGCTGATGCAATGGATGGAAGACGCCGGATATGAACATTACGAAATAAGCAATTTTGCAAAGCCGGGTTTTAGAAGCAACCATAACAGCAGTTACTGGAGTGGTGATGTTTATTATGGCTTTGGCCCTTCGGCACATTCCTTTGATGGTAAAAGCAGGAAATGGAATATTGCCAATAATACACTCTACATCACATCGCTGCAAAAAAATATAATTCCTTTTGATGAAGAACTGCTGACGGAAACACAACAGCTTAATGAATACATCATGACATCATTAAGAACAATGGAAGGTTTGGATTTAGCATTGGTAAGCGATAGGTTTGGAAAAGATGCCAACCTTAAATTACAAGCTACAGTTAAAAAATGGGAGGCAGGAGAAAAGCTAAAAATAAAAGATCAAAAAATTATCTTAACTAAAGATGGGAAATTATTTGCCGACGGAATTGCAGCAGACCTATTTTTCTGAGTGATGAATATTTTTTCTCAAATACTTTACCAGCTCTGCAATTGCTAAACACGCAATCATAAACAAGAGTGCAGTATTACCAATATTTGAAAATGAAAAAGGCATGTTGTTATTTGTTACATAAAGATAACACCATTACTACACCAATGTTTGCTCTATTTCGTTAAATCCTTCCGCCACAGGCAGGTTTTCCCATAGAATTTTATAGATGGTTGTGGCTATGGGCATATCGGCCTTAATTTTCTGATTAATGATAAACATACATTTACTGGCATTATACCCTTCGGCCACCATCCTCATTTCCAATTGCGCCGCTTTTACAGCATATCCTTTACCAATCATATTGCCAAAAGAACGGTTGCGGCTATGTAAGGAGTAACAGGTAACCAATAGATCGCCCAGGTAAACTGAAGCGGCATAATTAATCGGTCGGTGTTCGTTAACGGCTTCCTGGTGTTCTGTATGCCCTACTTCAATATTTTTAACCCCCGACTTACGTAGGAAACTGGCCATTTCATCGGCGCTGTTGGCAATTAATACACTTAAAAAATTATCGCCATAGTCCAACCCGTGCGCCATGCCCGATCCTACTGCATAAATATTTTTTAAAATGGCCGCATACTGAACACCGTAAATATCTGAATTCTCAATTGTATTCAGATAGTCTGTTTTAAAATAAGAAGCCAGCTGTTTTGTTACTGCTTCATCTATGCCCGAAAATGTTAAGTAAGATAATTTTTCTGCTGCAACTTCTTCTGCATGGCAGGGGCCCAATACAGCAAAATAATTTTTCAGTTTAAAGTTAAATTCATGAAGCAGGTAATCGTTTAATAATACATTCTGTTCGGGTAAAATTCCTTTAATAGCAGATATTATTTTTTTCCCGGCAAAGATATTTTTATCAAGCCCCTGTAATACTTCTGCTACATAGGCCGATGGTACTGCAATCACAATACAATCGGAATGCTGAATTACTTGAGCCGCATTGGTGGTGAGTTTAAGTTTGGTAACATCAAAACCTGCAGATGGCAGGTATTGGGGATTATGGTGACGGGTTTGTATATGTTTAATAGATGTTTCGCTTCTGTTCCACCAATAAATTGTATTACCGTTATCGGTTAAAATTTTTGCAAGGGCAGTACCCCAGCTACCGCTTCCTAATACTCCAAAGTTCATATTTAGTTGTTAGATGATAGATGATAGATGATAGTTAAAACTGTTTTTCTGTCAACTGGCATCTGTCATCTATCAACTTTTTAAAGCCCTAATTTTTCCACCGCCAATTGTGCTGCAATCTGGCTGGCATCTTTTTTATTATATCCTTTTGCTTCGGCAATTAATTCTCCATCAACAGTGGCGCCAATGGTAAATAACCGCCTGCCGTTCTCAAATTTTTCATTTAATGTTTCAAACTCTAAAGCTTTACCATTTTTATTAGCCCAGCCGTATAATTTATTTTTAATGTTGATCTCAATTATTTCCAGGTCGTCTATGAACAAATGCGGCATAATAATATATTTCTCTACCCATTTTTGGGTGCCGGCATAACCTTTGTCTAAAAATACTGCTCCAATTAAAGCTTCAAGTGTATTACCAAATATCTGCGAAATTTTTAGTGAGTTATCGTACTTGTTGTAAAAAGTGATTTTTTTAAGCCCCATCTTTAATGCAATATCATTCAGCATCTGGCGGTTTACCATTTTGCTACGCATCTCTGTTAAAAAGCCTTCGCCTTTGTAGGGATATTTTCTAAACAGATAATGAGCAATTACAGAACTTAATACGGCATCACCTAAAAACTCCAGACGTTCATTGTTTTCATCAGCACCTTCCCTAACGCTGCGGTGGCTGAGTGCTGTTTTGTACAATGCCACATCCCCGGGAGTAAAGCCAAGTATATTGTTGAGTTGCTTTTTAAACTCTTTGTTCTTATTCCCAATCTTAAAAAAATCTTTTATGAATTGCAAAGCGGCGTAGAAATTATTTTAGTGAAATTAAAGTTTTTTTAATTCAAAATAAAAGAAAGAATTATTGGGGTAGTAAGCTTTTGCCTGAGGTAAAAATAATTTGCCACTGAGGCTCAGAAACACTGAAATTAAATACCCACACTGTGCTTAGATGAAAGTTGAAGATGATTTAAAGTTTACAGTACAAGTGAGCCCCGACATTGCGGGGGCAACAATAAACAGGATTATTGAAGCCGGTTACAAAAAACTACGCTACATATTTTTTTACGATAACGCTGGCATTATGACCGCCAAAACCAAAGGTATTGCTGAGGGCAGCATTTACAGTACGGTGTTGTGCTTTGTTAAAAGTAAAATTCAGTTTGGCATCCAGGTCCGGATCGTCGGTAAAGTGATTGATGGTTGGCGGAATAATATCTTTTGTTACAGCCATTATACAAGCCAAAGCTTCTAAAGCACCGGCAGCACCAAGGCAATGGCCGGTCATACTTTTTGTAGAGCTGATGTTAAGATCGTAAGCATGTTCTCCAAACACACTTAATATTGCTTTTGTTTCTGCAATATCTCCCAGCGGAGTGGATGTACCATGTACATTTATATAATCCACATCAGCGGGTGACATGCCAGCATCTTTTAAAGTAGCCAGCATTACATTTTTTGCGCCCAGGCCTTCGGGATGTGGTGCGGTAATGTGATGGGCATCGGCAGTAGCACCTCCGCCGGCTATTTCGCAATAGATCTTTGCTCCTCTTGCCAAAGCATGTTCCAGGCTTTCCAGCACCAAAACTCCGGCACCTTCTCCCATTACAAAACCATCCCTGTTTTTATCAAAGGGGCGGCTGGCTGTTTTGGGGTCATCATTTCTTTCGCTGAGTGCCTTCATGGCGTTAAAACCACCCAGGCCGGCAGCACTAACCACAGCTTCACTTCCGCCGGTAATAACGATATCTGCTTTATCAAGCCTGATATTATCAAAAGCATCTATTATGGCATTGGTTGATGAGGCACATGCAGAAACCACCGCAAAATTTGGCCCACGAAAACCATGACGCATGGAAATTTGCCCGGCGGCAATATCCAGTATCATTTTGGGAATAAAGAAGGGATTGAAACGTGGTGTACCATCGCCTAAAGCAAAATTGGTAACTTCTTCCTGAAAAGTAATTAAACCGCCAATGCCGCTGGCAAAAATTACGCCTACCCTGTCTGCATCAACATTTTCTTTGCTGATGCCTGCATCTTTAACCGCTTCGTCGCTGGCTATTAATGCAAACTGACAGTAGCGGTCCATTTTACGGGCCTCTTTACGGTCTAAATAAGTGGTGGGATCAAAGTCTTTAACCTCACAGGCAAACCTTGTTTTAAACTTGCTGCAGTCGAATTGTTGAATAAAATCGCAACCACTTACGCCATCAGCCAAACCCTGCCAATATTCGGCAACAGTTTTTCCTAACGGTGTAAGGGCACCCAATCCGGTTACTACAACACGTTTAAAAGCCATAAAGTTACCTGTGATAGTTAATGAAAATTACTTAGCATGCTCTTCTAAGTAAGCAACGGCCTGACCAACAGTAGTGATGGTTTCAGCCTGCTCATCAGGAATAGAGATGTTGAATTCCTTTTCAAATTCCATAATAAGTTCTACGGTGTCTAAGCTATCGGCACCTAAATCATTAGTAAAAGAAGCTTCGGTAGTTACTTCGGCTTCATCAACTCCTAACTTGTCAACAATTATCTTTTTTACCCTTGTTGCAATGTCTGACATAATTTTAAAATTTAGTTTGTCTGGCTGCAAAAATATACATTTTGCGATAATTACAAAGAAATATAAATGAACTGTAAAATAGTTATTTTTTATGTTATTTATTATTGGTAGAGGTCAGGCAATTATTTCTTTAATCAGCCAAAGGCAAGGATACTTAATTATTTTACTTTTTCAGTAGTGAAAACAGCCCGGTTAAAATATGACATGAGAAGCTCTGGTAGTTTTCAAAAAAATTGTATATTGTAATTCCTTCATCGGTATAAGCATCAATACTTTACTAAAACAAACTGATATGGCCTTAAAACAAATATACCATGGCTCTAAAGAATACCAGCAAATGGTTGACTTACGCATGGAAATATTACGTAAACCGCTTGGCCTTGGTTTTACTCCTGATGAATTAGCTAAAGAAAAGGATGATATTTTAATTGGCGCATTTGATGAAGAAAAATTGCTGGCCTGTTGCCTGCTTACTAAAATTGACAATAAATGTATTAAGCTCCGGCAGATGGCTGTACAAAATAATCTGCAGGGAAAAGGTATTGGTGCCAGTATGATGAGCTTTGCAGAACTGGTTGCCCGTGATAAAGGCTTTAAAAAATTAAGTATGCATGCCCGTAAAACCGCGGTGGGCTTTTATGAAAAACTCGGCTACAAAACCACCGGCGACGAATTTGAAGAAGTAACCATACCACATTTTGTTATGGAGAAGAGCTTGTGAGAAAAGAATAGTGAATTTAGAACACTATAGATTATAGCTCACCTTTTAACTATTTTTTCCTGTAATATTTTCCTGGCTTCATATACATCATCGCCTTCAAATGCTTCTTTGGGTATAATAAAAAAAGAACGACTGTTAAAGTACAGGTGAAAAAAATGAGGGCTTTCCATCCAGGTACTGAATTCGGCCCATGGCCAGCTTCTTCCACCCCTGTTGTTTTCAATCCTGAATTCATTGGCTGTTAATATAGCCTGCAATCTGTCTTTAAAAGTATCAGCTTTTTTATAGATAATCTGCGGCAGCAGAAACCAAAATATGATCATCAGCGTAAACCATAATATTGAACTAACCAAAAAAGCAAGCGGGTCAATTTTTTTAAAGAAAAACAAACCGGCTGAAATAATGGCAAAAACATTTACCAGTATCATCATTACTTTAATTTCACGCCGGGTTATAAAATGATATCGGAGTGCCTGGATAACTTTTGGTTTGTTGTATGTGAAGTATTTTGAGGTCATAAGCAAAGATACTGGATACGGTTTATTGAGTGCAGGTATCGCCTGCAACTTTTCCGCCTCCATCAACGGGCATACTACCAATAGGATGATCCCGTAAAGCTGCATTTATAAAACTTACTCTCCGATTTTGTGCTTTTCCCATTAGTGTGCTGTTATCAGCAACATGCTTTGTGCTGCCAAAGCCCACAGCGATTAATCGTTTACAATCCACACCCATTTTTACCAATGCTTTGCAAACAGCAAGCGCTCTTTTTTCTGAAAGTATTTGATTGGTATTTTCATTACCGGTATTATCGGTATGGCATTCCACCCTTAATAAACTGATGTATGATTTATCAGTAAGATAATTTTTAATGATCTCCAAAGCGGCGGCGCTTTCATCTTTAAGTTTATCCGCAGCTGTTTCAAACAGTACCTGTTTTTCAATCTTTACTTCGTTCCCTTCCAGTTTATAATCCTGTGCGGTTAATGATAAACTTATCCCCAGGAAAAGAGCAAATAGATATGATTTCATGTTTAATATAGTTTTATACAAATATCGAAACAAGCAAGGCAACTTAAAATACCGGTTGGTGGGTAATTTAATTATTATCCGTTGCTTTTGCTCCTGTTTTTAATTCTTTTTCGCTCACACCCCACTCTCCCAGTTTATCTCCTTTAATCCCGATAAACTCCACCTTCATTACTCTTTCATTCTTCTTCCCACTCACGCTAACTTTTGCAAAATTTTGCTCTTCAACTAAAGTGCCGTTTATTCTTACCGGGTTATTTAATTCCACGCTACGTACTTTGCTGATGCCCGCTGTAAACGGAGACGTGGTGATATCATACAAAGGGTATAAACCGGTGCGGTCTAATTTTATTACTTCGCTGTGGTGCCTGTCGCCGGTAAAAAATAATATGCCATTTATTTTTTGTGCTGCTAAAAAATTCATCAGCTCATAATATTCCGCACTATAACTCTTCATACATTCTGCCGAGGAATAAGGATTAAGTACCTGGCTGCCGGTAGCAATAACTTTAAATGTGGCATTGCTGTATGTAAGTGCATTTTTCAACCATTCCATCTGCATCTTGCCAAAATAAAATTTATCAGCATTTGGCTTTCCATTAAGGCTGTCGGGTATTTCATCCTCACTTCTAAAAAAACGGTCGTCCGTTAAAAAAATATCAACATCACCATAACTTATCAAAGAATAAATTCCTTTTCCATCTTCTCCATAGCTCGGGTTTAATGAATAATTCATGAAGATCTTCCTGCTTTCGTCTTTTAGTATATAACTTTTCCCGGCATCATTTGGGCCATAATCATGATCGTCCCAAATAGAATATTGCGACATACTTGCCATAAATTTTTGCAATACCGGCGTTGCCCTGTCGCGGCTTGCACGGTAATTCAATCCCCACCTAGTATAAAAATCCACTTCCCTGGTGTACCAGTTATCGCCCAGCCAAATATTAAATGCAGCCGGTACCTTGCTCATGGTTTCAAAAATAGAGGAGTCGCCTCCATAAGGTTTGCCCGGCCTGTCAAATTCCGGCTCATTAAAATAAGCACAGCTGCCGGCAAGAAAACTAAATTCGGGTGCAGGCTTGCGCCACTGCCACAGCTCTTTGGTAGTAAATTTTGTAGAGAAAGAAAAACTTACGGCCTTTTCATTTACCAGCACACTATAATTGTAAGTGGTGTTTATTTTCAACCCGTTCAATTCAATTTTTACGGGATTAAAATCTTTACCTAATTCGCCTTTGAATTTAATGGTACCACTTTCAAGTCCGGTTGCTTTTTTATCAGGATTAATAGCAGCGAATTTTACTGCTACGGTTTTTACATCCGGCGTAAGCTCCACCCAGATAGTGGCATTACGCAACTCTACATTACCTGCCCATGGCCCGCTTACAATTCCATTTTTATTTTGTGCAAATGAACCTGTTGTTATAACCAGAAACAAAACGAAGAGTAATTTTTTATTTGGCATATTTTTGAGATTATGTTTCTTAAAATGGACACCAACAAATATAAGTACAAAGTTTGCAACAGTTTTGTAAACATTTTGTTACCTGCATTAATATTTTTTATTTTTTCATGCAATGATAAAAAAGTAGCAAGAACAATTGAGCCTTCTTTTTATTATTGGAAATCTGTTTTTAAATTAACAGCATTTGAAAAGCAACGGCTTGATTCGCTAAACGTAAAAACCATTTACATAAAATTTTTTGATGTGGATTGGGATGCAACAACTCAACAACCACTGCCTGTTGCAAAAATAAGTTTTGCAGATACTGCGTACCGGTCATTCAATATTATTCCAACCATCTTTATAACCAATGAGTGCATACAAAAAATTGATTCAATACAAATACAATTAATAGCGGAAAAAGTTTCGACATTAATAAAAAGTATATGCAGCCTTAATAATATCAATAATTTGATAGAGATACAGATTGATTGCGACTGGACAGCATCTACCAAAACCAAATACTTTATATTCTTAAAAACAATTAAGCAATTAAACAATTTAACAATTTCTGCCACCATCCGCCTGCACCAAATAAAATTTATTAGCAAAACTGGTGTACCTCCAGTTGACAAAGGTTTACTGATGTGCTACAACATGGGTAATTTAAAAAATCCTGTCACAAAAAATTCCATTATTGAAACCGAAGAATTAAAAAAATACATTGGCAATCTTTCTGCTTATCCATTGCCGCTTGATGTTGCCTTGCCATTCTTTAACTGGAAAGTGCTGTTCCGTAACAATACTTACACCGGGCTGATTGAAAATTTACCCGATAGTGTATTGATTGATCCGTTAACCAGTAAGAATGGCAACCGGTATTTATTTTTAAAAGACAGTTTGTTGTCCGGCTATTCATTTAAAAAAGGTGATGTGTTACGTAACGAGGAAAGCGATTACAGCGAAATAATTTCCACTACAGCTGCTATAAACCAAAAGCTGAAAAATACCACGCTGAGGGTATCGCTCTACCATCTGGATTCGCTAATTTTAAGCAAATATTCTTTACATGAACTGGAAACTATTTATAACGGCCTGCGCTAGTGCAGCCCTTGTTTCGTTCCCTCAAAATATTATTGGATGCGGCCCCGATGCTGATCCGTATGATTATTATACTTCTTTCTTTCATCAGAATTTACCCGAGGCCAAAAACTACCGGCCATTTTATTATACCGGCTATAATTTTTTATACGATGAGAACGAACCCGTGCAAACTATTGATGTGCTGAGTAAAGAATGGAGTACATACTGCGGCACACCGGTTACGCAAAAAGATGCAAAAATGTTTTTAGCATGGTTTGACAGTAAGGACCTGAACAACCTCTACTATCACCTTGAAAAAAATCAACCACTTAAAATTCCTGACTCTGTTAAAAAGAACAGCATGACGGATTATTTTATGAAGAACAAAAATTTTGAAGTGCTGGGTTATATCCTTTATGCAAAAAAAACAGAACCATTTGTTGTTGGTGGCGCCGAATACTGGGAAACTCCGGTAAGGGATTCTGTAAAAATGGATAAGCTGATAAAAAATGGATTTCAGTTACTGAATATTGCCAAAGAAGATTTTATTAAACTGCGTTATGTGTACCAGGTACTCCGGCTGGCGCATTACAGCGGCCGTTATAAAGATGTAATAAACTGGTACGATAAGTATATGAGTTTTGAACAAAGTACTTCGCCTGTTAAAAATTTATGCACGGCATTAAAGGCAGGTGCATTATTCCGCACCGGGCAAAATAAAGAAGCGGCCTATTTATTCAGTAAAGTCTTTGCAGCAGGCGAAGATAAACGCATCAGTAATTTTTTAGGCTTTACCTGGAGTATAAAAAGAAATGATACCAGAGCAGATTATTTATCGCTTTGTAAAAACGAAGCAGAAAAAGCCAACATGTTGTCCATGTTTGCAATGAACAGTATCAACAGCGAAGTGGGAACCTTAAAAGAAATTTACAAACTCAACCCCGCCAATGATGCACTTGAAGTTTTGGCTGTACGTGAAATAAACAAGCTGGAAGAAAAATATCTTACCCCATTATTAAATAAAGAAAAAGGTGGTAAGGCATTATATTTTTCGTGGAATGAAGCGGTAACAGATAGTGCAATTACAGAGAACAGCACCATGGCAAAAATTTTAATGAATTTTTTACATGATGCCGCCACAAAAGGCAATACAAAAAATACAGGCTTATTTGAAACCGGTGCAGCTTACACAGCTTATATGCTTAAAGACTATACTACGGCTAAAAAATATTTAGTTGCCGCAGATAAAATGCCGCTTACCCAAAAAGTAAAAGACCAATGGGCGTTAACAAATTTATTGGTTGCCATAAATGAAAAAGAAAAAATAGATTCGGCTTTTGAAGAACAGATATTACCATCTATACATTGGCTGGAAGAAAAAGCAAAGTCTGAAAAACCTATAGCAGCTGGTTATTCCGAAATACAGCAATGGAAAACATTTTACCGTAACCTGATGAGTGAAATTTTAGCAGCACGGTATCATCAGCAGGGCGATCTGCATAAAGAAACATTGGCCATTGGCGCTGCTGATTATATTATGAAAGGCACTACAGAATATTATATTGGGGGTAATGGTATAGATTTTTTAAGAAGCAGTTTGGTAAGTAAAGATGTAGAGAAATTATATGCACTGATGGATAGTAAACAGCCCAATAAATTTGAAGCTTATCTTATTAGTCATAACGCCGTTAAAAAAGCAGACGTGGTTGATTTTGCCGGCACAGCTTTTTTAAGGGATTATGATTATGCCAATGCAATTACATGGTTTAAAAAATCGGCTGATAAAAAAACATTGGTCATCAATAGCAATCCTTTTATCGACCTGTTATACGATAGGGAAGAAGCCTTGCCATCCGAAGCAAAATTTACCACTACCAAATTAGCTTTTGCTGATGAAATGTTGCGCCTGCAAAAATTAGCAGAAACGGATAAGGCCAATGCTGCAAAACATTTATATAAAATGGCTAACGGTTTTTATAACATGACCTATTATGGACATGCCTGGAAGCTGGTGCAGTATTACCGCAGCGGCAGTGATGGCTATTATATTCCTGATGGCGCCACGGCTTTTCAAAAAGAGTATTACGGTTGTTTTAAAGCACATGCATACTTTGAAAAAGCGATGAAAGCAAGCACTGATAAAAATTTTAAAGCAAGATGTTTGTTTATGATGGCTAAGTGTTCGCAAAAACTGTTACATAAACCGCAATATGTTGAATATGCAAGCAACTATGATAAAATGGATGCTGCTGAACAAAAATATTTCCAGGATTTTAAACACAATAAATATTTTCCACAGCTGGTGAAAGAATATGGTAATACGCCTTTTTATAAAGAAGCATTTAACAGTTGTAGCTATTTGAGGGATTTTGTGAAGAAGAAATGATGTACCAGACTTCCGAAGTTTTAAAAAATTCGGAAGTCTTACAAAAATTTATTTACCCGGGCAATCCAATGCCCTTCTTTGCTTTTTGGTTAGCCGGGGATGTTTTTCAAATTCATCTTTATCCCTGTAAGCCCTGTAGCCAAAAAACGGAATACGTAAAATAAAATATGCATCAACCGCTTTTGTTTTATTCAACATCCTTGTATTGATAATTGATGAGGAACCAATAACCAATGTCCCAAGCCGCATAGCGGCCCCTGCAGTAACACCCGAAATGGAATTATAACTTACCGGTAAATAAAAACCACCCCATGGCGCTTCTGCCCTTGGAGTAATTACAACAGCAACCGGGTTATAATTACCGGTATAATAACTGATACGTGAAAACATTAAGGGCACATTAATAAGTGCCTGTATGCCCAGGGCTTTATTAAAAAACCGGTCGTAAGTCAGATGTAATGTGGTAGGCAGCTGCATCGTAAATGCAGTTGATTCCGTTCTTGCATTAAAAATACTTTTGTAATAATCATTTAACTGGTACACATTTGAATAATTGGAAGGTGGTTCCAGCAGATCGGTTACATAAGTATTGCCCGAAAAATTTGCTACAAAACTATTTGCCTGTTGCTTGTTATATCGGATGAATCCGATATCTGTTATTGATGCCCCAAGTTTCCAGATATAATTTGCTGTCCTGTCGCTGTAGGAAGTTTGGTACACCTGCATTTCATCCCGGTGTTCATAACTTATGCCAATGTCGATGCCAACACCGGGATTTTTAAAAGAGAGATAATCATTTACATCGCCTGAAAGTGAATCAATATTTTTGGTATAACTTAAAGCTATATTGCCCTGTGCATTTATAAAGGCATCTTTTTTGGAGCCGGTATTATCAATGATGGAGTCACGTGTAAAAGCCAGGTTGTTACTGTTAAGCGACATTGCGGCCGCTCCGCCAAGATACTTTAATGAAACACCTGCTTTCCATACACCATAATCTGTAGTGGCAACCTGGCGGCTGTAAGTAAGGGCTACTTCCTTCCATGCATGTACATTGGCAGTAACATTGCCTGTAGCAATTCTTTTATTGTTTTCGTCAATACCCTGAATTATTGAATTTAATAATTGACTGCTTATACCATATGTATTAGCCATAACCCTGGCCCTTGTTGTAACAGCTATTGCATGT
Organism: Ferruginibacter sp.; assembly: GCA_043757165.1. Taxonomy (GTDB): domain Bacteria; phylum Bacteroidota; class Bacteroidia; order Chitinophagales; family Chitinophagaceae; genus Ferruginibacter. Next base: position 144,962 of record JAYVPT010000048.1, read on the forward strand.
TTATCGGATAATCTAATTAATACAGAAGGCCCGAATACATCTGTATTAAAATTCAGCTTGCCCCTTCTTATAACCGAATCGGGATAGGTAAGGTTTTCGTCATTTGTGGCCTTATACTTAAATTTAAATATGTTATTACCCACATAAGATGAAACACCCGCTAAATTAATATCGCCCCTGAACCGGTGATTTAATATATCTGCCGGGCTGGTTACAATACTATACACACCGGCATAAGTGGAAGAATGATAACCAATATAAGATTGAGCTTTAGCAACAAAATAAATGCACTGTACACAAATTAAAACTATAATAATTTTAATTGTTTTATAAGATAATAGCAAGTCCTTTGTTAGCATGTTCAGGTATCAACTAAAAAATAGAATTATTTTAATTTTGTGCAAGTTATTAAAATTGGACAGGTAATTTAATAAAATGGTTTGTTGGATTGTCCTTTGATGTAAGACTTCCGAAGTTTTTAAAACTTCGGAAGTCTGAGCAAAAAACTAGAGATTTATTCATCGTTGGTTATAAAACCAGATGACTGCGAAGATTATGGCGAAGAAAATTATGGATTGAAGCGTACGGTTCGTGAAGGCACGAACCGAGGCGAAGGTTCTCTTTTGAATCCAGTTCTACAATTTGACAAGCTTTAGCATTTCATAGTTACATGGCAACGATTCTTTTATAGACTGCCAGAGTATTTGGTAATCAATTCCAAAATAATGATGAATTAATATGTTCCTGAATCTGCCATTAGTTGCCATTCTATTAAAGGATTGGCCAGCTTTACATCAACAGCTACCATCTTTGACGCTTCTCCAATTATTTCAAAAGCCCTTACTACTGCATAAACCTTCATTTTATCATTCACAAATTATTCGTAAGTGCTGTTGCCAACAAATTAAAATATTGCTTCGGCATTCTCGTTTATGTCATTTAGCAGCAGCTGTTTTTCTCTTTTAGGCATATAACAAATCGGGTTTTACATAAACAAAGTACTGAGGCCTTATTGCACCCTTACTTACAATTTGAACCTTTTCGCCGGGAAATAAATCTTCAAGAGCATGAGCTATATGGCTTAGGTTTCTAAAATCCGGCGTTGCCATACTTACCATAATATCAATATCGCTCTTTGCTGTTTGCTCGTTACGGGAATAGCTGCCAAATAATGCCAACTCAGTTAAATTGTATTTCTCCGCCAACAGCGGTTTTACTTCTTTTAACTTTTGTAAAATAATTTCTTTGTTGATTTGCATAATGGCTGCTTTATGCAAAAATAGTGATTTTAAGTTGGTGGTAAAGTACAAAGGCATTGGGTTAATTTTGAATTACCGCCTCAACTGCACCTATAGCTGGCTATGCTACATACCTGTGCCTGCTGAGGGTTAATAAGTAGTTGGTTATAAAACTAACCGATGGCGAAGATTAGGGCGGTACTAATGTTGTGTGCTATTCTATAGTCCTGAAATAGGTTGATACGCTAAATAATTGGCACAGGGAGAGAAAAATATTATCTTTACAGAGGAACCTATAAAGAAACAGAATGCAAAGATTTTATTTTGATACTTCGGTTTTTGGTGGTGCGTTTGACAAAGAATTTGATGAAGCAACTTTGCAACTTTTTGAAAGAGTCAGATCAGGACAAGTTGTTTGTGTTTTTTCTGATTTAACGGAAACTGAATTATTGAACGCACCAGAAAACGTTAAAGAGCATTTTAAAACTCTTCCAAAAACCAATATTGAAAGAGTAATTGTAACAGACGAAATATTAACCCTTGCTTCAAAATATGTAGCAGAAAATGTTGTAGGAAAAACAAGTTTTGACGATTGTGTACATATTGCAACTGCAACAATTTACAAGGTTGATATTTTAGTAAGCTGGAATTTTAAGCATATAGTAAATGTGTATAGAATTCGTGGTTACAATTCAGTCAACATCCGTTCAAATTATCAATCATTAGAAATACGTTCACCAAAAGAAATTGTAGAATATGAAGACTGAAGCTAAAAAACCAGTTCAAGAAAAAGAGTTTGATACAGTCAAAACTTTTAGAGCCATCAAAGACAAAATATCATTGGAAATGGCTAATATGAACTTTGAACAGATTAAAGAATATTTGAAAACAAATAGTGCCAAACTCTACACGGAATAACATAGCACACAACTTCAAGTTTTGGCAAGTGTAGCCAAAAGGTGCTGGGGGATTTACAATTGCCCTTTCACCTGCACATATATGCTAGCTATGCTACATACCTGAGCCTGTTAAGGTTAATACGTCGTTGGTTATAAAACCAAACGACGGCGAAGATTATGGCGAAGACCTACAGTTGCGAAAGCGTCGGAATGACAGAAATAGTGCATTAGGTTCAATTGCAATTATATTCAACGGTGCGGATAAGCTAATGCAGTTTGGCTATATGTTGGAGTTAATACGTCGTTGGTTATAAAACTAAACGACGGCGAAAAGAAGAAGTAAAAAAATCAATCATTTGTAATAAGATATTAACATATCCACATAAAAATTAAAGCATTTATTTAGATATCCTTAATAAAGTGTGGGTAGAAAAATTAATTTTTTTTAATTTATTTCTTGTTTGTTTCCTAAACCTTGAGTAACATTGTGTAAATAAAAAAGAGGCGGATAAAACCGCCTCTTAAGAATCAGTAAGGAATTATTTAATCCTTACATAAAAATGAAAAAATCTGGATTTCGTAGGATATATCCTCTTACCATTTCTTACGATTGATGTACAGAAGATTTCCTTGTAACCAGCTTTACCTTTGTGTTTTTTCATATGAAAAAATTTAAAGGTTACTAAAAGCCACTAATCTCAACGCTAGTGGTTCACGTATTAAGGGATGCCTATTAGTAGTAGGCATCCTTAATTTTTTCATCAAAGAACTTTAAAAAAATTAAGAAAGGTCACTGCTTTAAAGCGGCCTTTCTCTTTTTATGTGCTTGTGTGTTCTATATTAAAATTTAACTGCAACCCATACTGTTACCGCAGTTTAAACATTTGTAGCAGGTGCCGCTGCGTACGGTAATATGTCCGCAGGTATTACAGGCCGGTGCATCGCTCTGCATGGTTTTAGCAGCACGGTTTACTGCATCCATACCATTGTTTACCCTTGGCGAAGATGCCTGGCGGTGTTCTGCTTTTACCGGTTGTGGTGTTACTGTTGCGGTACCCACAACTCTTACTTCGCTTAACTCCGGCTTACGGTCGCCGATAGTTGGTGTGTTGGCATCCCAGGGTTCATTTCCTAAATTTTGCACTTCGGGTTTATCCAGTACATGCACTAAATCGTTACGGCCTAAATATTCGTAAGCCAGTGAGCGGAACATAAAGTCAACAATTGATGTGGTTGATTTAATGTTTGGATGCTCTACCATACCACTTGGTTCAAAACGGGTGAACACAAATTTTTCTACATACTCTTCTAAAGGCACACCATATTGCAGGCCGATAGAAATGGCAATGGCAAAACAGTTGAGCATACTACGCATGGTAGCACCTTCTTTGGCCATATCAATAAATATTTCTCCTAAAGTTCCATCGCTATATTCGCCGGTACGTAAGAACAGGGTTTGTCCGTTGATCTTTGCTTTTTGGTTAAAACCCCTGCGCTTGGCAGGCAATGCCCTGCGCTCAACTATCATTGCCAGCTGGCGTTTTAAAGTTGTATCGGCACTGCTTTGTACACGTTTATTCATTTCATCCAGCAGATCGTCGATGGTTAATTTGCCCATATCAACCATGGTAGAAATATCTGCTGCCAGTGATGCTGCATTTTCTTCGCTGATGGTTTCGTCTAATTTCTTTTTCTTATCGCTCTTATTGCTTAACGGCTGAGATAATTTAGAACCATCACGGTATAATGCACAGGCTTTTAAACCCAGCTCCCAACTCATGCGATATGAATCTGCTATCTCTTCCTGTGTTGCTTCGTTTGGGAGGTTGATGGTTTTACTGATAGCACCGCTTAAAAAAGGTTGTGCTGCACCCATCATACGGATATGGCCGTGTGCATGAATGTAGCGTTGGCCAATTTGTCCGCATTTATTAGCGCAATCAAAAACAGACAAATGTTCGTCTTTTAAATAAGGTGCGCCTTCAATTGTCATTGTTCCGCAGATGTAAGTATTAGCTGCATCAATTTCTTCATCGCTAAAGCCTAATGCTTCTAATAAGCTCCAGCCAAAGTCGTTGTATTGCTCCGGTTTAAATCCTAAGCGTTGTAAACAATCTTCGCCTAAAGTATATACATTAAATACAAAGCCAATTTCAAATGCTGCGCCTAAAACTTTATTTACTTTCTCCACATCACCGGCAGTAAAGCCTTTTTCAATCAACGATTTTGCATTGATGAAAGGTGATGTATTTAAAGAAGCATGGCCTTTTGCATAGTTCACTATTTCTTCAATTTTTGCTTCGCTGTATTTTAAGTTACGCAATGCGGCAGGCACACTTTGGTTAATGATCTTAAAGTAACCGCCACCACTTAATTTTTTAAATTTCACTAAAGCAAAATCAGGTTCAACACCGGTGGTATCGCAATCCATTACCAAGCCAATAGTACCTGTTGGTGCAATTACTGTTGTTTGTGCATTACGGTAACCATTCTTTTCTCCCAACTGCACTGCATCATCCCATGCTTTGGTGGCAGCTTTCAATAAATAATCAGGACAATATTTTGCGTTGATACCCTGTGGTTTTATTTCAATGCCTTCGTAAGCATCAGCAGCATCATAAGCAGCCGCACGGTGGTTACGCATTACACGTAACATATGTGTTTTATTTTCTTCGTACTTATCAAAAGTACCAAGGAAGCCGGCCATCTCTGCCGAAGTGGTATAAGAAACACCGGTCATAATTGCGGTGATTGCCCCTGCAATACCTCTTGCTTCTTCGCTATCGTAAGCAATACCGCTAACCATTAACATACTGCCTAAGTTGGCAAAGCCTAAACCTAAGGTTCTGTAATCGTAACTTAATTGCGCTACTTCTTTACTGGGGAACTGTGCCATCAATACAGAAATTTCCAAAACCACAGTCCACAACCGGCAGGTATGTTCAAAACCTTTTACATCAAAAGTATTATCGCTTTCTTCAAAAAATTTACGCAGGTTAACACTGGCTAAGTTACAAGCTGTGTTATCCAGGAACATGTATTCGCTGCATGGATTACTTGCTCTTATCGGACCACCTTCAGGACAGGTATGCCATTCATTAATAGTAGTGTCATATTGCGTACCAGGGTCGGCACAACGCCATGCGGCATAATTGATCTGGTTCCACAATTCCCTTGCTTTTACTTTACGCATGGTACGGCCATCACTTCTTCCTTTTAATTCCCACTCTCCATCTTCATCCAAAATTTTAAAAAATGAATTAGGCACACGAACAGAGTTGTTACTGTTTTGTCCGCTCACTGTTTTATAAGCTTCGCCTTCATAATCGCTTGGATAACCTGCGGCAATTAATGCAGCTACTTTATCTTCTTCTTTTGTTTTCCAGGTTACAAACTCTACAATTTCAGGATGGTCTAAATCTAAACAAACCATTTTAGCTGCTCTTCTTGTAGTACCACCACTTTTAATGGCACCTGCGGCCCTGTCACCAATTTTTAAAAAACTCATTAACCCGCTTGAAGTACCACCACCACTTAATTTTTCACCTTCGCCACGAATGCTGCTGTAGTTGGTACCCACACCACTACCATACTTAAATATCCTTGCTTCACGTACCCACAGATCCATAATGCCACCTTCGTTTACCAGATCATCTTCCACACTTAAAATAAAGCATGCATGTGGTTGCGGACGTTCGTAAGCATTGGCAGATTTTTTTAATTGTCCGTCAACAGCATCTACATAATAATGTCCCTGTGGTTTACCGGTAATGCCATACACTTCATGCAAACCGGTATTAAACCATTGCGGACTGTTAGGTACGCAAGCCTGATTTAAAATAGAGTACACCAATTCATCATAAAACACTTCTGCGTCTTTGGGAGTTGCAAAATAATTATATCTTTCGCCCCACACACGCCAGCAATGCGCCATGCGGTGAGCCACCTGTTTAACTGTTGTTTCTCTTCCGGTGGTACCATCTGCCTGCGGTACACCGGCTTTTCTAAAATATTTTTGTGCTAAAATATCTGTAGCAATCTGGCTCCACTGTTTCGGTACTTCCACATTATCCATTTGAAATACCACTTCACCTGTTGGATTTTTTATCACTGATGTCCGGTAATCATATTCGAACATATCGTATGGACTAACACCATCCCTTGTAAACTGGCGACTAAACTGCAGCGCCTTAGCAGAGGTTTTTTTTGATGACATAAAATATTAGTGCTTGATTGGTGGGTTAAGTAATTGTTAAGCCTACGAAAATATTTGTTACAGGCGAACAAACAAACTCCTAAATATTAACACCTGTGGACAAATTTGGTGGATAATTAAAGAGAGGCAATATGGTATTGACTTTGCTCACTTTTCCCCACTTATTTAAAAAAATGTTTGTTTAAAATCTTGGTTTTCTCGTTAAACTTTCAATGGGTTGATTTTAGGGCTTTTTTCAAATTTCAATTAAATCCCAAACTTGTTTTTGGCAGATTCCATCATTTTTCAAAAACATTTTTATTGGCTGTATCTTTAGTTTTTGTAATCAATTTATGAGAGCAGTAATACAAAGAGTAACACAGGCCAGCGTAACCATTGATAGAAAAATAAAATCAGTCATACAAAACGGGTTATTGGTTTTTATTGGTATGGAAGATGCTGATACCAATGATGATATTGAATGGCTAAGTAACAAGATTGTTAACCTCCGCATTTTTGATGACGAAAACAAAGTGCCTAACATATCAGTTAAAGATATTGATGGGGATATTTTATTAGTGAGCCAGTTTACTTTACATGCGGCTACAAAAAAAGGTAACCGCCCTTCTTATATAAAAGCAAGTAAGCCGGATATTGCTATTCCTTTGTATGAAAAAATGATTGTGCAGTTAGAAAATGACTTGGGTAAAAAAATACTTACGGGAGAGTTTGGGGCAGATATGAAAGTGAGTTTACTAAATGATGGGCCGGTAACGATTTGGATTGATAGCAAAAATAAAGAATGATGGGCTAAAGCCCTTTATAATTAAGAGATACTTTTATGGAAGAGATTACTTTAAAACAGGCACAGCAACAAGTTGATGACTGGATAAAAACAGTTGGTATTCGCTATTTTAGTGAACTTACCAACCTTGGCATACTAATGGAAGAAGTTGGTGAACTATCCAGATTGATGGTACGCCAATACGGTGAGCAATCTTTTAAAGAAAGTGATAAAGGAAAAGAATTAAGTGATGAAATGGCTGATGTATTGTGGGTGTTAATTTGCTTAGCTAATCAAACAGGTGTTAATTTAACCGAAGCCCTGCAAAAGAATTTTGAAAAAAAGAATTTGAGGGATGTAGAAAGGCATAAGCAAAATGAAAAATTAAAATGACGACATGAAATTTTCTCTAAAAGATATTTGGGCAATCATCAAACAATCCTTTTCCGATTTTATCGATAACAAAGTATTTAAGTTAAGTGCAGCCCTGGCATTCTATACTATTTTTTCATTACCCGCCATGCTCATCATTGTTATTTCTATAAGTGATATTTTTTATGGCCGGGCAGCAATTGAAGGAACATTATACCACCAGATTGCCGCATTTGTAGGACCAGAAGCCGCCCTGCAGATACAACAAACTATCCGTGCTGCAGCCCAATCTCAAAGCAGCAATTTTGCCGCAATAGTTGGTGGTATTACTTTATTATTTGGTGCCACCAGTGTATTCAGCGAAATACAGGATTCCATCAATCATATCTGGAAATTAAAAGCAAAACCAAAAAAAGGAAAAGGCTTTTTGAAAATGTTGTTTAACCGGGTGCTTTCTTTTTCTATTGTGGTAAGCCTCGGTTTTATATTATTGGTATCGCTGCTTATTAATGGAGTGATGGATCTGCTTATTACCCGGCTTACACTGATGTTCCCTCAATTAACAGTGATAATGGTGTACGCATTTAATGTGCTGCTTACATTTGGCATTACATCATTATTATTCGGAATGATATTTAAAGTGCTGCCCGATGCCCGTATAAAATGGAAGCATGTAAGAGCAGGCGCTTTTACTACCGCCATTCTTTTTATGCTGGGCAAATTTTTGATCGGTTATTATTTAGGCCACAGCAAATTGTCTTCTACTTATGGCACGGCCGGTTCAGTAATTGTAATGTTGCTGTGGGTGTATTACTCTGCCATGATATTATATTTCGGTGCTGTTTTTACCCATGTGTATGCAGTACATACGGGCTCCAGGATCTATCCCAATAATTATGCTGTTTGGGTACAGGAAATAGAAGTGGAATCAGTAAAATCAATTCAGCAGCAACCGGAAGTAAAAGCCGTTATTAAAACCACCGATACGCCTCCGCCTTTATAATTTATTGCTGCGGTTCTTTAATCTTCTACAATCAGTTCTATTATCTTTGCATTCTTATGGCAAACGAAAGCAACAATTTTGCGGCATTGATAGCGCATTGCAAAGAATACGGATACATTTTTCAATCGAGTGAAATTTATGATGGCCTTGCAGCAGTATATGACTATGGCCAAAACGGCGCCCAGTTAAAAAAGAACATACGGGATTACTGGTGGAAAAGTATGACGCAGCTGCATGATAATATTGTAGGCATTGATGCCGCAATTTTTATGCACCCCACTACATGGAAAGCCAGCGGCCACGTTGATAATTTCAGCGACCCGATGATTGATAATAAAGACAGTAATAAAAGATACCGGGTAGATCATTTGATTGAAAGTCATATCGAATATCTTTTAAGTGAAGCTGATAGATTAGATGACGCAGTTACAAAAGAATTTAGCAAAGAAGGCATAGTTACAAATGGTGTGTCGATTGAAGGAGGTAACTTAAGAACAAAGGCGAAAGAGATTAATACACAAATGAATTTATTTCTATCCGCAGATGATTATGCCGGATTAAAAAAAATAATTGAGGACAATAACATAAAATGCGCTGTAAGCAAAACCAGTAACTGGACAGATGTAAGGCAATTCAACTTAATGTTCTCTACAGAATTTGGTGCCATAGCTGCTGATAATCCGGAAGACAATAAAGTTTATTTACGCCCCGAAACAGCACAGGGTATTTTTGTAAACTTTTTAAACGTTCAAAAAACCGGCCGTATGAAAATACCTTTTGGTATTGCACAAACCGGTAAAGCTTTCAGAAATGAAATTGTTGCAAGGCAATTTATTTTCCGCATGAGGGAATTTGAACAAATGGAAATGCAGTTCTTCATCCGCCCCGGTACACAAATGGAGTGGTATAATTTCTGGAAAACAGAAAGAAAAAATTGGCATCAAAGCTTAGGTATTCCTGCAGAAAAACTGCGCTTTCACGATCATGTTAAGTTGGCGCATTATGCTGATGCTGCTTTGGATATTGAATTTGAATTTCCTTTTGGCTGGAAAGAGCTTGAAGGTATACACAGCCGTACCGATTTTGATCTTACACAACATCAAACTTACAGCAAAAAGAAAATGCAGTATTTTGATAATGATATCGATCCTGCAACAGGAAAAGCTTACGGTAATTATGTACCATATGTTTTGGAAACTTCTGTTGGTTTAGACCGTTTGTTTTTAACCATTATCAGTTTGGCTTACGCCGAAGAAAAATGGAACAAAGAAGATGGCACCGAAGACAGCCGTGTGGTATTACGCATTCCTGCTAAAATTGCGCCTACCAAATTGGCAATACTCCCTTTAATTAAAAAAGATGGCTTACCGGAAATTGCCCGTGAAATAATGAATGATTGCAAAAGCAGTTTTATGTGCTTTTACGAAGAGAAAGATGCAATTGGTAAACGCTACAGAAGAATGGATGCCATTGGTACGCCGTTTTGTGTTACTATCGATCATCAAACCAAAGAAGATAATACTGTTACTATTCGTTACAGGGATACGATGACACAGGAAAGAATTGCCATTAAAGATCTGAAGGGATTGATTTTGGAAAAGATAAGTTAGGTTACATATTATTTTCTTAATAAAGACATCCGAAGTTTTAAAAACTTCGGATGTCTTATATTCTACCTCTTCTTCAATACCACCGGCTCTTTTAAAAATTCAAATATTTTTTTATACACCTGTTGTAAAATATCATATTCATCCACAGCATATAAACTCTTTTTAAAATCAAAAAGAAACATGCAGACTACCGAGTTGCTTTCTTTGTCGTATGTTACGGACCGGTTAAACACAATATCATTATCGGGTGTGGTCATTTTTACCGGTTTGGGCAATGCATCAACCGCATAACCCGGCGGCAAAGTGATTGATGTATAAGTATTGATCTTTCTTTTATACCCAAAGTTTACATTACTAAACCGGTTATCATTGGTAAAGGGGTTTTTATCAAATCCAAAGAAAAGGTTTAAGGGCACAAAAATATAATCGTTAGCAGTTGGTAAATTAGTAGTGAACTTAAATTTTTGTTCCACTGCTAACGAATCTTTATCGAGGTTTATAAATTCAAAACTATCAACAGCAACATTGTCTTTACGAAAATACTTATCTACATATTTTTCCTGGCCGGCTTCTTTATAATCAGTTACTTTTTTTATTCTTGAATAGCCATCATTTTTTATATACACTTCGCCTGAAATCTTTCCATTGTCGTCAAGCTGCATCTGGGCATTTACATAATCATAATATTGCAATGCATCATTAGTAATGGTAACCAGGCCCCCATTTTTTTTATTTACCACCAATGCTGTGGTATTAAGTATATCATTTGGTATCATGTGCGCCGGCGTGTAAATATCAGTTGCATCCAAATAGTACCTTTTGTCTTTTATAACAACACATGCAAATACAGAATTGAATTGATCTATAAATGGATATTCCACATTCACTTTACCATGAAACCGTTCACTAACTAATACCGGGTAAACTTCAAGGCCTGCATCTTTTAATAGATTGATCAGTATCAAATTAATTTCCCCGCTGGTGCCTTTATGCTTTTCCCAGGGATCTTTTACACCGTCGATGGCATATTTGCTGTACACATTATTCCAGCTCATATTAGTACGTACATAATTATAAACTGTTTTCATTTTATCTTCATCCGATTCCAGTTTTTTTACTGCCCCCACAAAATCTCCGGTACCTGGAATGTTTTTCCCTAACTGTCTGCCAAATTCCCGTGAATCCATAAACTCCCGTATCACCTCATTCCACGAGGTCATAAAATTTTTTTTACCAAATCCGGTATTATATCCGCTCATTTGAAAAACGGCTTTTTGCAGGTAATCTTCCCTTGCATCCATATAAGGCTCATTACCTAAACCCGGAACGTTATTCATCTCAAAATATACTTTCGCACTTCCTGTTTCCTGTTTCAATATAATTGGCAGGCCTTCTTTTTTATTTACCCGATAACTAAATTCCCTGTTGGGTACAATTGTTAAAGTGTATTTACTTTTTACAACAGGCAGGTATCCCTGAAAATACCAATCCTGCAATCCGCCATAATGTTTCATAAAACTCCTGTACTTATATTCTATAATGCTGCCCACTTTAATATTGGGAAAGGTAAATGTTACAGTTCCAATCCGTTCGTTGATAGTTTTTGTATAAAAAGATTTTTTAGTCAGCTTTTCAGTTACCGACTCTCCTGCTGCATTGGTATTTGTTACTATTGCTTCCAGGTTATCAATAAATTCAAAATCGTCCTTACGCCAAAAGCTAAGTGTTATATTAGCTTCATCCAATCCTTTCTCTTTTAATATTTTTATACGAACATGATGATAGTTAAGTAAATGATATTCCTCATCATGATCTGACACTGCTTCATCAAGCAACACCACTGCATTGGCATCTTTATCAAATGTACATTCCTTTAAAGCAAATTCTTCCGGTGTTATGGAGCCATAACTGGTAAAATCCTGTGCATAAGAAATAAAAGGAAGAGATAAAACAGTTAGCAAAAAAAACAAAATGATTTTCATGTACAAATTAATTAGGGTTAAAAAAATACGGTGCCATAACTAAGCACCAAACTGCTGCAGGTGATGGTCTAAATGTTTCCAGGTGCCTTTACTCCATTCTTCTTTGGTTAATTTTCCAAAAAAAGGATGTGGCACATCTGACATCGTAGTTGCTGAAAAACTATTTATCATATCAATAAGGTTTTGTTTTTCTTTTTCAAATTCACTGGGATTAGCAATGATAAATGATTTATCTGTTGGAAGATTACGTTTGAAAGGCTAATCATTAAACAATTGTTTTTTAAACAAGGGGCCGATAAGGCTTAAGAAAAAATTTCTTTTCAATGTATGTTTACCCGTTGCCACACCTAAAGGCATTTGGCAATGGGCCAGCATTTGCGCCACATTCATTTTACCCCATTGTGCATGACTTTGTGGGGTTAAAGTATTTATCCTGGTAATGATTTTCTGTTTAACAGCAGCATCGAATAAATTTTTTACTTCCATAAATATATTAATTGTGTTTAAAATTATCCATATAATTCCTGGTGAATGACTTTCCTGTCGTAACCTATTTCAGTAATCGTTTTTTTTGCTTCGTCAATCATATTCTTCCAGCCACATAAATAAAAATGTGCTGCAGGTAATTCATTGCCGTTTTTTTTTGCTGTAATAATGTCTTTGTAAACCTGGTGTACATAACCGGTTGCTCCATCCCATTCTTCCCGTGACAGAACAGGTATGTAATGAAAGCCAGGAGTATTTGTTGCCAGCTCCATTAATTCAGCACGGTACAATAAATTTTCTTTTTTACGTGTGCCGAAGATGAGGTACACATCTTTATGCGGTGTGTTATGATTTGCAATGGCATGCATCATACTTCTGAAAGGCGCAATGCCTGTACCGGTACAAATAAAAAAATAATCATCATCCAGCATTCCAGGCAAAGTAAATACTCCTACCGGGCCACGAAAAGTTAATTCATCTCCTTCCTTAACTTCATTAAATAAATAAGATGTGCCTGCGCCTTCTTCCATTAAAACAATTACCAGTTCAAAAACATTGGTACCATCGGGCCAGCTTGCAATGGAATAACTGCGCCAGCGTTTGTTTTTTTTTTCATGTATGGGCAAATCGAGTGTTACAAACTGCCCGGGTATAAAATCAAACTGCTCCAGTTCATCAATCTGCAACCAATACCTGCGGGTGTTGGCTGTTTCATTTTCAATACGTATAACTTTTGCAATGCGCCAGGGTTCAATAGCCATGTCGTTATTTTTTAGAAAGATAAATTAATTACTGATTATTATTACAATAAAGTAGTATAAAATTAATGGTAACTTTTTTTACATAGCCTTATCTTTGCAGCCGATGAACCTGGAAGTGTTGTTGAAAGAATATGCAAATGACCCCCGCTGTTTTCAAATAGCAGACAGGATAACTCTGTCCCGGCCTCAACGAATTCATCTTTCCGGGCTGTATGGAAGCGCTTCTCAATTCATTATTTCAGCAGTTTTTAACCACCCGGCAACAAGCCAGATCAATCACCTGATTGTTTTACGGGATCTTGAAGAAGCAGCATACGTTCATAACACTTTAGAAAATTTAACCGGAGCATTAGACCTGTTTTATTTCCCTTCTTCTTTTAAAAATAATAAAAATTTCCGGCTGTTGAACAGTAGCCACGTAATGTTAAGAACTGAAGCATTAACAAGGATTTCTGCAGGTGGTAATAAAAAAATTATTGTAAGCTATCCGGAAGCACTGTTTGAAAAAGTGGTATTATCAAAAGTATTGACCGATAATATTCTTTCTATAAAACAAGGCGACACCATTAATGTAAACGGTATACTGGAAAAATTTGTGTCGCATGGTTTTGAAAGAACAGATTTTGTATATGAGCCGGGACAGTTTGCTGTACGTGGCGGTATATTAGACATCTATTCTTTTGGCAATGAAAAACCTTACCGTATAGAATTGTTTGGTAATGAAGTGGACAGTATCAGGATCTTTGATCCGGAATCGCAATTAAGCGAAAGGAAATTATTGCAGGTAAATATTATTCCTAATGTAGAAATGCAATTTGAAAGTGGAGAAAAAATTTCCTTACTGGAATTTTTACCGGAGAATACTGTTGTTTGGAGCGAAGACTGGAATTTTATTAAAGAAAAGATTGAGCAGCAGGAAGAAGATTTGGCAGTGTATTTAGAAATGCTGAGAACTACGACTGACCACCCACAGGGCCCTGTGGGCAGACAACAGACGACAGAAAGTGAAAATGAAATAAACGAGAAGAAAGAAGTGAGTGAAATCAATTTTGTAAAAGCATCTTTATTAGAAGAACAAATTGAAAAGCGCCATATAATAGAGTTTGGAGGCAAGAATTATTTTCAAGTCGATAAGACTGTCAACTATCAACTGTCAACTATCAACTTTACTACTAAAGAACAACCCGCCTTCAACCGGCAGTTCGATATTTTGATAAGAAATTTAAAAGAGTACGAAGCAAAAAAGTACAATATTTATTTATTTGCAGAAAATCCTAAACAATTAGAAAGGCTGCATGTAATATTCACCGATCTAAAGGCTGAGATTAATGTAATTCCCATTCCCACATCTATTCATGAAGGTTTTATTGACGATGACCTGAAAGTGATCTGTTATACCGATCACCAGATATTTCAACGTTATCATAAATACAAAGTAAAACAGGCATTCAGTAAAAACAAAGCGCTTACTTTAAAAACACTAAGGGAATTGCAACCCGGAGATTATGTAACCCATATCGATCATGGCGTGGGTGTATATAGTGGCCTGCAAAAAATTGAAGCCAATGGAAAAATGCAGGAAGCGGTACGCATTCAATATAAAGATGGTGATCTGTTGTATGTAAATATTTCTTCGCTACATAAAATTGGAAAGTACAGTGGTAAGGAAGGCTCCGTTCCTAAAATGAATAAACTGGGCAGTGATGTATGGAGTAAATTAAAAGATAAAACCAAGAAACAGGTAAAAGATATTGCAACCGATTTAATAAAATTATACGCTCAGCGAAAAAGCCAGGAAGGTTTTGCATTCAGTCCTGATAATTATATGCAAACTGAACTGGAAGCCAGTTTTATTTATGAAGATACTCCCGACCAGGGCAAGGCAACTGAAGATGTAAAACGTGATATGGAAAAACCCAGCCCTATGGACAGGTTGATCTGCGGCGATGTTGGTTTTGGTAAAACAGAAATTGCCATACGGGCTGCATTTAAAAGTTGTTGTGATGGTAAGCAGGCAGCAGTATTAGTACCCACAACAATTTTAGCGTACCAGCATTATAAAACTTTTGGTGAAAGGTTAAAAGATTTTCCGGTAACCGTGGATTTTATTAACCGCTTTAAATCTTCTAAAGAAAAAAAAGAAACACTTGCAAAATTAGCCGAAGGAAAAATAGACATCATTATTGGCACCCATGCTTTATTGAGTAAAGATGTTAAGTTTAAAGACCTTGGTGTAATGATAATTGATGAAGAACAAAAGTTTGGTGTGGCTGCAAAAGAAAAGTTAAAACAATTAAGAACTACTGTTGATTCACTGACACTAACTGCAACCCCGATACCAAGAACATTGCAGTTTAGTTTGATGGGTGCAAGGGACCTAAGCGTTATCAATACACCACCACCAAACCGTCAGCCCATACAAACAGAAGTGATGGTGTTTAATGAAGATGCGATAAGAGATACTATTTATTATGAAACAGAACGTGGTGGCCAGATTTTCTTTATTCATAACCGGGTTAATGGTTTGGCAGAGATGAAGGGATTGATACAGGGACTTTGTCCGGACCTTAGCATTGCATACGCACACGGACAAATGGATGGTGATGAACTGGAAGATACCATCCTGGATTTTATGGATAAAAAATATGATGTACTGGTTTGTACCAATATTGTTGAAAGTGGTGTTGATATTCCCAACGTAAATACCATTATTGTAAATAATGCACACCAGTTTGGATTAAGCGATCTGCACCAGTTAAGAGGTAGAGTTGGCAGAAGTAATAAAAAGGCATTTTGTTATTTACTGGCGCCGCCTATGAGTACATTGCCGCCGGATAGCAGAAAACGTTTATCTACTTTAGAACAATACAGCGATTTGGGAAGTGGTTTTCAAATTGCAATGAGGGATCTGGACATTCGTGGTGCAGGTAATATGCTGGGCGGAGAACAAAGTGGTTTTATTGCAGAGATAGGTTTTGAAATGTACCAGAAAATTTTGGATGAAGCCATACGTGAATTAAAACGTACTGCATTTAAAGAATTATATAAGGAAGAAATTTCTCAGCAAGATGATTTTGTAAGCGATTGCAGCATTGATACCGACCTGGAAATTTTAATCCCTGATGCTTATGTGGAAAGCATTACTGAAAGATTAAGCTTGTACAGCCGTTTGGATAATTGTGCAAATGAAAAAGAACTTCAGGACTTTCATACTGAAATGGCCGACCGCTTTGGACCAATACCTGCACAGGTGGAAGATTTATTTACCACTGTTCGTTGCAGAAAACTGGCACTGGAACTTGGTTTTGAAAAAATGTTTTTAAAAGACGAAAACCTGAAATGCTTTTTTGTAAGCAACCCCGAAAGCCCCTATTTCCAGAGTGATATTTTTAATGGCATTTTACAGTTTTTGCAAAAAGGTACTAATAAAGCCAAATTAAAACAGGTGGGTAAAAACGGTATCCTCATTGTGCAGGATATTAAAACCATGAATGACCTGTTGGATTTTTTAAAGCGGATGAGAGAAAGTATTTCTGCTTAAATTTGTTTTCAACTACTTTTCCTTGCTATAATTCATCTGCATGATTAAAAAAGAATACGGCCTTCTATCGCTTCCTGTAATTGTTGCTGCCCTTGGTTTTTTTGTTGACATTTTTGATTTGCTGTTATTTGGTGTGATACGCAAAACCAGTTTTGCATCATTAGGGTTATCACCCGAAAAAATTTTAACTACCGGGGAACTAACCATCAGCATTCAATTAATTGGAATGGTAATTGGCGGTGTGCTTTGGGGTGTGATTGGAGATAAATTCGGCAGGCTGAAAGTTTTATTCGGTTCTATTTTATTATACTCTATTGCTAATATTGCCAATGGATTTGTTCAGGATGTAAATCTGTATATTATCATTCGTTTTATTGCCGGTATTGGGCTGGCAGGAGAGTTGGGAGCCGGCATAACATTAACTTTCGAAATTTTACCAAAAGAAAAAAGAAGTTTGGGTGCAATGATTATTGCCACATGTGGAGTTTTTGGAGGAATTTCTGCTGCATTACTTTCAAAAGTAATCTCCGATTGGCGTACGTTGTATTTTATTGGCGGCGGAATGGGCCTGGTTTTATTAGCGTTAAGAGTTTCTGTTTCTGAAAGCAGCTTATTTGCATCTTTAGAAAAATCAACTGTGCAGCGTGGTAATTATTTACAGTTTTTTAATAATAAGGATCGTTTTTTTCGCTACATGAAAGGCATGTTAATTGGCATGCCGGTTTGGTATTGCATTGGCATTCTTGTTTTTTTTGCAGATGAATTTGCAAAGCAAATGGGCATCGGCGGGATTACACCGGGCAATGCTATTTTGTATCAATATATCGGATTGGCTTTTGGAGATGTATTGGCAAGTTTACTCAGCCATGTATTAAAAAGCCGGAAAAAAGCATTGTATGTTTTTTATTTTATTTTTACGGTATTTATTATTTTATTTTTTACCCAACACAATAGTTCGACTGCATATTTTTATTTTGTTTGTGCAGGTTTGGGATTTGGTTCCGGCATTTCTGTTTTGTATATCACTACCTCTGCAGAACAGTTTGGCACTAACTTAAGAGCATCTGCAGCCACATCTATCACCAATTTTGTAAGAGGTTTTACACCTTTGCTTTTACTGCTGTTTAAAGAAATAAGAGTATATACAGGTTATATAAAAGGCGCCTGGCTTATTGGCATTATGGTAATGCTTATTTCTTTTGCTGCATTATATTTTACCAAAGAAAGTTTTGGAAAGGATCTTGATTTTGTAGAAGAGTAAACATTACCTTATTAACATTACTGTTGCCTTTTTATTAATTATATTTCCCTTAAAGTCAACCCCCTTGGTAATTACAACAAAAACACCACTGTTTTGCTTTTGCCCCTGCCACAAACCATCCCAACCTTTATGGTAATCTGTGGTGGAAAATATTTCCTGTCCCCAACGGTTATAAATTTTAAGATAGTTGAATTGTTGTATGCCTACAGGTATTCCTTTAAAAATATCATTCAACCCATCGCCATTTGGTGTAAAAGCATTGGGCAAATAAATATCGGGGCCTTTATAAATCTTTACAGTAACATCATCATAGCTTTCGCAGCCTTCAGGCGTAAAAGCTTTTACAGTAAAGGTTTGTGTTGCAAAAAGTATTGCAACCGGATTAGCAATAGCCGGATTACTCAGTGGTGTTGCCGGAGTCCAGGTATAAGTTAAACCTCCGGTTGCATTTAGCTGTACCGGCTGGCCTGCTGCCGCAATGGTATCGTTACCTGCAAATGCATTGGTACCATAAATGATAATATCTTTTTGCAAAGAATCGGAATAACAGCCGCTTGCGGCAGTAGCAAATAATTTTACTTTATAAGTACCGTTGGCAGTATAAATATGTTGTGCATTTTGTTTTGAGGCAACAGCACCATCGCCAAATATCCATTTCCATTGTGTTACTGTACCGGAATTATCTGTTGCTGTAAAATTAACAGGCACATTTTTACAGGAATTCTTAAAACTTATTATAACATCAGGAACAGAATTTACAAATAAGGTTTTAAAAGCTGTATCACTTTTGCAACCCAATGCACTTGTTGCCACTAAGCCAACCTTAGGATTAAAAACAGAAAAACTGCGGTTGGCATTTTGCTGTACACTCCATTCTGTATTATTTAATGTCCACGACCATTTATTTACAACACTGCCTGTTACAACTGACGAATCGGAAAACTGTACCGGCAAGCCATAACAAACGGGTGTATTGTATCCAAAATTAGCTGTAGGTTTAGGGTTAATTACAATGGGTTGCTTCAAGGTATCGGATATACAGCCTTTGCTGTTATGCACCACTAATTTTACAGTATCTGTTACGGCATTTGCAAAAATTGTGTTAATGGTGTTTTGGGTAGAAGTAACACCTCCGTTCACATTCCACCACCATTGGCTTACCGGTGTGCCATCAGATGTATAAGAAGAATCGGTAAATGTTACAGCTGCAGATTGACAAATAGTATTGTATTTAAAAAATGCTGTGGGTTTATTTACAACAAAAACATCTTTCATTTTCATCCCTAAGCATCCGGCACTCCCGTTGCTTGTTGCAACAAATATTACAGAATGACTCCCCGGGTTTGCAAAAGTAAAAGTCGTGTTTTGTGTAGGAAACTGAAGGTTAAGAATGTTCCATGCCCAATTAGTTACAGGGTCTGGGCTTGAAATTAAATTTCCCAGAAAAATAGTTGGCGAACCTAAACAAACCGAATCAGTAAAAGTAAAATCGATAACAGGTCTTGAATAGATATGAATCAGTTTTAGTAAAGTGTCAGATGCACAACCTTCTATCGATGTTACCACAAATTTTATATTTTTATTTCCACCTGTAAGATATTTTTTTGTTGGGTTTTGTACAGTCGAAGTGGTGGCATCGCCAAAATCCCAAAACCAGTTATTATTAGTTCCAACAGCTACAGTAGAAGTATCTGTAAAAAGAATTGGATTATCAACACAGTTATCATCTGTTTTAAAACCTGCAATTGGCTTACTGCCAATCCGCACTGTTTGTGTATTTATAGCTTCACATCCGTCGGCACCAATTACTCTTTGTTTAACAGTATAATCATTTGCAATACCATACACATGTATTGGATTTAAGTTAACAGAATCCAATGGGCTTCCATCGCCAAAATCCCAGTAAAATTTTGCAATATTGGTAAAGGAAATGGTAGAGTCGAAAAACTGTATAGGTTCGCCTATACATCTTTTTTGAGTACCAATAAAATGAAATGAAGGATTTAATGCCGTACGGAACTGCTGGTGATTGTTTGCGCCGCCGGTGCTGCCGGTAAAGCCCCAAAACACTAATGGACTTCCATTAAAGACTGTGTTTACAAGATCCCTTACAGCATTAACCCTTAAACTTCCGTCTACATAAATTGATAATGTTGTTGTGGCAACATCCCATTGAATTCTCAGCGAATGCCATACACCATCTTCAATATTATTATTACCGTTTAGTGCAGTAACAGGACCTGCAATATTATTTGCAGTACTGTGATTTAAATCTCCGTTTAACTGAATGGCAATATGATCGTAAGCAGGATCATTATCATTCCCATTTTGCCAGGTATCAATTGTAACTCCCACAGCCGGCGTTATACCGTTATAACCCAGGCCACCACCGCTTGATCCTACACTTGTACTTAAGGGTTGTAATACAAACGCAATTCCATCTGCGCCGGCATCATTATTGCCTAAATTAATATCAAAATTAAAATCGAAAGACTGGGTAAGGTTTATTTTATTATTGTTCCAAACAGAGCCGCTTTGATTGCCTGTAGCTTGTGTTAGCGAATAGGCATTGCAGGCATCCTGTGTGGCATTGCCGTTAAGGGTATATTGTGCCAACAGGTTTTGGCAACCTGTTATAAGTAATATTAGACTTAAAATTTGTTTCATCCTGTTATAATACCCCGTAAAATTAAACCTATTTTATTTTAATTTTAAACATCCGCAATAAAAAAGCTATCCGCCAAAAAGCGGATAGCCTGATAAATTTACCCTGTTAAAGATTACCAGCTCTTTTTGGCCACTCCGTCAGCTACTGCCTTTAATGCAGTTGCTTCGCTAAGCATAGTAGTCATTTTGTTGCCTTTACCATCATGTCCCTGTGCCATATAGCCTCCACGGGAAGTTTTAGTTATTACTGCATCCTGCATGGGAACGTTTTTTTCTTTGGTTTTCATGCAATAGGCTGTTAACATGTTACTCATTTTTTTAGAATTTATAGTTAGTAAAATGGGTTGAAGTAGTAAACTTCAGGCTACAAGCTACTTAAAATAGCCGGTTTACACAAACCACCCCGTTGAAATGGGGTGTTTATAACCTGTTTTTAACTCCCGTTTTCAACTGGGCCGAAATAGTTTTGAGACTCCATCTTATAAGGCTGAATAAAGAATTTTAAGTTGAAGGGCTGGCGGATAGCAGTGGAAATCCTTTTGCCACGTGGGTTTTGTGCGTTGGGCAAAAGATTGAAACGGATAGCCGCTGTCGCTGTACAATTAAAAATGGGAGCCGGTAGCCCCCATTTTATTTTATACAATGATGTGATTAATAATCTTAATAACTTTTTCTGAATAAGGCTTTTTTTAAGGTTGATTCAGGCTATTTACACGTCAATTTTAGCGTATTTGGCATGTGTTTCAATAAACTCCCGGCGTGGTGGCACTTCATCTCCCATCAACATACTAAACACACGGTCAGCTTCAAAAGCACTTTCAATGGTTACCTGCTTTAAAGTTCGGGTGGCAGGGTTCATTGTTGTTTCCCAAAGCTGTTCGGCATTCATTTCTCCCAAACCTTTATAGCGTTGGGTATTTACACTTTCGTCTTTCCCCTGTCCAAATAATTGTATTAATCCTTTACGTTCTTCATCCGTCCAGGCATATTCCTGGTCTTTTCCTTTTTTAACTAAGTATAATGGTGGCTGTGCTATATATACATTGCCCTGCTCTACCAATTCCTTCATGTAACGGAAAATAAAAGTAAGGATTAAAGTGGCAATATGGCTTCCATCCACATCGGCATCGGTCATTATTATTAATTTATGATACCGAAGTTTCGATACATCCAATGCTTTTGGATCTTCGGGTGTACCAATTTTTACACCCAATGCGGTAAACATATTACGTATCTCTTCGTTATCGTAAATCTTATGCTCCATTGCTTTTTCTACGTTTAATATTTTACCACGTAATGGTAAAATGGCCTGGTAACTCCTGTCACGGCCTTGCTTGGCTGTACCACCTGCCGAATCTCCTTCCACCAAAAACAATTCACATTTTCCGGGATCTTTATCACTGCAATCGGCCAGTTTACCGGGTAAGCCGCCGCCGGTAAGTACGCTTTTACGCTGTACCATTTCTCTTGCTTTACGTGCTGCTGCCCTTGCCTGCGCTGCCAGTATTACTTTTTGAATAATGGTTTTTGCTTCCCGTGGATTTTCTTCTAAAAAAGCTTCCAGCACACGGCTTAAGGTAGAGTCAACCACACCCATTACTTCATTATTACCCAGCTTGGTTTTTGTTTGTCCTTCAAACTGTGGCTCGGGTACTTTTACCGAAATGATTGCAGATAAACCTTCCCTGAAATCATCTCCTTCAATTTCCACTTTAGCTTTTGCAAACATATCCTGCTTTTCGCCATAGCTTTTAAACACCCTGGTAATACTGCGGCGGAAACCTGCTACATGTGTACCACCTTCAATGGTATTAATATTATTTACGTAACTGAAAATATGCTCCTGGTAACCTGCATTATACATCATAGCTACTTCCACCATTACATTACTGGCAACATCGTGACCATCGCAATAAATAGCTTGTGGAATTAATGGCAGGCGGTTGGCATTTTTATCTATCAGTTGTACAAACTCCACAATACCACCTTCGCTGTAAAAAGTTTTAGTGTAAGTTTTACCATCATCTTCTGTTTCTCTTAAATCGTTAATGATGATATTTATTTTTCTGTTTAAAAAAGACAGTTCCCTTAAACGGCTTTCTAAAATATCCCTGTTATAAATACCGGAAGTAAAAATGGTAAGATCGGGCCAGAACTGCACTGTAGTACCACGTTTATCAGATGTGCCAATTTCTCTTACAGGATATTGTGGAATACCGGTTGCATATTCCTGTTCAAAAGATTTACCATCCCTGTTAACCGTTACATGCAGTTTTGCACTTAATGCATTTACACAGCTTACGCCCACGCCATGCAAACCGCCGGATACTTTATAAGAATCTTTATCAAACTTACCACCAGCGTGCAAAACCGTCATTACCACTTCCAGGGCGCTGCGGTTTTCTTTGGTATGCATTCCTGTTGGAATACCACGGCCATCATCTTCAACTGTTATTGAATTATCTTCATTAATAGTGACAATTATATTTTTACAATGCCCGGCAAGAGCCTCATCAATAGAATTATCCACTACTTCATAAACAAGATGGTGTAAGCCCTTTACGCCGATATCGCCAATATACATAGCGGGACGTTTACGAACGGCTTCCAAACCTTCTAAAACCTGAATACTGTCTGCACCATAACTGGCTTTTTGCGCTGCGGTTCTTTCAATAGTTTCTGCACTCATAAATGGGTTAAAATCGCTTTATTTTTTTCTGAATTCGATTATGTGCAAATATAAGGAAAATCAAGGGTTTGAGGTGTATTAAAGAGGGCTATAACCAGGCTTTTTATGTATATTTTTTCCACACTTAAATAATTGCCGAAAAGCGGGATTATTTATTGCTGAAAGAGTTTTGGTTTATCCTTCGTTTTTTGTTTCGTATCTTTGTTGTTGAAACAATGAAAGAGTATACCGACATATTACAAATGGCTTATAAACAACCTATGATGCATGACCAGTTGCAGCTTTTGCTGCATAAGGAAAAGCAGATACCGGGAAGTATAACCTATTCTATAAAAAGGTATGCCAGGAATACACAATGGAATATTGATGATGTAGGTATGATCATTTACCATACCGAAAAAAATAATCCTGAAGATAATTACATAGAACTTAAATTTTGTGTGAGTGGTAATGTGTACTGCCGTGAAAAAAAGACAGAATGCGATTTTTGTAAATTCAATTCATCAAAAAGTTGTGTGGAAAAAGTGGATAGTGTGGATGTACTGAGTTTCAGTTTTTCTCCCTCTTACCTGAAGCAGTTTGCCAGCGGCAAAAAAGAGGCTACTTTATCTGATAATGTTTTGTCGTTCAAACACAACACTTCTTTTAGTAAAACATTGCCTTTATGTGGCAAAACCCGTTTGGCAATTGAAGCGTTATTGAACCATACTTATACTGACAGTTTAGAAAATATTTTTTTAAATGCCCAAACACAGATATTGTTATTGTACAGCATGGATTGTATGATGGGTGACCCTGAAGAAAAATTTACCTGTAAGTTTTTATCCAATGCTGATGACAGGGAAAAGATAGCAAAGGCAAGAGAAATTTTACTGCAGCATATTGGCGAACCTTTAACCATTAAAGCATTAAGCCGTAAGGTTGCCATTAATGAATGTTATCTTAAAAAAGGATTTAAAGAATTATTCGGTACCACCATTTTTGATTTTTATCAAACCCAAAGAATGGAACATGCTAAATATTTATTGTACGATAAAGGCCTTAGTGTAACTGAAGTATCTTCTTTATTAGGCTATTCTTCTATCTCTCACTTTAGTACTGCTTTTAAAAAGCATACCGGCATTAAACCCTGTGAGCTGTTGCTACGCTAGTTTTCCCGATTGTGTAAATTCTTTTCCCGATTTTACTTCCTGTTGTTTTTTGCATGACTGTTATTTGCAAAAAATAAGTACAGATGAAAAGATTACTAACAGCTATCGTATGTATTTCAAGTATTACAGCATTTTCGCAAGACAGGTATTTTGCCAGAACCTACACATCAAATGTTTTACCGAAAGGTGCCATTGATCTTGAGCTATGGCATACCTCACGTTTTGGACATTTAAATCAGTTTTATCATGCACAGGATCAGCGAATGGAAATTGAAGTTGGATTAGGAAAAAAATTGCAGACAGCATTTTATTTTAACCGGTATCAAAAAAGACTGAGTGAATCGGCCAATGAGACTATCACATCAAATGAAATTGGTTTTAGCAATGAATGGAAATTAAAATTGAGCGACCCCGGCAGCAATAAAATTGGCTCGGCTATTTATGCAGAATGGGGCATAAAAGGTGGTGATGAAGTGGAGCTGGAAACAAAAATAATTTTAGATAAAAGCATTGGAAAAAATTTATTTGCTTTTAATGGTGTATTTGAATATGAGAAAGAATTTGAATGGGAAAATGGCAAAACTAAATCCACCAAATGGGAAGCGCCTGTAGAATTTGATTTTGCTTATTTGCGAAATATTAATCTTAGTTGGGGATTGGGTTTTGAAGTTCGCAACCACAATGAAATTGCAAAAGGCGAAGGTTGGGAACACTCCGTATTTTTTGGGGGACCAACAATTAATTACCGTGGTAGCAGTTGGTTTGTTATAGCCAATTATTTACCACAATGGGGTAATGTACACAAAACAACAAATGCCCCTTATTCAAAAGTTTTAGATGAACATGAACGTACCGAAGCAAGAATTATCCTGGGTATTTCTTTAAAATAGTCTTTCAAAAAAATGGTATTATAATTATTACCAAAAGAAAAAGCCTTCCGAAAAATTTCGGAAGGCTTTTAATGTACAAATTTTGCCAGGCTTAATTATTTTTTCAAAAATATTTTTACAGGGGTAAAATTCAATTTGGTTTTTTGGATATTATTTAACTGGCAATTTTAAGTACCCAATTTTTCGGGATATGGATTTTAAAACGGAACCGGTTTTGCTGAATATGGTTTTAAAAAAAGTGACGGGAGTAGGAATACTCCCGTCTTTACCCTAATAAAACCCTAAACCAGCAAAAAATTTAAAAGCATTATAATAAAATTAATGCCGTACTTCATTGGTATTGGAAAACTACGATTAATATATATTGAACTTTTATTTCAATATGTTATTTTGAAATAAGCATTCATTTTGATAATAGCAACACACTATAATTTACCAATATTATGCCAATGGCTTAAAATGTGGATAACTACCCGTAAAAGGCAATACCAACAAAGGTTTCAGGGGATTTTACTAAATTAGATATGCCGATAAAAAAGCCTATGACGTATTTATCCGAATTACAAAATCGTTGTTTAAACAAGGTGGTTTTACTGCACTGTTTTAATATTAAAAAAGATACCTGTAATACTTTATGATAATGTATCGGACACAAGGTCTGTTTTTACTACCTTTGCACACTTATTTTAAAGATGTATTTCCCGAAATTTTATGAGTACCAGGTACAAAGAATATCAGCAATTGAATTTGCCTTCCATTAGTGAAGAAATATTGGCCAAATGGAATGCTGCGCAGGCTTTTGAAAAAAGTGTTTCGTTAAGAGAGGGTCATAAACCTTTTGTTTTTTACGAAGGGCCGCCAAGCGCCAATGGCATGCCCGGTATTCACCATGTTATCAGCCGAACATTAAAAGACCTGGTTTGCCGTTATAAAACCATGCAGGGTTTCCAGGTAAAACGCAAGGGCGGATGGGATACCCATGGCCTGCCTATTGAATTAGGTGTTGAAAAAGAACTGGGTATTACCAAAGAAGATATCGGCAAAAAAATAAGTGTAGAAGATTACAATAAAAAATGCCGGGAAGTAGTAATGCGGTATAAAGACAAGTGGGATGAGATAACACAGAAGATGGGCTATTGGGTTGACCTGAATAATCCTTACATCACTTTTGAAAATGATTATATTGAAACTTTATGGTGGTGCCTTAGTGAATTGTACAAGAAAGGATATTTATATGAAAGTGTGAGTATTCAACCTTACTCTCCTGCTGCCGGTACTGGTTTATCTTCTCATGAATTGAACCAGCCAGGGACTTATAAAGATGTGAAGGATACGAGTGCAACGGCGATGTTTAAGTTAAAAGCAGATTATCAAAATGACATTGAAAGTATCGATACCTCTGGGATGTCTGCTGTAGAGATAATGGCTAAATATGGCAGTAGGGGTGTTTTTGCTCCAATGTTGAAAATAGTAGAAGATGAATGGAATACTCACAATAAGAAATCATCAGAAATTTTCCTTTTAGCGTGGACAACCACACCTTGGACCTTGCCTTCAAACTTAGGCTTAACTGTTGGTCGATATATTGATTATGTTTTAGTAAAAACATTTAATCCATACACACATTTACCCGTCAATGTTATTCTTGCCAAGGATCTTCTAACAAAATATTTTAAGCCAGAAGGAGAAAATGGAGATTTTGATAACTATACAGTTGAAACAAAATTACTGCCCTGGAAAGAATTATCTTATTATACCGGGCAACAATTAGTCGGTTGTACTTACGAACAACTCCTTCCTTCTGAAGCAAATACTTTAGAAAAAATACAGGAAATAACTCCTAATGCAAAACCTTTTAGAATAATTTCAGATAGTACAGGTAATGAAAAAGGATTTGTTACAACAGAAGATGGTACCGGCATTGTACACACTGCTCCTGCATTTGGTGCTGATGATTTCAGAGTAGGAAAGAAAAATAATTTAGGCATTTTAACATTAGTTGATAAACAAGGGAAATTTGTTGACGGCGTTGGTGAATTCAGCGGCCGTTATGTAAAGAATTATAAAGACGAGAAGGATTATGTAGATGTAAATGTTGATATAGCCGTAAAATTAAAATTAGAGAACCGAGCATTTAAAGTAGAAAAATACGAACATAATTATCCGCATTGCTGGCGTACCGATAAACCAATTATCTATTACCCATTAGATGCATGGTTTATAAAAACAACTGCAGTTAAAGATAGAATGGTAGAATTAAACAAAACTATCAACTGGAAACCTGCTGCAACAGGTACAGGCCGCTTTGGTAACTGGTTAGAAAATATGGTCGATTGGAATTTAAGCAGAAGCAGATTTTGGGGAACACCTTTACCAATCTGGAAAACAGATGATGAAGAAAATCCTGAACAAAAATGTATTGGCAGCATTGAAGAATTAAATGCCGAAATAAGAAAAGCAGCTGAAGTATTTGGTGGTGAAACCAATAAACATTATTTGCATGAAGGCATACTGGATCTGCATAAACCTTATGTAGATGATATTGTTCTAGTTTCTGCCGGCGGCAAACCAATGAAACGTGTGCCCGACCTGATTGATGTATGGTTCGACAGTGGTGCCATGCCTTATGCCCAGCAACATTTTCCATTTGAAAATAAAGAGGTATTTCAACAATCCTTCCCTGCAGATTTTATTGCCGAAGGGGTGGATCAGACAAGAGGGTGGTTTTATACTTTACATGCACTGGGTGTTTTGTTATTTGATAGCGTTGCTTACAAAACTGTTGTAAGTAATGGTTTGGTATTAGATAAGAATGGCAACAAAATGAGCAAGCGTTTAGGAAACGTTGTTGATCCCTTTGAAACCATTAATAAATATGGTGCTGATGCCACACGCTGGTATTTGATCACCAATGCAAGTCCATGGGACAGTTTAAAATTTGATATCTGCGGTATACAGGAAGTACAGCGCAAATTCTTTGGTACATTATATAATACCTACCAATTCTTTGCCTTGTATGCCAATGTAGATGGATTTGCATTTAAAGAAAATTACATTCCGGTAAAACAAAGGCCAGAGATAGACCAATGGATCTTATCTTCTTTAAATACTTTAATAAAAACGGTACAACAGAGCATGGATGATTACGAGCCCACTCAGGCCGGTCGTGCCATTGAAGATTTTGTAGATGCCCATTTAAGCAACTGGTATGTGCGGCTTTGCCGCCGCAGGTTTTGGAAAGGTGAGTATGAACAGGATAAGATATGTGCTTATCAAACCTTGTACGAATGTTTGGAAACACTAACATTATTAATTGCCCCAATAGCTCCGTTCTTTGCAGATTGGTTATTTATAAATCTTAACGAGGTAAGTAGCCGTTATCAAAACGAGTCGGTACATCATGTACTGTTTCCAAAAGTAAAAGAAGATATTATTAATGCAGATTTGGAAAAACGCATGCAATTGGCACAGGATGCCTCTTCCTTAATATTATCGCTGCGTAAAAAAGTAAATATCAAAGTACGTCAGCCGTTACAAAAAGTTAGCATCCCGGCAATTGATAAAGACATGCCCGAAAGGATCCAGCTGGTGGCCGATATTATTAAAGCCGAAACTAATATTAAAGAAATTGAGTTGCTGGCGGCAGATAACGATTTTATCCGTAAAAAAGCCAAAGCAAATTTTAAAACCTTAGGCAAAAAACTGGGGCAAAAAATGAAATGGGCTGCCGATGAGATTGTAAAATTTGACAATGCTACTATCGATAAGGTTCAGGAAGGTGCTTACCTGTTAAATGCTGATTATGCAGCAAAGAATGAGCAACCGATATATATAGAAGCGGAAGACCTGGAGGTTTCAACCGATGAGATACCAGGTTTTGAGATTGCCAACAAGGGCTCTTTAACAGTAGCACTTGATATAACCATTACTGCTGAATTGAAAAAAGAAGGTGATGCCCGGGAGTTTGTAAACCGCATCCAGAACATACGGAAAGAGAGCGCTTTTGAGCTAACTGACCGAATAAGTGTAAAAGTATTGGAAAATGCAGCGCTACAGCCTTCATTAAATCAATATAAAACCTATATTTGCGCCGAAATTCTGGCAGATTCGCTTGCTTTTGCGCCGGTTTTAAACGACGGTATTGAGATCGAAGTGAATAATGTCATATTAAAAGTGAACGTACTAAAAAATTAGTGTAGTATGGCAACAAAAAAGAAAGTGGTTAAACCTGCTGCTAAAAAAGCAGCCAAACCTGTAGCTAAAAAACCGGCAAAGGCAGTTAAGCCTGCACCTAAAAAGGCAGTTAAGAAGCCTGCACCTGCAAAAAAAGCAGCTCCTAAAAAAGTGGCCAAACCTGCAGTAAAAAAGACAGCTAAAGCAGTAAAGCCAGCTCTTAAAAAAGCAGCACCTGCTAAAAAAGCAATGCAGCCAGTATCAAAGAAACCGGAAACTGTAAAAAAACCGGTACAAAAACCTATGACAAAAAAAGTTGAAATGAAGAAACCGGAAGTAAAACCGGCCCCCGTTAAAGTTGCTGCACCGGTAAAATCTATAGCTACAGTAAAAGCAAAAGATATTAAAGTGGCACCGCCAAAACCGGTGGTTATTCCAAAAATTAATACCAAAACAACCCGTAAATATCAGCCCGATTTTACAAAATCTGTATTGGATCAGCCGGTACACGACCCTGGAGCACCACTAGTAAGATATAATGATACCGACCTTTCCGAATTCAGGGAATTGATCCAGCGTAAACTGGAATCTGCTAAAAAAGAACTGGGCTATTTACAGGGATTAATTACCCGTAAAGACGAAATGGGCGGCGATAATGACGATGCCCGTTACATGACCATGGAAGATGGCAGCATGAGTATGGAAAGGGAACAACTGAGCCAGATGGCCAGCCGCCAGATCACATTTATCGATCACCTGGAAAAAGCATTGATGCGTATTGAAAATAAAACTTACGGTATTTGCCGGGTAACCGGAAAGCTGATTGATAAAGCCCGTTTACGTGCAGTGCCCCATGCTACATTAAGTATTGAGGCTAAGATGGGTGGATCGAAATAAGTTAAAAGTAATAAGTATTAAGTTATAAATAAGGGAGAATGAGTAATCGTTCTCCTTTTTTATTTTATTAAGATTCGCTATTTTGTACACATGAAAAAAATACGTTGGGGAATATTAAGCACTGCAAAAATTGCAAGAGAAAAAGTGATACCTGCCATGCAGCAGGCAGAGTTTTGTGAAGTGGTTGCCATTGCATCGAGAAATATTGAACAGGCAAAAGCTGTTGCTGCACAATTAAATATTGGTAAAGCCTTTGGCAGTTACGAAGAATTATTAACCGATGCTGAAATAGATGCGGTTTATATTCCTCTGCCCAATAACCTGCATGTACTATGGGCACTAAAAGCAATTGCGGCCAACAAACATGTGTTGTGCGAAAAACCAATTGCCTTATCTGCTTTGCAGGCTAAAGAATTATTAGCAGCTGCAAAGCAGAAGCCACACTTAAAAGTAATGGAAGCTTTTATGTACCGCTTTCATCCGCAATGGATACAGGCCAAAAAACTGGTTACCGAAGGTGCTGTTGGCGAATTAAAAACCATTCAATCTTTTTTCTCTTACTATAATACCGACCCAAACAATATCCGTAACAATAAGGCAATTGGTGGTGGCGGATTAATGGATATTGGTTGTTACTGTATTTCACTGTCACGTTTTATTTTTGGTAAAGAACCTGATAGTGCTTTTGCAAATATTGAATTTGATCTAATTATGCAAACCGATAGTTATGCATCGGGTATTTTAAATTTTTCTACGGGCACATCTACCTTTACCTGTTCTACACAACTGGCACCTTATCAGCGGGTAAATATTTTAGGCACCACCGCACGGGTTGAAATTGAAATTCCGTTTAATGCTCCCCCTGATGCATCCACACGTATGTGGCTGCACAAAAAAAACTCGACAGAAGAAATTATTTTTGATGCTGTTGATCAATATACACTGCAGGGCAATTTATTTAGCCAGGCCATTATTAATGATACCGATGTACCCACACCATTAGAAGATGCGGTAAACAACATGACAGTGATTGAAGCTGTTTTTAAAAGCGCTGAAGAAGGTAGGTGGGTGAAAATACCTTCTTAACGGTATTGTAATATTTATGTTTTTCATTTTTCTTTATAGAAAAAAAGGTATGAAATATTTATCAATCCTCTTACTGTTATTTGTATCAGTTGCCAATGCACAGCTTACCGATAAGCAATTAAAAGAAATGCGTGACAATGCTGCAAAAATGGAAAGTACCACTGCAAAGCTTAATGATGTAATTAAAGAAAACATGCGGGTGAAGGACTCTTTAAACATGGAGGAATTCAGCAAACAAAATGCCCGTAACCTGGATGCCTTTATGGCTGAAAGACGGGAACAGGAAAATAAAAATAAAAAACGTATGTACTTGAGACTGGGCTTTGGGGTATTGATGTTGGTGATATTAGGCGTAGGTATGGCAAGAAAGAAAAAACAAAAAGTATAAATAATCTTACTACCCAACGATACCGAAACCAACGGCGCTAAAACCGTAGAGTGGAAATGCGATTGGTGAAATTGTAAGTGTAGGATAAAAAATAAAAAGGGTTCGTATAATACGAACCCTTTAAATAAATCATTACAATTACTTTACCTATTCACTTCGGCCCTATTGAAAAATTTAAACTGAAAATAGTGCCGTTTTGATCCACCTTTACTTTTGCACCACGTGTACCTAATGTATTACTGTCTGCCTCTTTAAATATGGTGGCCAGGTTATTTAACACGCCACGGCTTTTACTGTTAGTATCGGTATTGCTGGTAAGTATTTCTTCAAGGTCTATAGGGCTGGCAGAAAGAAATACTTTAAATGTTTCTTCACCATATGGCGGGCCAATTACTATCTGCATTGTTTCCAGGTTGGAAGCATTTTTACCGGCGGTTACTTTACATGCATCAACAAATATTCCACTTTTTTTATTGGGCAGGATAGGATTAATTATTCCATCGGGTTGCAGATCAACTATATTGATATAAAAATCTTTATCTCCTGTATTGGTGATCTTTAAAAAAACCACATCATCTTCCTTTACTTCCAGGCGGCCAAATTTTGTACGTTCTTTTAATTTATTATTGTCTACAGCACCTTTTTCATCCAGATAAACCAGTTCAATTTTTGCAGATAAGTTTTTGTCTGTAAAACTAAGATTGCGTAAATACCGGTAGCGGTCAAAACGCTTTAATGCATCGGTAATACCAGCGTGATTATTTACATCAAGGCCGTCAACAAATACAATCCCTGTTCCGGGAAACATCAGTGCCAAACCATCACCAGCTGCCGGTTTACCAAGATAGAGATCGCCTTTTACATTAAACTCCACTTGTTTCATATCTTTTAAACCATCTTTTATTTTTTGTTGTGTTTCTTTTGAAAGTGAATCAATGCTTAAAATAATTTTATTTTTTCCGTAACTCATTTCGCTAACAAATGCCCATGGTTTCTTTTTTAAAAGCTCATCATTTTTTGTATCCAGTTTTACAACCGATTCAAAATTTTCTGCTTTAATAACTGTTCCTTTTTGCAGCGGTGTTTTTCCTGCAGGATCGGCTGTGCCTCCGGGAAAGAAATTAATGACCGATCCAACAGTAACTCCCGATACCGAACCTCCGTTTAATGTAATGGTATCTTTATTGCTTTTATCAAGGTTCACTTCAAAATATGGCTTTTGGCGTTGATAGTTTCCGCCGAATAATTCCCTGTCGAGACCATCGCCTTCAATGGCAGGTTTTTGTTTGGGTGCTTTTGTTCTCATCACATCTTCCACCTGTGCAAATAAATTACGGTAAGTTACTTTACCATCCATGGTTAACAATGTTTTGCTTATTGCATAAGATAATGAACCTACAGCAATACCACGATCGTCCCTGCATTCAGAATTTAATTCCTGCGCCTGTGCGCCGGAAATTATTATATACGTTGCGGCATCTTTATTTAATTTTACTTTTGTATTTTCTTTAAATACACCATCATTATCTTTTACATTTATTTTATTCTTATCAAAATCTTTGCTTACCATGGGTTCCTGGTTTCCCCTTACTTTTTCTGTGCCGCCTCTTGTACCGCTGGCGGAGTGGCAGGCATCAAGAATGACCAGCAGGTCGCCGCCTTTACCTAATTTATTTCTTAACAGAATAACCTTATCACCAAACTCATCATCCCTTAAAAAAGCCGGCGCCAGTTTTTTAAACTCCTCTTCATTATGAGAAAATATGGCATTAAACGGAACGATACATTCATCCAGCCCGTCAGTTTCATCACCATTATCATCTTCTATCTGTTCGCCATGCGATGAAAAATGTATCACCACAATATCTCCTGCTTTAGAAGTTTCAATTAATGCATCTATTGCTTTTACAATTGCCAGCTTGGTAGCCTGTTCATCCTTTAAAATATTAATATCCCCTTCTTTAAAATCCTGCTTAAGCAAAGCATTTTTTATCAGCGGCACATCATTGCCAGAACTGATCTGTTTAAAATTACTTTCTTCGGGGTATTTGCCAATAGCAACAATCAATGCATGTTTGGTTTGTGCCTGGCAATATAGCCCAGCAAAAAAAACTGTTCCAAGCAGTACCACGTATTTTTTCATGATTCCTTTTGATGATATTAATAGTAAAACTGTATCCTTTATTTTTTGCATAAATCTTTTACTGTTTATTTATTACCCGCCGCCCATTCTGCTGTTTTGTTTGCAACTAATACAGCCAGTTCATTCAATTTATCTTTTGTGCCTGAAAGATTTATCTTTTGTTTTACCTGGTTATTTTGGCGGATGAATAATTTAAGGTTGATATCATTCCCTGTAACAGTATATCGTCCACTTAAAATATATACATCGGATGAAGCTGAGCCTGCTACATAAGTGATAGCTGCATTTGCTCCTTTGGCAGATAATTCATTTAATTGCTGGTTGATGAGTTTATTCAATCCCAGATCATCTGCTGAAATTTCTTCATCTGCATTTTGAAAATTACTGCCGGTAAATAATGGCTTTTCCTGTGGCAATACAATTTTCGACATTACATCCTGGTCTACAATACCGATATTAAAATTGGTGTTAGTTACAATTTGTGGTTCCTGCCTGGCGCCGCTTTCTTTAGAAATTTCGGCAACTGTTTTTTCGGCAGCATTAAACCAGCGGCTGATGTCTAAATATTTACCGTCATCCAAAATATCGGGTTGCTGCTTAATGGCTTTTAATAAAGAATACGTTAATAATCCCTGCGAATACCTTCCCATTTCATATGCACTTTGATCGCTGGCAGATGCAGAGAGAATAAATAAACCCGATTTTTCATTCAGCTTATCAATGGCTTTTACCTGTTGCGATTTATCATCGTTACGAGCTGCCACAAAATTCTGATTGTCGTTACCCAATTTTACAAAATCTTTGATGGCCTGTCCGCTGTTACAGGCATCAAAAATTAATATCCGTTTTTGCGCTTTTATGTTTTGAGGATTTATCCAGTCGGTAAGTTCGCTTGTACTGATGCCTACTTCTTTTACCGCATCTGTTGAAGAAAGTGTGGAAGCATCGGCCGTTAAAAAGTAAAATTGCTTTTTATCTGCTTCACCAGCCATTACGCCATGACCTGCAAAAAAAATAAGCAATACATCATTAGCTGTTGCTTTTTTACCAATATCTTCCAGTAATTTTTGTATAGCTTTTTTTTCAGGCAACTGGTAACGTTCTTTATTGGTGGTAAGGTTATACATAAACACATGATCTTTACCATCTGTATTCAATAATTTTTTTGCAATGTTACTTATGGCTGCCGAAATATCTGTGGCATCTTTTGCAGCGTATTTTAAATCCAGTTCATCGCCTTTATAATCGCTTACACCAATCATAACGGCATACAAATTTGGTGGCGTAATAATTTCTTTAGTTTTATCTACTTTAATAACTGCACCACGGGAAGCAATGCTGTTATCGGATGTATATGTTTTTACACTTACAGGGTTTTCTTTTCCTGCAATAAAAAAATCTTTTAGTTCATCTTTATTTATTACCAGTTCATAAACCCCGTTATTATTTTTTAACTGGCCGGGTTTGTAGCGTTTTGCTTCTATACCGTTTACAAATACCACTGTTTCGCCAATGCCACCTTTACGAAGTTTTATAGTAAACCGGTATTCATCACCAGAGGTGCTGATGTCTTCCACCTGTGGTGTAAAATTAAATACGTTGAGTTCTGTAAGCGTTTTAGCATTGATGATTTCACCTTTATTTATTCGTTCGGCAAGTCCGGGTATCCATAACTGGTCTTTCAGCTGGCTCAATTCAATCACTTCGCCTTCGTAATTAAAGTATAATAATTTAAGTGCTGCCTGGCTGCCATCGTAGTGGTTGTCTTTATCAACAATTAAATAATCATCAAAATCAATAGCCATAAAAGTGTAAAGCAATTCGCCGGTTTCGGTATTCCAAACTTTACAGGTATTATCGCTTGAAGTGGTTATCACTTTTTTTCCATCAGGGCTGAATTCTCCATCAGTAACGTCTCCCTCGTGGCCGGTAAGGGTTAACAAAAGTTTTCCGGTGACAGCATCCCACATTTTAGAAGTATTATCCCAGGAAGAGGTAAGGATTTTTTTCCCATCCGGGCTATACGTTGCAGATAGTACATCTTCGGTATGTCCTTTCAGCTGAACTAGTTGTTTACCGGTAACAGCATCCCATATTACAGCCATTTTATTATTGCTTGCAGTAACTATTTTTTTTCCATCGGGGCTGAACGCTGCAGTATTTATATAATCATTTTGTTTAAAATCCAGCAAGAGTTTTCCAGTAATTGTATTCCATATTTTTGCGGTTCCGTCTGCTGAAGCAGTAACTACTTTTTTCCCATCAGGGCTGAATTCTGCATACAACACATCATCAGTGTGCCCCTTTAAATCAACCAGCCATTTATTGGAGTAGGGGCCCCATATTTTGGCGGTATTATCGGATGAAGCTGTTACTACTTTTGTACCGGTTGGATTAAACCGGGCTGAAAATACCACTCCTTTATGCCCCTTTAGTGTTTTAAAAAGTTTCCCGGTATTATTGTCCCATATTTTTACTGTTGAATCTGATAAGGCTGTAATAAAAATATTACCAAACGATGAGTCTCTGGGATTAGCCGGACTATATGCAGAATAATATACTGGTCCGTTTAATACTTTCAAAGCATTTACAAGATTACCCGAACCGGCATCCCATGTTCGTACCACCCCGTCATCAGATGATGTAATTATTTCTTTTCCATCAGGGCTGAACTGTATTGACCCTACATAATTGCTATGCCCCAACAAATCAACTAACGGTTTTCCGGAGCCGCTTGCCCAAATGACTGCAGACCTGTCTGCAGATGCAGTAACAATTTTTTTTCCATCGGGGCTGTATTGTGCATAATTTACAAAATCATCATGTACCAGCTCATTCAATAATTTTCCCGTAACAGCATCCCATTCTTTAGCAGTAAAATCCATGGATGCGGTAATAATTTTTTTACTGTCGGGGCTAAATTTTACAGCAACAATACCGGCAAAATGCCCTTTTAAATCAGCTAATAATTTTCCGGTTACAGCATCCCATACTTTCCCTGTTTTATCGGCAGAAGCTGTTACAATCTTTTTTCCATCAGGACTAAATTCTGCAGCAGTTACTTCATCCTTATGTCCCGTTAAATCAAACAAAAGCATTCCGGTTACAGCATCCCATACCTTAGCGGTTCTGTCATACGAAGCTGTAATAATTTTTTTTCCATCTGGACTAAACCAGGCAGACCATACTAAGAGCTTATGTCCTGTCAATTTGTAAAGTAATTTACCTGTTACCGCATCCCATTCTATGGCAGTATTATCTAATGATGAGGTAACTATTTTTGCCCCATCAGGACTGAATTGAGCTGTACTCAACTTTGCAGAATGGCCTTTTAATTCAAGCAATAGTTTTCCGGTAACGGCATCCAATACTTTAGCCGTTTTATCGAAAGAGGCTGTAACAACATTTTTTCCATCAGGGCTAAATTGAGCAGATTTAACAATATCGCTATGCCCCTTTATATCAATCAATAATTTTCCCGTTGCTGCATCCCATATTTTGGCAGTACTATCATTAGAAGCTGTTACCACTTTTTTTCCATCAGGGCTAAACTGGCCGGAGTTTACATAATCTTTGTGCCCTACCAAATCAGCCAATATTGATCCGGTAGCAACATCCCAGATTTTAGTTGTTTTATCATTGGAAAAGGTGATAATTTTTTTTCCGTCTGGGCTGAATTGCACATAATTTACCTCTTTAGTATGGCCGAGAGGAAGTATTAATTTTGGTTCCTGCGCAAAAACAATATTTACAGTGAAAAGAAAATAATAAAAGATAAGGCGCTTTATTCTTTTAGCCTGCATACAAAAACTTTTAGAAAAGTTACCATTATATATTGAGTTATACAATAGTGGGTTTACCATACCTCCAAATCAACAGCAATGGTTTCATTTTGTGTTGTGGGTTTTTGCAGCCCAGTGGTAAGTAGCAGCGCCCGCTAGCCAATATACTTTTTAAAAGCTGATATCCTGAGATGCTTATTCGTATCCATGGCTTCAATAAAACTATAAGTAAATACGTCATGGCAGGAATAAGAGACAATTATCTTATCGTTAAATAATGTATCAACTACGATAAATTGATTACCCGATAAATAATATTCTTCGCTTATAACAAGCTTACTTTTGTCTCGATATTTTTATTGCTAAAATCTGATTTCGCTACTCATTTTTCTTCAAAGTCATATTCATATTCCTCGTTAGCAAAAGCGCTCTCCATTTTTTTTCTGTCAAATTCTTTTTCGTTATTAGCCAGAAAAACAGTGGCTACCCCATTACCAATAAAATTAGTGAGAGCCCTTGCTTCACTCATGAACCTGTCAACTCCCAGCAACAAAGCCAATCCTTCTATTGGTATAACTTTAACAACAGAAAGTGTGGATGCCAATACAATAAAACCACTTCCTGTAACACCTGCAGCTCCTTTTGAAGTGATCATTAAAATACCGATGATGGTAAATACCTGGCCCCATGATAAATCAACCTTAAATACCTGCGCCAGAAAAAGTACAGCCATTGATAAATAAAGGGTGGTACCATCTAAATTAAATGAATAACCGGCCGGCACCACCAGGCCTACTACCGGTTTTGAGCATCCCATCCTTTCTAATTTTTCCATCAGGGATGGTAATGCAGATTCAGATGATGATGTACCTAATACAATCAGTAATTCTTCTTTTATATAATTTAAAAATTTCCAGATACTGATCTTATAATAACGCAGAATTGAACCCAGAATAAAAAAAATAAATAGCCCTGCCGTGATATAAACAGTTACCATCAGTTTTGCTAAAGGCACTAATGTAGCAATGCCGTATTTGCCAATTGTAAAAGCCATGCCGCCAAACGCACCAACAGGTGCAAACAACATTACAAAATGCAGGGCTTTAAAAATATATTTTGAAACGAAAGAGAGTGGCTTTATTATTTTATCTGCACCACTGTATTTACTTAAAAAAATACCTGCAACAATTGAAATTAAAAGTACCTGTATGGTAATATTATCTTTAAAAAATTTTAACCAGCTAAATGTTATTGCCGCAGTTGTGTATTGCGAAATATCGCCGCCTTTTACTGCTGTTGTATTTACACCACTGCCCGGCTGAATGATCCATGAAACAATAACGCCTAAAATAAGGGCAATGGTTGTTACAATCTCAAAATATAATATGGCTTTACCACCGACCCTTCCTACTTTTTTTAAATTTCCCATGCCACTTATCCCCAAAGAAATAGTAAGAAAAATAATTGGGCTGATAAAAAGCTTGATCACTTCAATAAAATATTTTCCCAGTGGCTGCATTTTTATTGCAGTTGCCGGTGCAAAATGCCCCAACAATGCCCCGGCTACAATAGCTGTTAAAACCCAGGTAGTAAGATTGGTAAATATTTTTTTCAACTGCCGGATTATTGTTTTAACTGAAATGATATAAATAAAACTATGCTCTTATTTAATTAATTCAAAACTATCCTTCAATCTTATATCCCGTGACGATACGCCAATCATTAATTCAAAATCACCCGGCTCTGCAACCCATTGCAGTTGCTGGTTATAGAAAGATA
This sequence comes from Ferruginibacter sp., assembly GCA_043757165.1. Lineage (GTDB taxonomy): Bacteria > Bacteroidota > Bacteroidia > Chitinophagales > Chitinophagaceae > Ferruginibacter. Next base: position 184,739 of record JAYVPT010000048.1, read on the forward strand.
ATTTTTCTTTACCAAGTATGAATTTGATTGTTTTTGATTCTCCCGAATTTAAGTTGATCTTTTGAAAATCTTTCAGCTCCATCACAGGCCGGGCAATTGAACCTACTTTATCACGCAGGTATAATTGCACCACTTCTTCGCCATTATATTTACCTGTATTACTAATGATCACAGATACTTCTATCTGTTCATTACTTTTCATTTTCTTTTTACTCAATTGTAGATTACCGTATTGAAATGTGGTATAACTTAATCCATAACCAAATTCATACTTTGGAAAAATAGACAGGTCGTTGTAAGAAGAATTGTAATTATGGTTGCTGTCGTTTGTTGCAGGACGACCGGTATTAAAATGGCTGTAATAAATTGGTATCTGTCCAGCACTGAGCGGAAAACTCATGGCCAGTTTTGCAGACGGATTATAATCTCCAAAAATTACATCCGCAATAGCATTGCCTGCTTCGCTGCCCAGCCACCAGGTATATAAAATAGCAGGAGCATTACCGGCTATGTAATTAAATACCAAAGGACGACCTGCATTAATTAAAACCACAACTGGTTTGCCCGTTGCTAATAATTCTTTTAATAAATCTTCCTGCACACCAGGAATATTAATATTGCTGCGGCTTTTTGCTTCTCCACTCATGTCTCTTCTTTCACCAATGCTGAGTATAACAACATCTGATTGTTTTGCCATTGCAATGGCTTCAGCAAATCCATCTTTATTATCGCCTTCAATATCGCAACCCTTAGCATATAACAATGTTGTGCCTTCGCTGACTTTATTTTGTACCCCTTGCCATTGCGATACAATAAAATTTGAATCAACACCAGGTACTTCCACATCCCAAAAACCCTTGTTTTGTTTTACAGCTTTTACCAACGGCCCGATAAAGGCAATTGTTTTTGTGTTTTTAGAAAGCGGCAATAAATTATTTTGATTCTTTAACAACACAATACTTTTTGCTCCTGCTGCTCTTGCAACCTTTACATGCTCCGGATTATTCAATGCTGCCTGTTCTCTTGCGGCATTACAGAATTTAAAGGGATCATCAAATAAACCGAGTTCGAATTTTTTTTGCAAAATTCTTTTTACTGCATCATCAATTAATGCAACAGAAACCCTTTTATCTTTTACCAGTTGAACCAGGCTGTTTCTATAATTACGGCTTTCCATATCCATATCACAACCGGCAGTTATAGCTGACAGTGCAGCTTCATACCCGTTTTTTACATTCCCGTGGTTGATCATTTCACCAATGGATCCCCAATCGCTTACCACAAATCCTTTAAAGCCCCATTTACCTTTTAAAATATCACGTTGCAGATATTTATTTCCTGTAGCAGGTATTCCATTTAAATCGTTGAACGAATTCATGAATGTTGCAGCACCTGCATCAAGAGCAGCTTTAAATGGAGGTAAATAAACTTCCCATAATAACCTGTCACTCATATCAACCGAATTGTAATCTCTTCCCCCAATTGCCGCACCATACGCTGCAAAATGTTTTACACAAGCCATTACTGCATTTACATCACCCAGTTTATTTCCCTGGAAACCTTTTACTCTTGCGTAAGCAATTTTACTTCCGAGGTAAGGGTCTTCGCCAGCGCCTTCCATAACTCTTCCCCAACGTGGGTCACGGGCAATATCAACCATTGGTGCAAATGTCCAGTGCACACCGCTTGCGCTTGCTTCTGTTGCGGCTATCCTTGCTGTTAACTGAATAGCATTTAAATCCCAGCTGCATGCTTCCGCTAAAGGAATAGGAAAAGTAGTTTTGTATCCATGAATAACATCCTGCCCAAACAATAAAGGAATTTTTAACCGGGATTGCATGGCAATTTCCTGCCATTTTCTTGTACGCTCTGTTCCAATACAATTCAGCAATGAACCAACCTGTCCGTTTTTTATTTGTCCCAGTTTGTTATTGTCTAAAGTAACCGGACCTGTAGCTGTCCAGTCATCATTGTATTGGTTCAGCTGCCCGATCTTTTCTTCAAGCGTCATTAGTTTTAATACAGAATCAACTTTTTGAGCAATGGATTTTTGTTGTGCAGCGCAGAAAAGCAGTTGGGTATTTAATAAGAACAGCAAGCACCCCTTGCTAAAAAAAGATCGTTTCATTAGTATACCTGTTTTAGTATCACAAGTTCACAAAAGTTATTTAAACAACAACCTGTTTATTGATTTATCATCAATAAAATATTAAAAAGATTTTGGATTACAAAGCAGAAATATAGCTTAAGCAAAAATTTTATTTATATTATTGATACACCCGAACATAATCTATCTCCATTTTTTGTGGAAATATTTTATCATCCACACCAAATTTACCGCCCCAGTTTCCGCCAACTGCAATGTTTAATAATACATGAAACTCTTTATCAAAAGGCCATGCTGCACTACCGGTATGGTCATTTTTAAAAGTATGATAGTTAATATTATCAATAAAAAAACGGATAGAGTCACTAGTCCACTCCATGGCATATACATGAAATTTTTTAGAAAGATCGTCCCTGTTTACACCTTCTGTTTTCTGCGTATTTAACATGCCATTGTATGCACCTGTATGTACAGTGCTTAATGCAGAGTCGGGCCAATACCCAACATTTTCCATAATATCTATTTCACCGCTGTGCGGCCATCCGCCATATTCCCATTTGGTTGGCAGCATCCATATAGCAGGCCATATACCTGTTCCTGCAGGTAGTTTTGCCCTGGCTTCTATACGGCCATATTTCCAATCGCCTTTATTTTTTGAAGCCAGTCTTGCAGATGTATACTTAGCTGCTTCAAAATTTTCTTTTCTTGCTTCAATAATTAATTTACCGTTTTTCACTCTTGCATTTTCCAACCTTTTAGTGGTATAATATTGCAATTCATTGTTACCCCAGCCGCAAACATCAGGGCATCCGTTGCCCTTATCATAACTCCACTTCAAACTATCCGGTAACCCTTTATAATTAAATTCATCGGCCCACACTAATTTTGTAAATGCGTTTTGTGCGATAACTGATTGCTGAAAAAATATAAAACTGCACAACACAGCGTTTATAAAAAATACAGACTTGCTTATTTTCATTTTAAACTGTATAAGTTGCAATGCCCAAAACAACTACATCATAAAAAGTGGCAGCATAAACTCAGAAAAGTAAATACTGCCAACTTGCCAACTGCTGCTATTATGAAACATTTATTAAAAAATAATTTTAACTGCCTGGCAATTCAGCCAAACAATAAATACCAATTACTGGTAAACTCTTACATAATCTATTTCCATTGTGCCGCTTGTGAAAGCCGGATCAACAGTTCCACCGAAATTGCCACCTATTGCCACATTTAGTATAAGGAAAAAATTTTGATTAAACGGTAAAGCCGGGTTATTAGCAAAAGTGTAAAAAATTACATCATCTACTAAAAACCTGATGGTTGTTGCTGACCATTCAAGGGTGTATTTATGAAACTCAGTAGTAGCATTTGAAATAGTAACGGTACCTCCATCGCCGGTAGCTCCTGAATGACCCGGATGATGTAGGGTTCCATAAATTTTATTCAATTGGTTGCCTACATGCTCCATAATATCTATTTCGCCACAGGCTGGCCAGCCTGCTGTGGATATATTATTACCAAGCATCCAGATGGCCGGCCAGGTACCCCCTCCTGCCGGTAGTTTTGCCCTTGCCTCAATCTTACCATACTTAAATGAAACTTTATCTTTAGTAAGCAGTCTTGCTGAAGTATATTGGCTGCCGCTGAAGTTTTCTTTTTTCAGGATAATTTTCAAAGTGCCGCCAGATACAACGGCATTGTCGGTTCTGTTAGTATAATATTCTAATTCATTATTTCCCCAACCACCGCCTCCGATATCATACCCCCATTTTGCAGGATCTGGTACGCCATCTGTATTAAACTCATCTGACCATGCTAAAGAGGGTATATAAGTTACCGTAACCTGTATAGATTTAGAAATGGTTTGCCCCCCTGAACTTTTAGCAGTTACGTTAACTGTATAAGTATTTGTACCGGCTATAGTATATTTATACGTTACCACTCCGGTAGCCACAGTTTGAAAGCTGCCATTTCCAAAATCATATTCGTAACTGACTGCATTGGTTGCAGCAGCTGTAAAAGAAACATTACCACTGTTATCGGTACTTACTGTTGCAGTAAGAGTAAGATTAGTAGGTGCAGGACTTGCAGGAGTATCACTTTTCTTACTGCAGGAGGTATAGACAAGTGCACCAGTAATTAAAAACAATAATGTCAAGTGTTTCATGTGTTCATTTTATAATAGTTAAAAATCACTAAGTATATCCACAAAAATAATTTTAGCTAAAATAATATTTTAGTAGATAATTTTTGTGGATTTTGCATATTAATATTATTTAATTTTTAATTTTTGATACCATGAATTACCATCAATACCAATATTGCGCAAATGCATGGTGGTTGCTGTAATTGATAATATCTCATACGTCGTACCGCCGGTGCCAAAGTTTATAATTCCATTACCTGGTACTATAAATTGTATTCTTGTTGATACAGCCGGTGTCGATGCTGATGTGGCATCCATAAATGCAAGTTGTTTTGTACCACCTGTAATGCCATAACAATTATCGCCACCGCTAAAACCGTAGAATCCTGAAGCAGCCCCAATTGAAAATGATTGCCCTTTATTATCAACAACCATAGATACCCTGTTGAGTGCGTCTTTAGAAAAAGTAATCTCATCGTCATAAGCGCATGCTTCCCTGGAATTTGGAGTTGCAGCATACCATATTGGAGAGAACTGATCGTTTGGCCCTACACCAAAATGCCCCGGTGCATCTTTATCTGTAACCCATACTCTTGAAGAACCATTGGTTAAGTTCTGCAATATTGCAGGCGGTATTTCAAAAGCAACAAATACTTTTATTTTTTTGCTGATTGTTGAAATAGCACCGGCGGTACCAACTGCATTAACAGTAATGGTATATTCATTTGTACCGGGGCTTGTAAATTTATAATTAATAACCCCTGTTGATACCACCTGAACTCCTTTACCATCTCCAAAATCTATATTGTAAGATAATGCATTACCTGCGGCAGCAGTAACTGCCACAAGACCGGTTCCATTACCATTTGGGTTAGCCGCATCCACGCCTGCAATAACCGTAGTTAATGTAAGCGATGAAGGAGTTTTAATATCCCCGAAAGTATACTTTTCCTTTTTACAGCTACTGAAACCTATCAGCATGGCCAGAAAAATAAAGGCGGTTGATTTTATATTCGTTATCATGATAATTATTTTTTTTATAAATTAATTAAGTAAAATGTCATCAAAATAATAGGTGAAGTTTGCTGTGCCATCTCCCATTGTTCCAAGGTCAAAAATCAAAACGATCTTTGAATAAGAATTGCCGACATTAATGGTGCTGAAATCAAACGATAACTGTTCCCATGCATTTGCTGTAGTGGTAGTTACTTCTTTTTCAAAACTTATACCGCCATTGGTTGCATTCTCCACCTTTAAAAGCAGTTTGGCACCAACTCTTGGAGAAAACACTTTTACTTTAAAAGTTTTTAATACCGAAAAATTAACCGGATTTACCATTTCAATAAAACTTCCGCCATAAACTTCCCCGGCATTCTTAACCATTTTACCAACTTTTGTGCTGGTATTAATACCGGTTGCGCTGGGGTTATTTGCAACCGTAGCATTACCGCCTCCAAAATTTACAAACGGGTAAGCAAATGTGGTTGATTGAAAATCGAGTGGAAGTGCTAAATAGTTAGGTGTTACATTGGTTGTTAAAAATTTTACATCATCCCAATAAAATATTTTTCCTGTACCGGCATTACCAAAATCAAAAAATACTGAAGCCATGTCGTAATTAAAAGCAAGGTTCAATGCAGCGGTACCGCTTGATTGATTTGCAAAATCAAAAACCAATGTTTCCCATGTATTTGCTGCCTGGGTCATTGCTTCAGTTTCTACCGACCGGGTATTGTTAGTACGGTCTTCAACTTTTAATCTTATACGGATACCGGCGGCAGGAGAATAAACTCTTATACTCATTTGTGTTGCGCTTGCAGTAAAAGGAATTTTAGTTGTAAAGCCTGCACCAATTGTAGTTCCTGCCCATGTTTCTGCACCGTTAGGTTTAGTTGTTTTCTTTACATTATTAGCAGCATTAGTTGGATCAACTGCCGGTGCACTAAGGTTGTTTCCAAAATCTATTACTTCATAATTAATACCTGCAAGATCAAACGTAACAGGTAGTGTTAGTAAACTTGTTGGCATTTGATTAGTAAGTCTTATATCATCCATCAGGAAGGTGAAATTTGCTGTACCATTACCCATTGTACCATTATCGAAAATGATTACAATGTGCTCATATGAATTTGTTGTATTTATTGCCCTGAAATCAAAAGCCATATCCTCCCAGGTATTAGCAACTGTTGTAAGCACTTCTTTTTCATAACTGATACTTCCATTCGCATTCTCCACTTTCAGTAAAACTTTTGCGCCCACTCTTGGAGAAAATACTTTCATTCTAAAAACCCTGTTAGCAGAAAAATCAATGGGGCCACCCAAACCAATCCAGCTGCCACCCCATGGCTGCCCTGCATTCTTTACCATCCTGGCAACTTTAGCACTTGTATTAATGCCGTTAGATTGTGGATTGTTAATTACAGTAACTGCGCCACCATCAAAATTATTCCATGCATAACTCACTGTTGAAGATTCAAAAGTTATTGGTAATAATACGGGATCTACAATATTAACTACGGTTGTAAAAGTTGTTGTAGCTGCACCACCACTTAATGCCACTACCCTTACAGTATAAGCCCCAACAGCTGCATAAGTATGACTGATTGTTGCACCTTCTATAAATGATTGTGGCACTTCGTTAGGCACATCTCCAAAATAAATTCTAAAGAATGTTTCATAAAGAGCTGATGCCGAAACATTGATCTTATATTTATTTACTGCGTCAATAGCAATATTTACTACCAGGTTTTCGGGAGCTTTGAATGAAACCGTTAACTGCTTTGCAGCTTCAACAGTTTTTCCGGTAACACTATGGGCAACAATTTTTACATTGTAAACACCTTCTGCATAAGTATGCTGGGTGTTTTTACCCGGTAAAATTTTTGCAGGCGCCACAGTTGCATCGCCATAATAAATATCATAGAACGAAGCACCTTCACCATTTGGCGTAATAGTTACCAGGCCTGAATTATCCTGTGTAATTTCAAATAATGCAGTAAGATTTGCAGATGCTGCAGCAGTATCTAAAAAAGACAGATCGTCATTTACTTCTTTTTTACAGCTGATTACAACAGCCAGTAAAAACGTTATGCCGAAAAAATACTTTAATACTTTCATAATGATTTATTTAATAGTTAATATTAATAGCCTGCGTTTTGTGGTAAGCCTGAAATATCCACTTCCGATTGTGGGATAGGGAATACTTCATGTTTGCCAACTTTAAAATTGGTGATCTTTATTGCAGCCTGCCCTGTTCTTACCAGGTCAAAAAACCTGTCTCCTTCCATTGCTAATTCTAACCTGCGTTCATCTAAAATTGCCTGGTATAAAGCAGTACCGGTCGATGTAATATCATGCAGCAGATCACCAAATGCACGGCGGCGAACTAAGTTTAAATAAGTTTGCGCTTTAGTGTAATTAGGAGTGGTGGCTTTGGTATTTGCTTCTGCAGCCATCAATAAAACTTCTGCATAACGTATCGTTCTGAAATTATTCAGATAATTCAATTCCACCTGTCCGGAAGTTTCTCCTTTTCTTGGTAAATATTTTTGATTATATAAACCGGTATTTTTAAAAGGTGCAACCTGGTAAGTAATATTAAAAGATGGGTTGGCATTTTTATATGCTTCAATATCCAGTACGGTAACATCTTTCCGCTTATCCCCTGCGGCATAAGCAGCAGCTAAATTTTGTGTAGGTAAATTTGTACTCCATCCTGCAGCATAAGGCATGGCGCCAGAACCATTTAACCCTCGTATACCACATTGTTGTACCGAATGATTTCCCTGGCCTCTTGTTACGCCTCCCCAATTGTAATAAGGAGAAGTGTTGGAATACTGGATTTCAAAAACAGACTCAGGGCCATTTTCGCCTGATGCTAAAAACATACTTCCAAAATCTGTTACAAGGCTAAATGTATTGGGTGTAATTACATTTTCAAGCATTGCTGCCGCCGCATCAAATTTATTTTGATATAAATACACTTTACCCAATAAAGCCTGTGCTGCATATTTAGTTACCCTTCCTTTTTGTGATTGTATTGCTGGTAATACACTAATGGCATTATTCAAATCCAGTTCAATGGCTTTATACACATCTGCCTTTGCAGCTCTTTGTAAAGTTTTAGATTCTGATAAGCCTAATCTTTTATCAGTAAACAATGGCACATCGCCAAATAACTTTACCAAAGTAAAATAATAATAAGCTCTTAAGAAATATACTTCTCCGTACAATGCATCTTTACCGGCAAAATTTATTGTTTCGCCTGCAACGTTTGCTGCTTTATATTGATGCATGTAATTGGCCCTGTTGATACCTTCGTAGGCTGCCTGCCATAATTCTGTAAGTGTGGAATTTACAGGTGTATGTGTATAGTCATCTATCTGTTGCAAAGACAAAACATCTGATGCATTTTCACCACCACTTACTGCATTATCAGATGCAATATCGCCAACAGGCACTGCCTGGTTAAGCCATTGTATAGGTGTATATACACTAACAGCCATTGTGCGGTAATCAGTTTCTGATTTTAAATAATCAAGCTCTGTTATTTTATAATCATCATGAGGATTATAGTCTATCCATTTTTTGCAGGATGTAAGTGTGGCAATTAATAAAACCAGGCTTATTATTTTTATATTGATATTCTTCATTGTAGTATTTTTTTATTTGAAGATTTATAGTTTAATGTCAATGCCAACTGCATAAGTTCTTGCCTGAGGGTAAGCACCACGGTCGATACCTGTATCTAATATTCCGCCCGCTATTTCAGGATCATATCCTGAGTATTTGGTAAATGTGTAAGCATTTTTTACCTGTGCATAAATTCTCAGTCTGCTGAATATTTTTTTAGTAACTGATGCAGGGAAAGTATAACCTAACTGCAGGTTTTTAATCTTTACAAAAGAGCCGTCTTCCACATACCTGTCTGATACACGGATATTGCTGTTGGCATCAGTAAATGAATACCGTGGATGCCTTGAATCGTTAGTAGATCCGGCACCGGTCCATCTTGCCAATACGCCCCTGTATTTATTGGAGTAGTTGGCATTTCTTTCGTAAGCACTGTAAATATCATTACCTACAGATGCATAAGTAAAGGCAGTGAAATCAAAATTCTTGTACTCAAGGTTCAGATTCCATCCCATAGTAAAATCAGGGAAGGGATTGCCGATATTTGTTTTGTCTGATGCGTTGATAATACCATCGCCGTTAACATCCACAAAACGAATATCACCCGGTTGTGCTCCTGCCTGCGTTGCACCTTTTGTAAGATCAGCTGTAGTTTGAAATAGGCCGTCAGTTTTGTATCCGAAGAAATAACCCGGTGTAAATCCTTTTTCAAAAACTGTTACACTTTGAGATTGCCCGTTAAAATAATACCCGCCAAATATTTTTGCAGTTCCGTCGCTGTTAGAGGCGGTAACTTCGTTTTTAGCAGTTGTAAAAGTAAGTGTGGTATTTAGTTTAATTGTTCTGTGAATTATTTCGTTATAGCCAAGGGTAAGATCAACCCCACTGCTTTTAGTAGAACCAATATTTGCAGTAGGAATAGGAACAGTACCCAGGTATAATGATGCAGACGGCGTAAACAATAAACCATCTACTTTTTTCTGGAAATAATCAGCAGATAAAGAAAATTTATTTTTATAAAAGGTCATATCAAATCCTGCATTGGCCTGCAATTGTTTCTCCCAGCGTAAAGCATTATTAGCGGCAGAACCAACTGTTGAACCCGGATAAAATATGTTGTTGAAAGTGTAGCCATTGCTATTTGCTGTTGGGCCATAGCTTGAACCGCCAGTAATAATTTCAACATATTGTGGGTTTACATTTTCATTTCCTATTGATCCGTAGCTGCCACGGATCTTTAAGTAATCAATGAAATCAGAATGAAAGAAATTTTCTTTGGTAACCACCCAGCCTGCTGAACCGGAAAAGAAGTTAGCATATTTATTATCTGTACCAAAAGCATAAGAACCGTCACGGCGTGCAGTAAAAGAAGCTAAATATTTATCCTGATAATCATAATTTATCCTGCTGAAAAAAGATAAATTCTTTCTGAAATACTGGTAATAATATCCGCTCAATGCATTTGTATTTGTTGCAGAGTTATTACCAACAGCAGAAGTGAAATCAGCAAATTCCCATGAGTTAAAGGGTACATCCTGCCTGCTTGCCCCGGCTGCATTACCCGAAATCTTTGCAAAAGAAACTCCTAATACTGTTTCAAAATGATGATCCTGTTTTATATTAAAATCATAATTGGCAAAGGATTCCCAGGTATAATTAAAATTGCTGATTTTTTCATGCGATACACTGTTATGCTTGCCAACAACTGTCGATCCATCAGCATTCATTGAATTGTCTACATTCAAAGGACCATAAAAAACAAGTGGTGTAAAATTCTTTGCATTTCCATCATATTTGGTATAACCAAAACGTGAGGTAAGCTTTAAATTTTTTATTACGGTATATTGAAACTCAAACTTGCCATAAAGTTTGGTTCCAACATTTTTGTTGAATGTATTTTCCAGTTTTGTAAGCGGATTAAAAATTTCTGATAACAGTAAATTGCTGAATCCATATTTACCAACTGTATTTGGTACGGTATTATAAACAGCAACGGTAGGGTCAAAATTTAATGCACTACCCAAAACACTGTTAAATGAGTTTTCCTGTACACCTTTTGAGTCAAGTATTACACCGGTAGTATTTAAAATAAATTTTAGTTTAGGAGAAAGATCAAAATTTAAGTTGGCAGTAAAATTCCCCCTGTCAAATCTTGATTTATCATTGCCACCTACAATACCACCTTGATTTAAATATCCTCCTGAAAGAAAGTAAGACATTTTATCGGCACCGCCACGGGCTGTTATATTATGTGATTGTAAAGATGCTTTCTTAAAAATTTCTTTTTGCCAGTCGCTACCCACACCTAAAACAGAAAGGTTTGGAAAGATGATATTACCACCGGCAAGCGTACTGCCTTCATTAATGATAGCGCCATATTCCGTTGCATTTAACACACCAATGGTATTCATTACTTCCTGCATACCATAATTACTGCTTACAGTTATTTCTGTTTTTTGATTTTTTCTACCGGCCTTGGTTGTAACCACAATTACACCATTACCACCTTTAACACCATAAATGGCAGTAGTAGCAGCATCTTTTAATACACTTATCGATTCTATATCGGCTGCATTAATTGAGTTAAGATCGGTTAACGATTGAGGAACACCATCAATAATAACCACAGGGTCAGTACCGGAAAAAGAGGGAATACCTCTTATTAATACAGTAGGTTTGGATCCTGGTGAACCATTTTGAATAACACTTACACCCGATGCCCTGCCCTGCAAGGCTTCTTCAGTTCTTACCGGCCTGAGTTTTTCAATATCCGCACTTTTAATGGTGGAAATAGCCCCTGAAACCTTAGTTACTTTTTGAGTACCATAACCTACAACAATTACGTCTGTTAAGATAGTAGCTGCCCCATCTTCCATCAGGATTTCAACTGTTGTAAAATTATTACCAACAGTGTATTCCGTGGTTTTCATCCCGGCATAACTTATAACCAGGATTGAACCTTTTTTCGGCACTTTTACAGAAAAGTTGCCTTGCAAGTCGGTACTTACAACAGAGGAACTACCTTTTACAGTTACTGTAGCCCGATTTAATCCCTCGCTTGTGGATTTGTTTTTTACTTTACCAGTTACCTGAATGTCCTGTGCAAAAGCAAAGTTGAAGATGCTGCATAGCAGAAATGTGGTATGCAATAATGCAAATTTTAATTTCATATACAATCGTTTTGGTTAATTTAAAATCTCATTTTTCGGGAGAAAATTGATGCTGTAAAAATATTTATCAATATCTCACACACCTAATAAAGCCCCACATCATTACTACATCAGGTAATGTAAAAGCCTATTTTCAGGCTATTTTTACTACATCATTACTACATCAGCCTTTTTTTCTTACTTTCACAATGCCTTAACCAAACTATTGTGCTAAACCGAATATTAATTTTATTATTATTTCCTTTGGCTGGCTTTTGCCAGAACACAATCGGGCTTCCGGATGTTATTAATTACTATAAAGGGACATATACTGCGGGATTACAAAACTGGGATATAAAACAAGGTAAAAATGGAATTGTTTATATAGCTAATAATGAAGGCTTACTGAGTTTTGATGGCGAGTATTGGAAATTGTACCCTTTACCCAATAAAACCATTGTAAGGTCTGTTGAAATTGGAGCAGACAACCGGATCTATGCTGGAGGACAAGATGAATTTGGGTATTTTGCCCCTTCAGAAAATGGCAGGCTGCAATACAATTCACTAACCGGTCTAATTCCGGAAAAGGACAGGGCTTTTGGCGATGTTTGGGATATTACTTCTTTTAAAAACGATATTTTCTTTCGTACCTCCAATAAAATTTTTAAAATTACCAACCAGGCTGTTTCGGTATTTAATGCACCATCTGAATGGTCGTATATGGGTGTTTGCAGCGGGCATTTATATGCACATGACTATAGGAATGGATTACTGAGTTTTGAAAATAATATATGGGCTCTACTACCTGCTCCAAATAAATTGCCTGTAAACGACCCTGTAACTTCAATTCTTCCCTTTCAAAAAGACAGCATTTTAATAACCACACTTAAAAATGGTTTATTTATATTTTCGGCTAATGAATTTTCCAGCTTCACTTCAACAGCCTTATCGGTAATTGCAAGAGAACGTATCTATGCTGCCACAGCCATAAATACAGACAGATTTGCTTTAGCCACAAATAATGGCGGAGTTTATATCATTGATGCTAAAGGACAACTCATTCAAAGCTTTTCTAAAACAGAAGGGCTTCAGGACAATAATGTGCTTAATATTTTTCTGGACAGGCAGAGTAATCTATGGCTTGGATTAAATAGCGGAATTGATTTTATTGCATATAACAGTGCCATAAAACATATTACTCCTTATGCCCAGGATGGATCAGGTTATACTGCAATCATCCATAATAATCTACTATATACCGGTACATCAGCCGGTTTATATAACGTACCGTTACAACCAATAACGGATCTGAGTTTTAGCAAGGGTAATTTTTCACCAATAGCTAATACCACAGGGCAAAACTGGGGGCTGGCCGAAATAAATGGCAAGCTTTTACTTGGCCATCACGAAGGGGCATTTATTGTAAATGAAAATAATGCCCAACCCATTACCGCCAATGCATCAGGATTTTGGAATTTTGTACCTCTGTCTGCTGTATTTCCATCTTCAAAAATCATATCAGGAAGTTACAAAGGCTTAACGCTTTTCAATTACAGCAATAACAACTTCTCTGTTGCTGAAAATATTCCTGATTTTACTGAATCATGCAGGTTTATTGCCATAGATAAGGATGATAATATCTGGGTATCTCACCCTTATCATGGTGTTTATAAGGTGACTACTTCAGCAGATAGAAAATATAAAGTCCGGTTATACACTGATAAAAACGGGCTTCCTTCAACGCTTAATAACCACGTATATAAAGTAAGAAATGAAATAGTTGTAGCCACAGAAAAAGGTGTGTATGTATATAACAACACCAAAGATTCTTTTGAACCTGCTGATTTTTATAAAAAAATACTGGGAGATCAAAGCATCCGTTATTTAAAAGAAGATACCGAAGGAAATATCTGGTTCATCCACGAAAAAAAATTAGGGGTAATTGATATGTCCGCAAAAAATGCAGCAATTATTTTGCTTCCGGAATTAAATAACAAAATGCTGAGTGGCTTTGAATTTATTTACCCGGTAAACAATAATAATATTTTTATAGGCGGAGAAAAAGGGTTTTTTCATGTCAATTATGAAAAGTATAAAAAATCAATTCCGGAATTAGAAGTTCAAATAAGAACAGTAAAAATAGCCGACGGAAAAGACAGTCTTTTATTTGGCGGGTATTTCAGCAATGTAAACGAAAAGCAAATACAGGATAAAAATCAAATCCGGCAAATTGCCAATAACTGGAAAACAATTCACTTTGAATTCTCATCAACACTTTTTGGCCAGCAAACAAACCTCGAATACAGTTACAGGCTTAAAGGCTTTGATGATAACTGGGTTGAATGGAGTAATAAAACAGAAAAAGAATATACTAACCTGCCTGCAGGCGCCTACACATTTGAAATTAAAGTACGAAATAATTTAGGTAATGAATCTGCACCGGTTACCTATGCTTTCAATATTCTGCCGCCCTGGTACCAAACCACATGGGCTTATGGCATTTACTTTTTACTTTTCTCCTGTGCAGTTTATTATTTATATAAGTGGCAGCGAAAAAAATTCATTTTGCAGCAGGCTAAATATGAAGAAGAACAAAAAAGGCTTTTGTACCTGCACCAGCTTGAAATTAATAAAGCAGAAAATGAACTGGTGGCACTACGTAATGAAAAATTACAAACAGAAGTTGATTTTAAAAACTCCGAACTGGCAACTTCGGCCATGCATCTTGTACAAAAAGGAGAGTTGTTGACTAAATTAAAAACAGAATTAAACCATGTTATGAAAGGGCTGGATAATGACAAAGGAGTAAGTGAATTGAAAAAAATGATAAAAGTTTTAAGTGAGGATGATAAGATGGATAAAGACTGGGAACATTTTGCACAGCATTTTGATAAGGTACACAGCGATTTTGTAATGGGATTAAAAGATAAACATGTTAATCTTACTGCCAATGAACTTAAACTGTGCGCCTATCTGCGCATGAATTTATCTACAAAAGAAATTGCTCAGCTAATGAATATTTCTGTAAGAGGTGTTGAAATAAGCCGTTACAGGTTGCGTAAAAAACTCAATATCTCTACTGAAACATCGCTTTTTGATTACCTGATAAAATTAAATGAGAAGGGCTGATCTTTATAGAAAATCCACTGTAATTATTTTACCTCCTGCATATCCACCAGTCTTTTATAAAACCCGTTTTGGCTTATCAGTTCATTATGTGTACCCCTCTCTACAATTTCGCCTTTTTGCAATACAATAATTTCATTGGCATGGCGAATGGTGGAGAGGCGGTGTGCAATAACAATACTGGTTCGGTTGTTCATTAAATTATTTATTGCATCCTGCACCAGACGTTCACTTTCGGTATCTAAAGAAGATGTAGCCTCATCTAAAATCAATATCGGTGGATTTTTTAGTACAGCTCTTGCAATGGTAAGCCGTTGGCGTTCGCCACCACTAAGTTTACTGCCTCTGTCGCCAATATTGGTATTATACCCTTCTTCTTTTTTAATAATAAAATCATGTGCATTGGCAATTTTAGCAGCAGTTTCAATTTCGGCTGCTGTGGCATCTTTCATACCCAATGCAATATTATTGGCAATGGTATCATTAAATAAAATTGGTTCCTGGGTAACAATACTCATTAAACCCCGTACCGATTGCAGGGAGTAATCTTTAATATTTTTACCATCAATTAATAATTCACCACTGCTCACATCATGAAACCTCGGTACCAGGTCGGCCAATGTACTTTTTCCTGCACCACTGCTTCCTACCAATGCAATTGTTTTTCCTTTTTCTACTGAGAGGTTTATGTTTTTAAGGATGTCAACATCCTCATATTTAAATCCAACATTTTTAAATTCAATTTTATTGCCGAAGCTACTGAGTTTTTGTCCACCCAGGTTTTCATCCACCACTACCGGCGCTTTTAATACTTCTTCAATACGGCCAATGGCAGCTGTGCCTTTTTGCATATTACTAAAAGAAGTGGATAATGTTTTTGCCGGGTTGATGATCATATAAAACAAGCCCAGGTAACCCAAAAAAGAAGCGCCGTCTAAAGCAATGCGTTGGTTAAGCACTAAGTAACCACCATATGCTAAAATGGCGCAGAACAATGCAATACCCATCACTTCACTCATTGGCGATGCAAGATCACGCCGGTAACCAATTATATTTTTAGCAACCAGTAATTCGCTGTTTTCTTTTTTAAATTTATTTTGTAATAAGCCCTCGGCATTAAATGCTTTTATTACCCGTAAGCCTCCCAGTGTTTCATCTACTGTACTCATTGATTCACCATACTTTTCTGCCACTTTTTGCGAATGTTTTTTTAATGACCTTGAAATCCGGCCGATAGCAATACCCATTAATGGAATTAATAACAACAAAAACAAAGTAAGCTGCATACTTATAAAAAACAATGTTGCCAGAGTGATAATAATCGTCAATGGATCCCGTATCCATCCTTCCAAAGTTCCTACAACTGAAGATTCCACTTCACCCACATCGTTGGTAATGCGGCTCATAATATCGCCTTTTCTTTTTTCGGTAAAATAACCAATGGGCAGTTGTAATATTTTATTGTAAATATCTTCCCTTAAATGATTTACTACTGTATTTTTAAGCGGATTTAATACATAATAAGACAGGTACAAAAAAAGGTTTTTTAAAAGAATAAAGCCCATCATTAAAGCACATATAATGCCAAGAGTAATTAATTTCCCTTTGGTATTTATAGTAGTAAGCAACCAGTTATTTATGTATTGCACAGCAGGGTTAGAACTTGATTTTGTAATACTGCTGCAGTCAATACATTTAGGGTCGGAATTATTAAAGATCAATTGTAAAAAAGGCATCAGCATGCCAATTGATATAATTGAAAAAATGATGCTTAATAAAGTATACGTAAAATAAAGTGCAATTTTTCCTTTGTAAGGAAGCAGGTAATTAAAAACCCTTGAATATCTCTTCATCTGTAATAAATCTGTATATAAACAGCAAAGTAACTAATTTTACAACGAACAAAACCAATTTGATATGTTGGAAGGTAAAAGACAAAAACAGGTGGCGGGTTTATTAAATAAAGAACTGAATGATATTTTTCAGCGCCTGGGTATAAGTATGATGGACGGCGGTATGATATCCATTTCATCGGTAAAAATTACTCCCGACCTTTTTGATGCCCGTATTTACCTGAGTTTTTTTAAAGTAACTGACCCCATAGCTACATTAAAAAAAATTGAAGAACGCAGCTGGGAGATAAAGAAAGAATTGACAGAAAGAATACGCCGCCAGTTACGCAGTATGCCCAAACTTACTTTTTATATAGATGATACTTTGGACTATGTAGAAAAAATAGAGGAGCTTTTTAAAGAGATAAAAAAAGGGGATAGTTAAAAGTTCAAGGTTGAAAGTTTTTTAAACTTGACAGTATAAAAGCTATGGCTACCATCCAAAATTTGAGGATATGGAAATTTGGCAGTTAGCAAGGCAACAGGCAAATGAATTTTTTTTAATTTATTCTGAAGGGTTATTTGCCAAAGATTTTCAATTATGGAATCAGATTAATGCTGCATCGGGCTCTGTAATGGACAATATTGCAGAAGGCTTTGAACGAAGTGGCAATAAAGAATTTATACATTTTCTTCTTATTTCCAAAGCATCAAATGGCGAAGTAAGGTCACAATTATACAGAGTTGTAAACAGGTTATATGTAACTATAGAAAAATATGAAGATTTAAAAATAAAATGCGAAACGTTAAGTAAAAAGATTGTGTCA
Organism: Ferruginibacter sp.; assembly: GCA_043757165.1. GTDB lineage: Bacteria > Bacteroidota > Bacteroidia > Chitinophagales > Chitinophagaceae > Ferruginibacter. The sequence goes on from JAYVPT010000048.1 coordinate 202,564, forward strand.
TTAATAAATTATCTTAAAGAATCGGACAGAAAAGATTTTCGTCACAATTAAACAGTAACTGGCCACAACTTTCAACCATCAACCTTCAACCATAAATGTATTTAACCTTTGCCTGGAGATATTTTAAAGCAAAAAAAAGTGCCAATGCCATCAACATTATTGCATGGGTAACAGTTGGTGTTATTGCTTTTGCAACCTGCTGCCAGATTTTAGTGCTTAGTGTTTTTAATGGATTTGAAGGCCTGGTAAAATCATTATATGCATCTTTTTATACAGATATCAAAATTATTCCTGCAAAAGGAAAGACATTTTTTTTTACAGGTCAACAATTAATACAACTAAAACAACAATCTTTTGTACAAAATCTTTCTTTTATAGCTGAAGAAAAAGCCCTGCTGCAAAACAATGAGGGTGAAAATACCCAAACAGTTATTTATTTAAAAGGGGTAGATGATAACTATGCTTCTGTTTGTGGTGTGGCAGCTAAAACCAATAAAGGAAAATTTAATACCGGCACAGCCGATGAGCCGGGTTTAGTTTTAGGTGCAGGCATACAATATGCAGTGGGTGTAAATATGAACCCGGCTTTTGCCACAGAAAAACTTACCGTTATTTTACCTAAAAAAAATGGTGGCAGCGATCCCTTACAATCACTAAGCGAAGGAAATGCGGTGCCCACCGGTGTATTTACCATTCAACAGGATTTTGATAATAAATATGCCATAACCAATATTGATTTTGTAAAAAATCAAATGGGCCTTGCAACAGATGAATACAGTGCCCTGGAATTAAAGCTAAAGGATAACAGTGATATTAAAGAAGCACAAGGGAAATTATCGGTTTTGTTAGGTAATAATTATAAAGTGCAAACACTCTACCAGCAAAATATGAGCTTATACAACACCATGAAAATGGAAAAATGGATTATTTATGCAGTGTTTACATTAATATTAATTGTATCTGCATTTACCATGGTAAGTGCATTAACCATGCTGGTGTTGGAAAAGCAAAAAGACATTAGTGTTTTACAAAGTATGGGTGCCCATCAAACCACCATTAAAAAAATATTTTTAAGCGAGGGCTTATTATTAGGTGCCATTGGTGCGGTAACCGGAATTTTACTGGCTGTAATAATCTGCCTGCTGCAAATAAAATTTAAGTTCCTTAAAATAGGCGGCGGTTCTTTTCTAATAAATTATTTTCCGGTAAAACTGGTAGCTGCTGATTTTATATTGGTGGCAGTAACTGCCGGTTTTATAGCTTTTATTGCTGCCTGGTTTCCGGCACATAAAGCCAGCAGGCAAAGCTTCGAATTAAAGTAAACGATTAATAATCTCCTAATGTTTCCGGCAATTGCGCCAAAGCCTTTTGCAATTGATCGTCATTAGGTGCTATGCCATGCCACTCGTGGCTGCCTTCCATAAAATCAATACCTTTTCCCATAGCCGTTTTCATCAGGATAATAATAGGCTTTCCTTTACCTACAAAGGTTTTTGCATTATTTAACCCGGCTACAACAGCATCCATATCATTTCCTTCCATTTCCAATACCTGCCAGTTAAAGGCTTCAAATTTTGCTCTTAAATTATCTAAGCTCATTATTTTTTTGGTTGGACCGTCAATTTGCTGCCCATTCCAGTCAATAGTGGCAATAAGGTTATCCACATTTTTATGCGCTGCAAACATAATGGCTTCCCAGTTTTGGCCCTCATCTAATTCACCATCGCCATGCAGGGAATATACAATATTATTATCGTTATTTAATTTTTTTGCCAATGCAGCACCAATGGCAACGCTCATCCCCTGACCTAAAGAGCCACTTGCAATACGAATGCCTGGTAAATGATCATGTGTAGTAGGATGGCCCTGTAAACGGGAATCCAGCTTTCTGAAAGTAGCTAATTCCTTAACAGGAAAATATCCGCTACGTGCCAGCGTACTATAAAATACCGGAGATATATGGCCATTGCTTAAAAAGAACAGATCTTCCCTAATGCCGTCCATAGAAAAAGCCGGATTATGCTTCATTACAGTAAAATATAGTGCGGTAAAATACTCGGTACAGCCTAAAGATCCGCCCGGGTGGCCACTTTGCACTCCATGAACCATACGTACTATATCTCTGCGTATTTGTGATGCTGTTGCTGTAAGATTACTCATTCTTGTTTTTTTATTCAATTATATATACAGTACAAAGATACCCAAAGCGGCAGTTTTGGTTTTATAAGCAGCAAACCTACTTTAAATCAATCGATAGAAAAATTAAAAAAATACTCCCCGCTTAAATAGTTAATAATAAGTTTATAATTTCTACGTTATTTTAACTGATTAAACCCGGGAACCCACTTTTAAGCAAATCTCCCGTATTAAATTTAACAGGCAACTTTTTTACATAAACCAGGCTCTTGAATAAAATGTTTTAAAGTATTTAGATAAAATATTAGGTTTACTTAAAACATATTTAATACTTTTGCAGTGTAATCGAGTTTTGTACCATAATGATTGCCATAAATAAATTGAATGGATAATATTTTACTAAGTGCGGCACTGGCTTTTTTAATAACTTTTTTTGCCATACCTATTATAATTCAGGTAGCTAAGGACAAAAAATTATTTGATGAGCCCGATGAGCGTAAAGTTCATAAAACTGTTATCCCTACTTTAGGCGGCCTTGGAATCTTTGCCGGTTTTATAATTGCCACATTGATGGGTGTTCCCTCTGGCATTGCTTCAGAACTGCAATATTTTGCTGCAGCTGCCACAGTAATTTTCTTTTTGGGACTTAAGGATGATATACTGATCTTATCAGCCAGCAAAAAATTTATTGGCCAGTTAATTGCAGCAGGTATCATTATTAAATTTGGAGGTGTTCAAATTAATAATATGCACGGCTTTCTGGGCATTTATGAAATTCCCCACATTGCAAGTATTGTACTTACCATATTTACTATAATTGTTATTACCAACTCTTTCAATCTTATTGATGGGGTTGATGGCCTGGCAGGAAGTTTAGGCGTACTTACCACCCTTGTTTTTGGAACTTATTTTTTTATTGCCGGGCAGCTGGCATATGCCGTTATGGCTTTTGCACTGGCAGGAAGCATTATTGCTTTTTTAATTTATAATTTTTCCCCTGCAAAAATATTTATGGGTGATACCGGTTCACTTTTATTAGGCCTGATAAATTCAATCCTGGTCATTAAGTTTATTAATGTAGCCGGAAATCCCGCTACTGCTTTTGGCCTGGAGGCTTCTCCTGCCATTGGCTTTGCAATTTTAATGATCCCTCTTTTTGATACCTTACGTGTATTTGCATTACGTATTTTAGACAGGCGTTCTCCATTTAGTCCGGACAGGACACATGTACATCATTTTTTGCTTGATCTTGGCCTCAATCACCGCATGGTAACCTTTACCTGTGTAGCTACTAATATTGTATTTATTGCTATGGCTTATTTTTTACGGGCTCTCGGTACTACTACCTTATTAGGTATTTTACTGGTTTCGGCATTTATTTTTATTGGTGTTATTTATTATAGCCGTCCTAAAAACAATGCTGTTTCAAAAAGCAATAGAAATAACAATAGTATTCCAAATACTTCCATAATGAAGTCACACAAAATTCTTTCTTTGGCACCCGAAAGTGTTGAAGCAGAATAACTTTCTGTCCCTGTTTTTATTGATTAAAGCTTACCGTATTATCTAAATAAGGGTACTTTTTTATAGCTTTGCAGCCACTTAACATTTTCAATTATGCCAGAAGGGATAGACAAAATACTCAGCGATACAGAATCATCAATGACGAAAGCACTTAATCACCTGGAAACAGAATTGGTTAAAATACGTGCCGGCAAAGCAAACCCTAATATGCTGGATGGCATTGCAGCAGATTATTACGGCAACCCTACCCCAATAAACCAGATCGCCAATGTTTCTGTACTTGATGCCCGTACAATTTCTGTTCAGCCATGGGAGAAAAATATGCTGCAGGCAATTGAAAGGGCAATCATAATGGCTAATATTGGCATTAACCCACAAAACGATGGCACTGTTATCCGTTTGTATTTACCACCATTAACTGAAGAAAGAAGAAAGGAAATGGTGAAGCGTTGTAATGGCGAAGGCGAACATGCTAAAGTTGCAGTACGCAATATCCGCAGAGACAGTATTGAGGCCATAAAAAAATTACAGAAGGATGGCCTTAGTGAAGACATATGCAAAGACGCTGAAAAAGAAGTGCAGGATACAACTGATAAATTTATTTCACTGATAGAAAAACATTTAGCCGCTAAAGAAAAAGAAATAATGGCAGTATAGCCTGCTTTTTTATTTTCGGAATACAGCATTGATTATTTTTTTCCCTTTATGTTAGCAACATACACACCTGCTAAAATAAGTATCAGGCAAAGTACCTGTTTCCAGCCAACTTCTTCTTTATAAATAACACCCCAAATAATGGCAACAACCGGTATGCCATACGTAACCATTGAAGCAAAGATGGCTCCGGCACGTTTTACCAGCATATAAAAAATTACAGAAGCAACTGCAGTACCTAAAATACCCAGCAAAGCAGCAGCACCAGTAGATAATAAAACACCCTCATCAGTAAAAGGTAAATTAAATACCCGGTAAATGTTAACACTATTAACGCCGGTACAGCATTTAAGGTAAGTGCCACTGCTGCAATTTGTAAAGATCCTACCTGGCTTAAATGACGGTGTACCATGTTTACATTAATACCATAAAATATAGTAGCCAGTACAACATAACTTATATACAAAAGGTTTTGATTTTCCTGCATATGCCCTTTGCTGAGTAATAATAAAATACTGCCTGTAAACGAAATAATAATACCCAACACTTTATTTTTGGTAGCCTTTGTTTTAAAAAGTAATGCACCGGTAATTATTACAAAAATGGGTGTAAGGGAATTAAGTGTTCCGGCCAGCGCACTGTCAATACCTTCTTCGGCAACGCAAAATAAATAAGCTGGTAATAAACTGCCCAATGTACCCGAAAGAAAAATAATCCCAATTTTATCTTTGGGTATCAATTTGAAATATTTAATTGCAGAGGGTAATAACACAATGCCCGAAAAAACAATGCGTAGCGATGCTACCTGATAGGGTGATAACGCAACCAGCCCCTCCTTCATCAATACAAAACTGCTGTCCCATATAATGGAAAGCACAATAAAAATAAACCAGTTTAAAAATCCTTTACTCAATTTAAAAAATTAAGGAGCAAAGGTGAAGTTTTTAAATGAAACAGCTTAAAAGATATTTCTGTTTCGTATTTTCCGCAGTTTTAATATTTTATAAAAATAATTTGACTTTATCTTAGGTAAACTATATTTTTACCGCCATAACCTTCTCTTGCGATAAATCAATTTATCATTTTTTAAACCATTTAAAATTTACAAACATGGGATTTATCAAAGAATTTAAAGAGTTTGCAGCTACAGGCAATTTTGTTGATCTGGCTGTAGGTGTTGTTATGGGTGCTGCTGTTGGAAAAGTAGTATCTTCTTTTATTGATGGTATGGTTATGCCTGCAATAGGTATGATAGGTGGAGTTGATTTTAGTAAAGCGGCTTTTACACTTAAAGACGCTGTTACAAATGCTGCAGGCAAAGTTACTGCTGAAGCTGTTACTGTTAAATACGGTGCCTTTATTTCTGCTTTTATTGAATTTTTACTTGTTGCTTTAGTTGTATTTATGGTAATTAAAGCATTAAATAAAATGAAGAAAGCAAAAGCTGCAGAGCCTCCTGCCGGCTCATCTTCAACAGATGCATTGCTTATTGAAATAAGAGATTCTCTAAAAAAATAATTTTAGGCAACTGGAATTTGTAAAAAATACACCGCAAAACGGTGTGTTTTTTACAACAAAGCCAAATAACCAATCCGGTATATTAGCCAAATACAATTGGAATTTTTGGCCCTGGTATCTAAACCTGGTACTCATTTTTAAATGTTGATGTCGCCGCTAATGGCTAATGTTACTAGCGAATTAGTACCCAGCTTAAAAATATAAAAACTTTGAGATAGGCCTAAGCTATAAACTAAAGATCACTATTTATATTTTCAGGATTTTGTCCACATTAGTTGAAGGCATTGGCCTATCGTGGTACAACTATCTTAACTAATTAATACATTTGCGCTTCCCACCGTTGGTGGGAAGCTTTTTTATAAATACATTTTACTGTGACCAACATATCTTACCAGATTAAATTAGATGAATTTGAAGGGCCGTTTGACCTGCTGTTATTTTTTATTGAAAGGGATGAACTGGATATTTACAATATCCCCATTACAAAAATAACCAACGAGTTTTTAGACTTTATACATGCATCAGAAAAACTGAATATTGAATTAAGCAGTGAATTCATTCTTTTTATCAGCACATTAATGCGCATTAAAGCAAAAATGCTGTTGCCCCGTAAAGAAATTGATGCACAGGGAAATGAAATTGATCCACGCCAGGAACTGATAGATAAAATTCTGGAATATAAAAGGTTTAAAGAAGCATCGGCAAAGATGGCTGAAATGGAAGCAGAACGTATGCTGGTGGTAAAAAGAGGAAACCTGCAAAAAGAACTTTCTATAATTGGAGAAGAAGCCGGCGAAGGAACCGAAATACAAGCCGTTACACTTTTTAAGTTAATGAAGGCATTTGAAAGAGTGGTGGCAAAATTACAGGAACGTAATAATAAACCTGTGCATACCGTGGTGCAATATAATTACACTATGGAGGGCAGCAGGGAATATATGCTTGATGTTTGCCGCAAAGAAAAAACACTCTCTTTTGAAAAAATATTTGAAGTGTGCGAAAATCGTATCCACGCCATCTTTTTATTTTTAAATATGCTGGAACTGATACAACTAAGATACCTGGGTATTTTAATTGGCGAAGGAAGAAATAATTTTATTATTGAATGGAATGAAACACGGGAAGAAGATATAGTGGGCCTTTTACCGGGCGAAGAGAATGTTGTACAACTGAATTAGTTTTTAATTTCCGTTATTAGGTATAGCAAATTTAAAAGTGCTAAAATAATTCCACTAAAATTTCAATCATTAAAGAAGCCACTTCATTTATTTTGAAGCGGCTTCTGTTTTATATTCAATTCAATAAAAATTTAAACTATAAAAGGATCTACTATTGTAAGTACCTGTGCCATTGTCAATGGTTCATCAAAACCTTCTGAAGCTGCACCGGCAGTATTAAAACTTCCACCAAGCCCAACAATGTTTACACCGGCCTGTGTGGTTACTTCTTCTCCGTTATAACTTAACTGAATTGCTGCATCCGCTGCGGCAGAATATGTAATTCCGCTATAGTTCAACGTAATCCAGGGTTTCAATGGCTTTTGAGGTGAAGGAATTGCTGCATCCAATGCCCTTCTCATTTGCCTTATATGCGAAGCATGCCTTGCTTCTACCGAATGAATGTTTAGTGCAGCGGTAAGTACTGTACGGTTGCTTTGCAAATTAGCAGCCTGGCCTTTGTAAGCTCTTACACCTGTGTCTTCAAATGTTTGCGCCATGGCTAATTGAACCGGATAGCTGGCAAGATACCCAAGGAAAGGCCCCGTACCGGAACCATTGCCGGCTGTAAAATCAAATGTTGGTTTTACAACAGCAGCTGCACCTAAAACACTTTTAAGAAAAATAACGTGTTTATTTTCATCATCTCTTATTTTAGTTAGCGCTGCCTGTGCCGCAGGCGTAGCAGTAAGATATCCGGCAGACCCAACTATTTTGTTATAAAATTCTGCTTCAAGATATTCTAAAGTTAAAGCAAAATTTAAAACGCCATTTACATCTGCGGGTGTTTGGCCGTAAGCTTTAGTAAACATTGATGCAACTACCAATGGTACTGCTGTTAAAGCTATTTTACCAGAAAGTTTTGCAAATTGTTTCATGGCTTTCCTTCTGCTGTCAAATCTTTCGTAAACCTCCGGATCTATTTTTTCTATTTCAGTAATTATATTTTGTAAGTTCATGATTATTTTTTTTAAGATGGTAAATTACTTGCGTCAATTTTTGTTTTAATGTATGTACCCGCAATGGCAAGTACCTGTGCAGGTGTACGGGCCATATCCAATCCGTTAGCATCTGTTGTGGCGGCAAATGTTCCGTTTGATAAAAGATCTGCTATTAAAGCTGCATGCCTTGCTTCTACAGATACAATTTTACCGGCCAGGCCTAAATAAGTAGGTCCGTTGCCTGTAGTTGAAATTAACTGCCCTGCTCCGTTATATGCAGTAACACCTAAATCTTCAAATGCTTTTGCTGTGTTTAATACACTTGTTCTGTCAGCAAAGTTGATGGTTGAAAAATCAACCTCTAAACCGGGGATGATGGATGACGGAGCTGCCGCAGTAATGGCTGCTTTAAAAAACTCACGATGCCCAACTTCATGATTCCTGATGTCGGTTAAATACTCGGATTCCAATGCTGTAATGCCACTGTAGGGTGTGGCTACAACCTGAATGTAAAAAGCTGCTTCCAGCTGCTCTAATGCATAAGCATAATTTAAGATGCCTACATCGCCGCTTCCAAGGTTTACACCACCATTGGAAGTACTGTCATTTTTTTTACATGCAACCCCAATACCTATTAAGGCAGCAGATGCGCCAAAATATTTCAGCAAGTTTCTGCGTTGCATTCCAAATTGTGTGATCCCTTTTGTTTCTTCAGGGGGTGGGGATGAAATTGTCTTTTTCATAACTAAGTTTTAAAGTGTATAATTTTATTTAAGAGATAATTAAAACATAACCAGGTAACAGATCTCAGCTACTTCCCTGATTTTTTGTTTTCAATAAAATAAGGAATTGATTTATTTTAATAATTAATCAGGATGTTGAAGCCTTTGTTTCAATAACATCCCTGGGCTCATTGATACCTTTGTCAATTTCAGCTGTTATATTTTCTTTTGCGTTTTTAAATTCTCTTATTCCTTTGCCGATACCTTTCATCAATTCAGGAATTTTTTTTCCCCCGAATAACAATAGCACAACAACAACGATCAAAATCAATTCGCCTCCACCCGGCATTGCGAATAAGAGTGTTGAAAAAATACCTGGTATAATAATAGATTTGGTGATGGTTAAAAAAATCAATTCCAATATCAAAGCTCTGTTTCTTTTTTAATGTATCTGTTACATATTTGTTGGAAAAAGTTTCATAAATCACAGTTTTACTCCCCGCTGTGTAAATATGCCTGCAGCAGCTCCATTAGTAAAAAATGAAAACGATCATTAAAACAGGCGTTAATTAAATTTCAGGATTATTATATTATTTTTTGCAATTTTGTCAGATACTTTATTGGCATTTAATTTGATGTTTAAACATTAAATATAAAAATGAAAATACTATTATTCAGAGCGGCCGACAGGGGCTCCGCAGATTACGGCTGGTTAAAGCCTAACTATTACTTTAGCTTCGGCCAATACCACAATACGGAAAAAGTACATTTTGGATTGTTACGTGTATTAAACGATGATTTTATTGGCGGTGGTGGCGCATTTCCCACGCATCCACACGACAATATGGAGATAGTTACCATACCTTTTACCGGTGCCTTGCAACATAAAAACAGCACAGGCGGCCAAGGTATTATTAAGGCAGGAGACGTGCAGATAATGAGTGCCGGCACCGGCGTGCAGCACTCCGAAGCTAATGCGTCTGCAACAGATCCTGTAACCCTGTTTCAAATCTGGGTATTTCCTAAAGAAAGAAATATTACGCCACGCTACGATCAAAAGACATTTGATGTAACTGAAAGAGTAAACAAATGGCAAACAGTTGTTTCTTCACTTGAAGCTGATAAGGCTTTATGGATAAACCAGGATGCAAGATTTTCGTTGATTAAACTGGAAGCAGGAAAAACAATTGACTATACTAATGCTTTTGCAGGCAACGGTGTTTTTTTGGTTAACATAAGTGGCGCAGTAAAAGTGGGCGATATTAATTTAGGTAAAAAAGATGCAATAGGTATTTCGGAAGCTGATAGTTTTTCTGTTACAGCAATAGAAGATGCGGAGTTACTGGCAATTGAAATACCAATGAAATAAGGCGAAAGTCATCCCCTATATTTAAGTACCAATCTTTTATAAAAATTCATTGCTTTTACTTAAAAGCAATGAATTGCAGGTACTACTATTTAAGATACCGCCAAAAGATTTTGAGCTTTAAATAGAAAAAAATGACTTACAATCTCTCATTGTTTTTATCGGGTATATGTGTGTGTGAGGGGGGGGGGTAAAAACTCTTTAACCCGTTCAATTTCTTTATCGGTACATTTTAATGCTGCTGCAATAGATAAAAAATTCTTGTAGCTTACCTTTTTGCTCCTTTCTAATTTTGATATGGCCTGTTGGCAAATTCCTAACCTTTTTGCAGCAATATCTTGTTTTAATCCCTTAATATTTCTGAGCATTCGTATCAATTCTCCGGGTACATATTTTTCTTCCTGGGGTATTGGCATAAAATGATTTAGCGTGTAAGCTAAATCATTTGTAAATGCAAAACAATACCACTAAGTGGTAATTTTTACGTTTACTGTTAAATTATAAAAAGGTTGTAATTTACTACAGTACAAAATTTGCTGGTTACAATAAAAAAAATCAACTTCATTTAAATATATATACTGGCAGTATATTATTATACCTGATGTGATTTCGCACTCAGGCCTTGGGGAGCATGTAATTACTTAATAAACAACTGTATAAATGTATGTTTAACCAGTTTGAACCCAATGTAAAAGCTACAATTGCTTTTTTAAAATTACTGAATGTAAAAGTTAATGCTACTACTGTAGATAAAACTTTACAAAACCATCCAGACTGGCCAAGTCTGCTATGCATAAGCGATAGTTTAAATAAATGGAATGTACTCAATGCGGCGGGTAAGGTTGAGCCAGATAAAATTGATGAACTTCCCACACCATTTATAGCTTATACAGGTAAAAGGGAAAACCCATTATCAGTTGTTACTAAAATTACAGGTAGCACTATAGAGTTATTAGCTAAAAATTACAATACGCCAATTGTTTTAAATAAAGCAGATTTTATAAAAAGCTGGCCAGGTGTTTATTTGATAGCCGAACCAACAACACTATCCGGCGAAAAAGATTTTAAACTTAATAAACGCAAAGCCCTGATAAACTCCCTGGTACCTGCTTCGTTATTTATTTTAATCTTTGCAATTTCTTTTTTTTGCGTTTATCAAAATGTCAGTACCAATCTTGTTGTTACTGCCGCCGCTATTTACGGGCAATATTTTATTTTACTTGGCGGGGTAATAATAACATCACTTTTACTTTGGTACGAGATAGATAAAAATAACCCACTGCTGCAAAAAGTATGTACCGGTATTACAAAAGGCGATTGTAATGCCATACTTACTGGTAAACAGGCAAAAGTATTCAGCTGGTTAAGCTGGAGTGAGGTTGGTTTTTTTTATTTTAGCGGCAGCCTGCTCACACTTGTCATCCCGTCCCTTTCTGTCATCCCGACGCAGGAGGGATCTATCAGTCTATTAGCATGGCTAAATATTTTTGCTTTACCCTACACCATTTTTTCCATTTACTACCAATGGCGTATAGCAAAGCAATGGTGTGTATTATGCCTGGCAGTGCAGGCATTATTAGTATTAGGGGGTATTAATGTTTTTGCAAATGATTTATTGGCCTTTCCCTTTTCATTTTCTATTACTACCCTTGCACAAACTATCCTCGTGTTTTTAATACCAGTTTTAATATGGTATGTAATTAAGCCATTTGTATTAAAATTACAGGAAAGTAAAAACACCAAACGGGAATACCTGCGTATTAAATTTAATGCCGAAATATTTGAGACCCTATTAAAAAAGCAAAAAGCCATTACCTTACCAACAGATGGTTTAGGCATTATCTTAGGTAACCCTGCTGCCACTAACACACTTATTAAAGTATGCAACCCGTATTGCGGCCCTTGTGCAAAGGCACACTCAAAAATTGAAAAACTGTTGGAAAATATACCCAACCTGAAAGCACAAATACTATTTACAACACCTAACAACCCTGCTAATGCTGCATATAAACCTGTTAGCCATTTACTGGCAATAGCAGCAGAAAATAACGAAGAAAAAATAAAACATGCTTTAGATGATTGGTATTTACCAGAGAAAAAGGATTATGAAATTTTTGCAAAAAAATATCCAATTACTGCAAACGGAAAAAGCTTAATTCCAGCTTCGCAAATATCTTCTACTTTTCTCCCTCCTTCGGAGGGGATAGGGGAGGCTGTTGAAGCAATGGACAAGTGGTGCAATATAATGGAGATAAAAGCCACGCCAACTATTTTAATAAATGGATACCAACTACCCGATGCTTACAGCATTGAGGATTTACAATATTTTTTGCTTGAATAAGCGCAGGCAAGAAACTGTTTGGATGCTTACACCTGCTGTTTGCAAACAGCAGGTTGCCAAACTAAGCCAATGCCTGTTGATGCTAAAAGCTACAGGCACAAACAATTTTATTAAACTTTAAATTATTAAACAAATGAAAACAACAAAAATGAGCCTTGCAAACATACAAGGCAAATTAAGCAGGACTGAGATGAAAAATATTATGGCAGGTGCGGCCACAATTTGCTGGGTAACGACATGCAATCCTGCAAGTTTGAACAGTAGTGGATTTGGCACATGCCCAGGTGACCCTGGAGGTCGTTGTACATGTGATGAAAAAAAGTGTTAATTTAATTACTATAATTAGGGCAAGTTGATTTTACAATTTAATTTGCCTTAATTTTTTATTCAGATAAATATGAAAAAAATAGTCTTTTTGGTTTTATCTTTTTTATTCTTTTTAAGTGGCTTTGCAACTGAAAAATATAATGTTATAATTTATGGAAAAAGTTCTCCGGAAGTTGTATTGATTAAGTTGTATTTAATAGACTACAATTACAATAAACCAGAAAGAATAATTGCTGTTGATAGTATTGACGAAGAAGGTAATTATACCCTTAGGGCTTATATTGATAAACCTCAAATTGCTTTTATCCTTTGGGATAAGGTTCTTATTCATCCAAATGATTCAGTAGAAATTAATTTCTCTTTTGATAAGCCATATTACCAGCATTCTCAAATGAATATATCACCAAATAAAAATATTTTTTTTTACTCTTTTTTTTATACCACATTGGGTGATTGGACATATGGCGGATCTAAAGGGGGCGTATTTAAATCAGACTATTATTTATTAATACGCGAAAAACAATTTGATTTTGAAAAATATTATTCTGAAAATTCAATGCGGCTAAAAGAAATTACAGATTCGTTAAAAGTGTTTAACAAGCTGTTTTTTTTGACGAAGACTGAATATAACCTTATATATTATGAAATATACTCAGAATATATATATTACTTACTCTTGCCATTAAAAAAATTTAATTTAAGAAATTTTTCGGTGCCAGATTATTACATGGCAAAAATTAATGGATATATTAGTGATGTAAGTTTGGGGAATACAAGTTTCTATGCACTCATTGCACAAGAGTATCTGTACAGTATTCTAACAGACCCTAAAGAAAACGATGAAACAACAAATAAACTAAATAAACTATTTAACGCTATTGACACTTTTTTTAAAAGTAGGCCTGAAATACGCATTGGCCTTTACTTACATGTGCTCAATTCATATTTTAATTGTAATGATGAATTAAATACATTTATATTAAATAAGTATAATGCTTTACTATCTAAAACTAGGCAATCAAAATATAAAGATGAGATTAAAAAACTTTATGCTATTTTTCAAATAAAAAATATTAAGAATTTAAGTGATGAGGTCTTAGATGAAAAATTATTTGATAATACTGGAAAAATTTTAACATTAAAGGATGCATTAAAAATAAATAATGATAGCACTTTTTTATACATTGATTTTTGGGCTACGTGGTGTCATCCTTGTATAGAAGAGGGAAAATATTTTGAAGAAAATATAAAAAAATTTGATAGCATAGGGTTAAAAAAAATAGAAATTTCCTTAGATGAAAGTTTTAGCAAGTGGCAACGATATATAAATAATTCTTCCCAAAAAAAAATAAAGCAAACGTTTTGTGCAATTAATCCAAGGCATCTAAGGGATCTATTAAATATTGAAAGTATTCCTAGATATTTAATATTAGATAAAAAAAACAGGATAATTTCTCTTGATGGCCCCCGTCCTTTAGAAATAAAAGCGATAAGGGATATAATTTCAAGTAAATAATGTTTTAAAAATTGCTAATAAAAGCAATATAAGCATGTGTTACGAATGGGTGCCATTTTTGATCTAAATAAAACAACTTGAAATTCCCCGTTTATAAACAGCTTGATGCTATGGATTGCGGCCCTACCTGCCTGCGCATGGTGGCAAAATATTATGGCCGTACTATTCCGCTGGAGTATTTACGTAACAAAGCACAATATGGTAAAGCTGGTGTAAGCATGCTGGGGCTGGCAGATGCAGCTGAGGCTATTGGTTTAAAAAGCATTGGTGCAAAACAAACATTTGAGCAACTGATAAATGATGCCCCGTTACCAGCTATAATTCATTGGGATAAACACCATTTTGTAGTACTTACCCCACAATCAACAAAAAATAAATTAGTTATTGCTGATCCTGCAAAGGGGCTGATAAAATTAAATAAAGAGGAGTTTTTACAGCACTGGTTTTCTACAACAGAAAAAGAAACAGGTAAAGGAACAGCCCTGTTATTAGAAAGTACACCCCGGTTTAAAGAAATGGATTTTTCTGATGAAGGGCAATCCAAAAAAGCGAAAATTGGCTGGAGTTTTTTATTTAGTTATTTAAAGGAGCACAAAGCTTATTTTTTTCAAATACTGCTCGGGTTACTACTGGGTAGTTTATTACAACTTATTTTCCCATACCTAACTCAAAGCATTGTTGATACCGGCATAAATACCCAAAACCTGAATTTTATACAAATTGTTTTAATAGCCCAAATAATGTTGCTGTTTTCTCAAACAATTGTTGAGTTTATACGCAGCCGCATATTATTACACATAAGCACACGGATAAACATATCGCTACTATCTGGCTTTTGGGCTAAATTGTTAAGGTTGCCCATGCAGTTTTTTGATAGTAAACACCCCGGTGATATTATACAACGCATTGGCGACCACCACCGAATTGAAAGTTTTTTAACCGGTACCGCATTAAATACCTTTTTCTCCATCTTTAACATTTTTATTTTTTCGTTTGTATTGCTCCGCTACAACGTAACCGTATTTGTAATTTTTGCTGTGGGCAGCTTATTGTACTTAGGCTGGATACAGTTTTTTTTGCGTTACCGCCGAAAGATAGATTATGAAAAATTTGCTATTGCAGCTAAAGAAAATAATGCCACTATGCAATTAGTATATGGCATGCAAGAAATAAAATTGAACAATGCAGAAAATACCTACCGCTGGGCATGGGAGGGGTTACAAGCCGGTTTGTTTAAATTAAATTTTAAAAGTTTATCGTTAAGTCAATACCTGCAGGTTGGTGCATTCTTCATTAACCAGGGTAAAAATATATTGATAACTTTTGTAGTTGCAAAACTGGTTATAGATGGGTCTCTGACATTGGGCATGATGCTGGCAATACAATATATCATCGGGCAACTCAACAGCCCTATCGAACAGCTGATAGGCTTTACCCAGCAAATGCAGGATGCAAAAATATCGTTGGAGCGCTTAAATGATATTCATTCATTAGAAGATGAGGAACCGGTACATAAACATTTTAATCATTCGTTACCACAAGAGCATAGCATAGGTATAAAAAACCTTTCTTTTACTTATCCCGGCGCAGGCAATGAGCCTGTATTAAAAAACATTAACTTAACCATACCCCAAGGCAAAGTAACCGCTATTGTAGGTATGAGCGGCAGCGGTAAAACAACGTTGATAAAACTGCTGCTGCGGTTTTACGAAAACTACAAAGGAGATATTTACTTAGGTAATACGGGGTTTAAAACAATCAGCCCAAAATTTTGGCGCAGCGTTAGCGGCGCAGTAATGCAGGACAGTTTTATTTTTAATGATAACATACGGAAAAACATTACCGTTACCGATGAGAAGATTGATGAGCAACGGTTGGTTAATGCCTGTAAAACAGCTAATATCTTATCTTTTATTGAAGAATTGCCCTTGGGCTTTTACACAAAATTAGGTGCTGAAGGTAATGGTATTAGTGGTGGGCAAAAGCAAAGGATAGCTATTGCAAGGGCAGCCTATAAAAATCCACAATTTATTTTTTTAGATGAAGCCACAAACTCTTTAGATGCCAATAATGAAAAAATGATATTAGAAAACCTGCAGCAATTTTTTAAAAATAAAACGGTGGTGGTGGTGGCTCATCGCTTAAGCACTGTAAAAAATGCGGATAAAATTGTAGTGATGGATAATGGGGAAATTGCTGAAGAAGGTACTCATAGCGAACTTGCTTTAAAGAAAGGAAAGTATTATGAACTTGTAAAAAATCAATTGGAACTTGGAAATTAATAATCCCATAGCATCTACCGAAACCGTGACTGCATCCGAAAATGTAATCTATCTGAAGAACACATTTTCTGGGCATGGGAATGAAATAGATGAAATTATTTCGAAAAAGCCTCCATTTATTGTACGTTGGGGTACATTATTTTTGTTTTGTCTTCTTTTATGTATAGGCGCAGTAAGTTGGTTTATTAAATACCCTGACATCATAACAACTCCTGCTAAACTCACCTCCATCAATGCCCCAAAAACCGTTATTACTTTGACAAGCGGAAAACTGATAAAGCTATTTATTGCTGAAAATAAAATGGTATATCAAAATCAGGTTTTAGGCTTTATTGAATCAACTGCCAATCATAGAGAGGTTTTAAGCTTATCATTAAATATCGACAGCATCCAATCATTACTTGACAATAACAAAATAGAATTGATAAACCAATATTTTAAAAATAGGGCTACTCAACTGGGAGAATTACAAAACTATTATCAGCCTCTTGTACAGGCGTTTCTTAATTTCAAAAATTACCTTACTAATGGCTTTTATCTGCACAAAAAAATGATGTTGGCAACAGATTTAAATAACTTGTACCGCTTACACAATAATTTACTTAATCAAAGGGTTTTAAACGAACAGGATTTAAACTTATCGCAAAAAACATTCGATGCCAACCAGTCTTTAAAAGACGATAGTGTAATTTCTGCTTTTGATTACAGGAACGAGGCCAGCAAACTCATCAATAAAAAGTTGACATTACCTCAAATAACCAATACAATAATCAGCAACGAGAGCCTGCAAAACGAAAAACAAAAAGAAATTGCAGAATTAGAAAATACCATTGCTCAGCAAAAGTCAATTTTTCAGCAGGCACTCAATACATTTAAAAGCCAGATGGAAGACTGGAAAAAAAAGTATTTACTTACAGCCCCTGTTAATGGAAAGGTTACTTTTGCTACATTCATTCAGGAAAACCAACAGCTACAGGCTAATCAAACAATTTGTTTTATTAACCCCGAAAACAGTGAATACTATGCTCAAATAGTTATACCGCAAGCAAACTTTGGTAAGGTAGCCAAAGGCCAACAGGTGTTATTAAAATTCCCTTCTTATCCATTTCAGGAATATGGCACTGTTAAGGGTACAATTGAATTTATTTCCCACATTCCTACAGACAGTGGCTATTTGGCAAAGGTGGTTTTAACCGACGGCTTAAATACTAACTACAAAAAGCAAATTCAGTACAGGGATGGTTTAATTGCCCAAGGTGAAATTGTTACAAAAGATTTACGGTTGTTACAGCGGTTTTATTATGGTATTGTAAAACAAGTGCAATAGCAACGAGCCTGTAATTTAAAAGGGTCATTCCGAAAATACGTAATTCACATTTGCATTGAGTTTGAGGATAAATAAATATTAAAAAAGCTGAAAATAGTTCACAAAAAGCTTGGAGTTGTTCAAAGAGAATAGAACTGTCTGATTAAAAAAGAGGCAGTTTTGGAAAATCTATTTGAGTATCGCATTTATAGAAAGGCACTTTTAAAATCCATATATAGTAACTGCAAAAGATTGCAGCTAAAAGCGGGAAAAATGTTTAGTGATTAAATTTTGTAAGGTTACAGATTTGCATCCTGTAATTGTACTTTCTTTTTAAAATAAAAACCTGCTGCCACGCCAAAAGCAAAGCCGCCAATATGTGCCCAATAGGCTACCCCATCTGTATCGGCAGTGTTAATGCCCAGGCTGCCCACACCAGACACTAACTGCTGTACTATCCAAAAACCTAAAAAATAAACTGCCCTTACATAAAACACAGTAAAAAAAATAAGGAATAATACTTTTATTTGCGACTTGGGAAACATTACCACGTAGGCACCCAAGCATGCTGCAATTGCCCCCGAAGCACCAACACATGGTACTATACTATTGGGGCTAAACAAAGTATGTGTTAAAGATGCTGCAATACCGCCAAGCAAATAAAAAATTATAAAATTTGTGTACCCTACTGTTGATTCAATATTATCGGCAAATACCCATAGAAAAAGCATGTTGCCAATAAGGTGCATCCAGCCGCGATGCAAAAACATGCTTGTAAGTATGGTATAATAATCCTGGCCATGTGTAATTTCGGCAGGTCTAGAACCGTATTTTAATATAAATTCATTTAACTCCGGGGCACCTAAAGAAAACTCGTACAGATACACCAATACATTTAGCCCGATAATGATGTATGCCAGTAATGGCTTTTTACCCTGCTGCACCTGTGTATCGCCGATAGGAAAGAACATAAGTTTTAAATTTCATTAAAACTACCAAATGTTTTTAATAATAAATAGAAAGCAAAACAGGCTTTTCGGACTTAACAATATAAGCGCTTAGTTCTTTTAAAAAAGATGGCGACACTGTTGGACAGCCCCAACTTTCGCAAATAGGGAAAGGTGCTGTTTCTTCATTTGGCACACAGGCGTGAGCATGTAATACCACAAACCGGTTAAAGGCATTGCTGTTAGTATTATCCAGTCCATATAACTTAAAGGCCAAACCAAATTTTCCGGTATAAGCATTTCCAATTGTATATTTTCCAAATGATGTACACAAACTATTAGCAGTATTGGAGAACTGTATTTCGTTACTCCTGGTTTTACCACTTCCATGTGTTACCAAGCCTGCAAGCTCAATTGAATCGGTTTTTAAATTGTACACAAAGAAGCGTTTTTTGCCAGATTCAATTTTCATGTCCACCATAAAACAATATTCGCTGTTACAGTTATGTTGGCTGGCATAATTTACAATGTCTTCAGCTTTTTGTTTTAAACGGGCTAAGGTATTTTTAGCGGTTTCGTCTTTCTTTACAGTAAAAGAAGTTTTATTTGTTTTGCTATTGAACTTTGGTTTGTACCAAAAAAAATATGCCAGTGCAGATATACTGGCAATGAGCAACAGTAATGTTGCGGAAAGTTTAATGAAAAATTTCATAGAAGTTTTATCAGGTGTTGATGCCTAACGAAACTATTTCCATAAAAATTATTTGGTGCAGTGTTAAAGAAAATAAAATTATTCCACAGCAAACGCAAACACCGGGTACGATCCATCCGCTGTGGCCCCCGACATTAAAAGAAATGCATATTCCCCTTTAGGTAGATCTTTATCAACTGTCATCTGGTAATAACTGTCTTTTATTTTTTTTACGCTTAGTGTATAAACCTTACTCGTTTTTTTTGATTTACCCATTATTCCCATCGACTGTAACATGATCTTTCTATTTCCCTTACCGGATTGCATATTGTATAATGTTATCGTTTTGGAAGGGTCTTCCATCATTGACATAGGATTCTGCATTGCAGACATATCGATGCCATTCGCCTTCATCATTGAATCTGCCATATGGTTGGATTTTGTACCGCCAGCCTGCCCGGTATAATAAATAAATACCAAATTACTGCCGCTGCTTAACCGAATGGTTGATTTTTCGCCTTCCAGCTGGTAGCCATTATCCATACCACCCATTCCCATCATCTTTACCTTCATTTCATTTTTTGCACTTCCTTTTTCCAGGCGTTGCAGCGAAAGGCTGTCGTCAGCTTTTTTCAATAAATTAATTTCGTTACTGTATTCGGGAACAGGATATTTTTCTGCTTCTATCTGGGCGGTGAGGCCAAGAGATATATTTATGGCTGCTGCAAAAAACAAGGATCGCTTTTTCATATAAATTTATTTAAATTGTAAATCCTGATTATTCTTTCTTTTTTTCTTTTTTCTTTTCTGTTTTACCAAATTTCCAGCCGGCAAAAACCTGGAACAGGTTATTTTTTACATCTACCTTAGGAATAAAAGATGGCGGTGTGCCGGATGAATAGCTGTTAGGGTCTGTATTATACAAATTACCAAGGCTTATATTAAACCTTGCACCAATTAATAATCCGCTTACCGGATGTATTTCCACACCACCGCCATAACCATAATCAAATTTGTTGTAGTAATCCATTATTCCACTATAAGGGCCGCTGCTTCCGCCGCTGTTTTTGGTACTGTCGGCTTTTGCACTTATTAAAAAAGCCATTTGCCCGCCAAATTGAATTTGAAAATATTTGGTAATGTTGATGCACATGTACTGCGGCATCATAATATAATCGAGGTTTACATTACCGGTATTGGTATTGGTTTTATAATCGTACCCCTGGCGGGAGAAAAGCAATTCTGTTCTGGAGCTTATTATTTTTTTAGAAGTTGGTGCCAGCAATAACCCAATGTTAAAACCGGTACGGCTGCTGTTATTAATAGAAGAGGCCTTGGTAACATTGGCAAAATTCAACCCTGCTTTTATACCAAATTGTGCAAACACAAAATATGGGATGATCAGCATCAGGGAAAAGAGTATCTTTTTCATAATCATTTTTTTTAAAGGTTTAACTATTTTAGATGTTATACAATAGAACGAAAGTTAGCTTTCAAAAGAAATTTTATAATTTAAAAGTAGCTGTATATACTTTGGGATACACCCCCCGAAACAGTGATTTTGCATTCACGTTGTTAAATCACCGTAAAGGGTGAGCCGATGTGATTAACCTGTAATTAATCACCCCGTATTTTTGTAACCCAGATTTTATAATAAATAGCCCCTCCTATTTCCCCGTTTTCCATAAGTACCTGTTCTCCATCTTTGGCTTCAAATTTTAAATACTGCGGAATGGCAGGTTTTCCATAAAACATTAGCATTGCCATTTGTGAAAGATCTATTTTGCCGCTAACGTATTCTTTTACCCCGGGTGGCGGCGGACACGTAAATTTAAACCTGGTGAGTTCTATTGGATATGGGGTAAACCAGATTTCCACAATAGGATTGGGCTGGCCCGGTGGGTTGGCAGGCGTTACTTTAATTGATCTGGTGCCTGC
>JAYVPT010000049.1:0-56040 GCA_043757165.1 Ferruginibacter sp.
GGGGTCAATTTGAGCCGGAATCAGGGGGTCAAATTGAAATGGCCGACGGGGGTCAGTTTGAAATGGCGGGAGGGGGTCAATTTGCGTGGGTTTTCCATTGTCCCAACTTCTATATAGTTGCCAATATTAATAAAGCTTCGCCGTTGGTATTGAAGGGATGGCGATGAGTGAGGGTGTACAATCACATAAGCCACTAAGTGAAACCGCCAACCAATAAAATTAAAAGCCGGCAATGAATAAAATTATTGTTCTTCGCCTCCGTGGATGTTCCGCTTCTATCTTCGCCGCTGGCCAGAGACTCAGGGTGCGACGAAGGGATTATTGTAATTACAACCCGTTACATTAAAACTGGTACACAATAGCATTGCAGTGCATTCCTGCGCCAACAGATGCCATTACCACTTTCATGCCGGGGGCGATTTTATAGTTGCCCAGTTCATTTTTACGAATAAGGTCCAGCATTGTAGGGATGGTTGCAACAGATGTATTGCCAGCAAAATCAATGGTCGTTGGAATTTTTCCTTCAAGATTCAGTCCTTCTATATTATACATTTGCGCCAGGTTGTTTGCAAAAGCATGCAGCATTTTTCCATTGGCCTGGTGAAACAAAAACATATCTATATCCGCAGCATTTAAGCTGGCTTTATCTAAAGCAGCTTTAATTACCCTGGGTACCCAAACTGTGGCGTATTTATAAACATCTTTGCCATTCATTTTAAATAAGGTTGGGGCGTTTAATGCTTTATTGTAGGAGCCACTTAAATAAATACAGGCCAGATCTTCCTGTGCATGGGAGAATGTAGCATAAGAAATAATCCCGGCAGCTGTATCATCCGGAGCTGAAATAATTGCCGCTCCACAACCATCTGCTAAAATCATTGAATCTAAATCGTGTGGGTCTAAAAGCCGTGATGCAACTTCTATACCTACAACCAATACATTTTTAGCATCACCCATCTGTATGGCCTGGTGTGCCTGTATAATACCCTGCAACCATCCCGGGCAACCAAATAAAATATCGTAGGCAAAACATTCGTAGTTGGTTATGGCCAGCCTGTTTTTTAAAAGAGCAGCCATATTGGGTACGGTATGAAACCCTTTACCATCTTCCAGCATATTACCGGCATTATGTGCAATAATAATTCCATCAACCTGGTTTTTATCAATACCGGCATCTTTAATAGCATTGGTTGCAGCAGCTACCATTAAAGGAACGGAATCGCCTTTTTCAGAAATGTATCTTCTGGATTTTATTCCGGTAATGGATTCTAATTTTGCAATAATTTCTTCGGCTGGTTTTGGATTTATATTTCCATTTTCATCCATAAACTGCCTGTTAAGAAAATAGGAATTATCTATTACCCTTTCCGGCAAATGGCTGCCAGTACCTTTAATAATTGTTCGCAATCGTTTTTAATAATGTTGTTTAATAAAATATATTAGAAATCACCAGCTTTTCTTATTTTTTCCAGTTCTTCTATGTCTAATAAATCTCTTGCTCTTCCAGCTGCTTTTTTAGAGGTTATTAAATGATTATAATGTAAAAATCTAACAGGAATATTTTCAATTTCTGCAACTATTGCATACTTAAAGCATTCTTCAAATCCGATATCATCAAGTCCTTTTACATCTACCATTACATCCAGCTTAAAGCCCATATTTAATTGAAAATCTGTCCAACCAGGGATGAATTGCATTCGTTCAATAGGTTCATAATCGCCTGAACCCTGTTCTTTTAATGCTTTTCGTAATTTTTTTCTGTTTTCCAAACTATCTTCTATCCATATATTAATATCTTTTGTTGCCCTGCTGTATCCATGAAGATTTATTGCAAAACCGCCAATCATAATATACTTTACATCATTTTGGTGCAAACATTTCCAGAGTAATAAAATATCTTCATCAAAAATATCCATGATATTTTATTTAGGCGTATCCATTTTAGGAGAAGCGGCTATTTTAGCATTACTTATCATAGCAGAAATTTTTATCAGACGCATAAGAATATAAAAGCGTTCGGTGTAAGAAGATTTAGCCGCCTCTGCTGCCCTTGCGTTCTCTAATTCCTCATAACTGTTATATGTTTTAAAATTTGCTTTTTGCATAATTCGAATTTACACCATCTTTTCCTTCTTTTTCAAACTGCATTTTATGCAGCTGATAATAAAAACCATGTTTTGCCAAAAGTTCTTCGTGTGTACCCATTTCTTTAATTTCCCCTTTATCCAACACCAAAATTTTATCGGCCTTGCGGATGGTGCTTAGCCGGTGTGCAATCACTATAGAAGTACGGCCTGCAATCAATGTTTCGATAGCATGTTGTATCAGGTTTTCACTTTCAGTATCTACAGATGATGTGGCTTCATCTAAAATTAATATAGAAGGATTGTATAATAATGCCCGAACAAATGATAATAGCTGGCGCTGACCAAGCGAAAGCGTGGCACCTCTTTCCATTACATTGTAATCATAATTGCCGGGCAGCTGCATTATAAAATTATGTATGCCTATGAGCTTTGCAGCCTTTATAACATCTGCCTTTTTTATATCCTGGTTGCGGAGTGTTACATTATCTATTACAGAACCACTGAATAAAAACACATCCTGCAGCACCACACCAATATGATTTCTTAATGCGTCAAGCTGATAGTCCTCAATATTTTTATCATCTATTTTTATACTTCCCTTTTGAATATGATACAAACGGTTTAATAAACTGATGATAGATGTTTTACCGCTGCCTGTATGCCCCACAATAGCCAATGTTTCTCCGGCATTGATGGTAAAAGAAATGTTTTTTAAAACATAGTGTTCATTGGTGTATGCAAACCAAACTTTATCAAATTCAACAGCTCCCTGTATTTTGGCATGTGTAAGGCTGCCGTCATTATCTGCGGTATCTTCATTATCCAGAATTTTAAAAACTCGTTCGCTGGCAATCATTCCCATTTGCAGTACATTGAATTTATCGGCAATTACCCTAAGTGGCCTGAACAAAAGATTTAAACAAATGATAAATGAAGTGATGATGCCTGCAATATTATTTCTTTCTTCGGGTAAAAGTGCAATCGTATCTTTTGCTGCCCACCAAACCAGCAAACCAATTGATAATGCCATCACCAATTCCACAATTGGAAAAAAAACAGAGTAAGCAAAAATGGCTTTTATATTGGCATTGCGGTGTTCTTTGTTAATGGCATTAAATTTATCAAACTCTCTTTTTTCTGCGGCAAAAGCCTGTATCACACTCATGCCGGTAATGTGTTCCTGTACAAAGGCATTCAGGTTTGCAACCGCATTACGCACCCGTATAAAAGATTTGTTTACGCTTTCTTTAAAAAAATAAGTGGCAATAATTAATACAGGAAAAGGTGCAAGACAAACCAATGTTAGTTGCCAGTTTACATAAAACATGTATGATAAAACAGAGATGATGGAAAGCAGATCGGCAATGATAGGGATAAGGCCATCGCTGAAAACATCGTTGATGGATTCTATATCGTTTATAGTACGGGTAGTAAGTGTACCAATGGGGGTTTTATCAAACTGCCCCAGGTTTAAATGCAGAATTTTATTGTAGGTAGTAACCCGTAAATCTTTTACCACGCTTTGCCCTAACGATGCGGTAAGAAAAGTAAAAAAGAAACGGCATATAGTTTCTAAAAGCAGTAACGCAATTTGTATAATGGTAATTTCAATAATAAAACCTCCGGGCCCATCAATAAAGCTGCCATGGGTATTTTCTTTTATGCCTTTGTTAATCGTTAACTGAATCAATAATGGCCGTAATGGTGCCATTGCTGCAAGAATAACAGACAGCGCCAATGAACCATAAAATTTATTTTTATATGGCCGTGCAAAATAAAATACCCTGCGTAATAATGAAAAATTGAATACCTTTTTTTTAGCACCAGGATTACTCATTAAACAAAGTTAACCGGTTTTCAGTTTATAGCTTTCAGTTAAGCCTGAAATTACCACTACTTTAGTTTTAAAAATATTTGTTTAACTTTTAAAAAGGCTTCAGCCTGAAAACTGCCAACAGAAGACCTTAACCTAAGACTATTATTCTCCCTCTGCTTTTTTATTGTACGCTTTAATAAAGATGGCTCCCAGGTTTTTATATGGCGGAATATAATCTTCCCATGCTTCTTTAATGTCTTTTGGTTGTTTAGCAAAAAATAAAGAAAGGTCATCCCACATGTTTTTCCATACAACAGTTTTGCCGGAAAGCAGCATTTGATTTAACTTATTGGTGATAACCTGGTTAATATTTCCTGTACCAATTTGTTTGGTGGAAATAATATGGGCATCTGGGTTAATTTCGATTAACTGGTTTAAATTTTTGTAGCCGCCACAACTGCCCAGCACTACAATTTTTGCATCGCCTGCCATACGGTTTATTGTACCCGGTAACCAGTAACTATGTCCTCTATGGATTACTATGGCCGGCTTAAGATTATTTTTTCTGAGATAACTATTCAGATGTACCTGTGCAGAGTCGTCTAAATTTTTATCGCTGTTCAACGGACGGTTAACATAGATCCAAACCTTTGGGTCTTTTATGGATTTTATTTCTACCCATTCTTTTGGTGTGTTATTTATTTTCCAATCTTTAGGCGAAAAGGCATTAATATAAGAGGGGAAGAATTTTTTACCATCCTCATCACCGTAAAAGAAAACCTGCTGTACAATACGGCCACTGTCATCCATCAGGGATTTATTTTCGATAGAGTAAACAGGCGGTATACCTATTTCCGTACTCAGGTCAATTTTACTGGTACTGTCTGCCGAAAGAAAAATTGTTTTTAAAAGGCTGTAAATTATTTTACCACGCCTGTTATTATTATCTGTGCAGCGTTGTACATTTTCGTTTACAGATTTTAAAATATTAGTAAGCAGGTCTTTATTATTAATGCTGCTGTAAGAGTCTGCTACGTCAACCGCATCTTCCAGGGTCCTGTTGGTTTCCAGTCTTCCAACAAAAGCTTTCATTAAAGATTCTGCATTGGCTCCGGGCATTAAACTTAAAAAAGTATCCAGCTTATTAAAATTAGCTGCCATTTTAATAAATTTTTTAAAGTAATCGAAATTTACAGTTAGCAGTAAAGAATCTGTGGCCGGTTTTTTCCCAAGCCTTTGCAACATGCGGTTAAAACTATGCTTGTAACTACTGGTATAAATTACATCTTCATTGGTTACAATCATGTAATAAATATCAACAGGTGCCAAAGAGTCTATGGCTTTCATCCGCACGGCTTCTGGTTTTTCGTGCAATTCATTTATGGGTGTAATAAAATGTTGTAAAGCTTTTCTTTTAAGTAAATCCCTGAGTCCGTTGGCGCCAAATAATGCTATCGCTGTATCGCCTTTGTTCATTCTTTTACTGTATTCAATTTCTGTTTGCACCAGCAATTTGTAATAGGCAACACTGTCATACCCCTTTTGTCCACTGCCAATAATTTTCTGCAGGCTGTCGGTTTGTTTTTTACCGCTTACTATATCATCTAAAAAAGGAAAATATAAAAGTGCGCCGGGCATTTTACTTAAGTTAGCTATGGTTTTTACCAAAGGGTTGGTGCTGTTATGAATTAACCTGCCAACCGGCGATGCCACATCCTGGGCAAATTTGTAAGCCTGAGCCGGATTATTTTTACAGGCTACAGTAATTAAACTGTCAGCAAATGATTCTTTGGCATACGGACTTAGGGTTGATAAAATTTTATCGGGATAAAGCACACAATATTTTAAGTAAACAATATTTTTACTTTGTCTGTAACTTTTGTTTGTTGAAAAAATATCAACATTGATCCTGCCTATTTCGTAAGGAACAGCTTCAATGTATGGCAGCATGCTCAGGCTGTCAATATCTGCCACCATTATTTTTTTAAAATTATCAATCAGCATCGGGGCATATAAGGGATTAAGCAGTTGTTGTTTCCATCCGTTTCTATATTCCCTTAATACACGTTCAATATAATTCAGGTACAGCACTTTTTCCTTATGGGCGGGAATTTTTTTATTCACTTCCACAGAATCCTGCAGTTCATTAATACCTCGTATCAGTACATCTGTAACAGCCATATTAATATCACTGTTTGAAGAAACTTTTATAAGGCCATCAATTTTGCCATCTGCTTTATCCAATAATTTTTGCTCTCCATTAATTTTATCATGAAATAGCTGGCGCTGAATGGGCACTTTAATAGTGTCGGTAATTGTTGCAAAGGCATTAGCCCCGCAAACCAGTAGTAAAAGGATTAAAAAAGTATTTCTCGTCATAGTATCAGGTGCAAAGATGCTGAAATTTTGCTTAGCGATGTATTTGTGCTTAATTATCAATTTAAACCGGCCTGTTTGCCTTAACAATTTGATAATATAGCAAAGGGTATTAACTGATTTATTGAATATTGATTAAGAGTACTTTTGCACAACGTTTTACTTATGAGTACTGTTAAAAAAATACTAATTGCTGATGATGAACCAGATATACTGGAAATCATCCAATATAATTTGCAGGGAGAAGGCTTTGAAGTGATTACTGCAAAAAATGGGAACGAGGCTATTGAAAAAGCAAAGCGTACCCTTCCTGATTTAATAATTTTAGATATAATGATGCCGGGCAAAACCGGTATGGAAGTTTGTACTACTTTACGCAGCCAGCCTGCTTTTAAAAATACCCTTATTATTTTTTTAACAGCGTTGAGTGACGAGGGAACCGAAATAAAAGGGCTTGAAACGGGAGCAGACGATTATCTTACCAAGCCGATAAGCCCCAAAGTATTAGTGAGTAAAGTAAATGCCTTGTTCAGAAGGTTTTCTAAAGATGAGCCCAAAGTATTACGGGTTGGTGACCTTGAAATTGACCGTGAAAAATACATGATCAATTATAAAGGCACCGATATTGTATTGGCAAGAAAAGAATTTGAACTGCTGGCATTGCTGGCAAGCAAACCCGGCAAGGTTTTTTTACGCAACGAAATTTTAAATACCATCTGGGGTACCGAAGTAATAGTTGGCGACCGTACCATTGATGTACACATCCGCAAAATCCGCCAAAAATTAGACCTTGATTGTATAAGCACCGTAAAAGGTGTAGGGTATAAGTTTGAAATATAAGTTAGCTAATAGCTGATAGACAATAGTCCATGGCCTGTCAACTAATCTCACTAATTTTGTACAGTATCTCTGGCATACATCCAACTATGGACCATTGACCATTGACCATTGACTATATGCTCTCACAAAAAAATCTTTCGCCACAACAATTATCTGCACTTACCGCATTAACCTTATCTGCACCTATTGCCATAGGTTTTTTTATTTTTAAGCCTGTTTTGTGGATGGTATTGATTGCCTTTGTTGTAATTTTTTTGGGAAGTTTTGCTTTAATATCATACACTTTACAAAAATTCATTTACCGGAAAATAAAGCTCATTTACAAATTCATTTATCAAACCAAAGCCAGCAAAAGGGAAGAGTTTTATTACAAAAATATTTTACCACAAAAGGGAATTGACGAGGTACGTAAAGATGTGGAAGAATGGGCAGAGCAGCGTAAAGCAGAAATAGAAATGTTGCAGCAAAATGAAAGTTTCCGTAAAGAGTTTTTGCAAAACCTGAGCCACGAATTAAAGACACCCATTTTTGCCATACAGGGTTATGTTGATACTTTAATAAACGGTGCTTTGGAAAACCCCGAAGTAAATAAAAAATTTTTGGCCAGTACATCAAGAAATGTTGACCGGCTGGTAAACCTGGTTAGCGACCTCGATGAAATTTCCAAACTGGAAAGTGGCGAACAGTTATTAATAAAGGAAAATTTTGTGGTGCAGGAGCTTTTGAAAGAAGTATATGAATCCTTATCGATTAATGCAGAGCAAAAGGAAATTAAATGCATTATAAAAAAAGGTTGCGAAGTGCCTTTAACAGTATATGCCGATAAGGAAAAGATACGGCAGGTATTTACCAACCTTATTGAAAATGCAATAAAATATGGTAAACAAAACGGTATTATCGAAAGCAGTTTTTATAAAGTGGATGGTAAAAGAATATTGATTGAGATAAGCGATGATGGTTCCGGTATAGCAGAAGAACATTTAAACAGGATATTCGAACGTTTTTATCGTACTGACCTGGCACGAAGCCGCAAAGTTGGCGGCAGCGGATTAGGATTAGCTATTTGTAAACATATAGTTGAAGCACACGGACAGGACATTCATGTACGCAGCAAAATTGATGTGGGCAGTACATTTGGTTTTACGTTGCAGAGTAAAAAAGATTAAGCTTCAGGGGTGGTCTATTATTTGGGCAAGTTGAAAAACGGCATCAGTTATTTCATTATTTCTTCCCCACCCACATCGCTTTTCTCTTCTTTGGGTTTCTCGTAATCATTATTCATTTGCTGCTCAAATTTTTTCTCATCTTTTTGATTACGGACTATCATGAATATAAGCAGGACAATAAGTGCAATACCAACAGGTATAAGTATGAACCAATTCATAATACTTAAAGTTTCTTTTAAAGTTAAAGAATATTAGTGATTGTGTATATTAAGTTTTGGATTTTGCGCTGCTTATATACCTGGTTGGAATTTCTTTAAAAATCAGACATCATATGCAGAATTAAGAAAAAACAATAGGATTCAAAAAACTTAACATTGCAAAATCAATCCTTATGTTAATTTTACATTACTAAATCATTACCGGTAAAATTATATTCAACATGTTAAAAGAGAAAAAAATGGATAAAAAGAAGCCTTCATTAAAAGAAACAATCATTAAAGAAATTATCCCAATATTAAGTACAGCGGTGGCAATGCTAAAAGAAAAGTTAGGCGAAAAAAAATTTGAAAAACGAATTAGAAAAGCCGCCAGGGTACTGGCAAGCGGCATTAAACCTGTACCAGTTAAAAAAACGGTTGTTAAAAAGAAACTTTTAAAGAAGGCAGTAAAGAAAACCGTTATTCCGGTGCCGGCAAAAAAAACAGTTAAAGCCAAAACAAAAAAATAAGCCTTGCCAAAATAATTATCTGTTTAATGGGCACAGGTTTTTACCTGTATCCAAAATGTAGCATAATTTCTCCGGCTGAGTTTTTCTTAGGATTACTTGATTGATCAGCTTTCAGGATAGGCGGTCATCAGCTTTTTTTTATACCATGGCCGGAGAAAACAATTTAAAAACAGCAAGGGCAGCATTGGCTTTATTGCAGTAAATCCTTTTGATAAATATATCAATCAAAAAACACTGCAGGAAGCAAAGGGATTTACCACCAATACATTTCAGCAATTGCCTTATTGTTTTTTCGGCATCAGCTTTACTTATAATTTTGGTAAGTTAAAACTCAGCAAATCAAAAGAATCCGATAATTATTTATATGCACCGCCATCTGAAAATTAAATTATCCTCAATTGTATTGATAAATTCCAATTTTTATTA
The DNA here is from genome assembly GCA_043757165.1 of Ferruginibacter sp. Lineage (GTDB taxonomy): Bacteria > Bacteroidota > Bacteroidia > Chitinophagales > Chitinophagaceae > Ferruginibacter. Next base: position 9,439 of record JAYVPT010000049.1, read on the forward strand.
TGAAAGGTTTATTAAGTAACTTATAAGTTACTTATCTTTATACAATAACAAACCAAAACAATTGAAAACTGCTACTTATTTATCAAACTGTAATTCCATTTCATTTAAATTTTTTTTTACGGCCCTCATTATTTCAATGGGATTTCCGTTTGTGTGTTTGGCACAGGGAGAAAATGAGATACAGGTATATGCATCTGCAATTACACCAAAGGATGTTACTTTATTCGAGCTGCACCAAAACTACACATTCAATGGAATGAAAGGATTGACAGATCCAAAATCTGCAAGATGGTTAGAAGAAACATTGGAAATTACAAGAGGCTTAGGAAAAAACTGGGAGATTGGTTTTTATACATTTACCGGCATGGCACCCAATGGCAAATTTGAATATTTAGGTAATCATATCAGGCCAAGATTTACCGTTCCGGATTCATGGAACTGGAAAGCAGGTGTCAGCATTTCGTTAGAGCTGGGTTTTATCAGGCCAGATGCCAACAGTAAATATATTATGGATGGAGAGCTGCGGCCGATCATCGATAAAACTTTTGGCAACTGGTATTTTTCACTCAATCCAAATATTGCTTTTAATCTTACAGGCGATGATAAATTTTTTGGTATAGGACCGCAATTCAAAACAGTTTATAATGTGCAACAAAAATTTGGTTTGGGTATTGAGTATTATTCTGCACTGGGTACATTTAAAAAAATATCTTCCATTAAAGAACAGGAACATTTATTAGGCCCCATATTCGATCTATACACCAACCCCAAATGGGAATTGCAAACCGGTTTTTTATTCGGACTTACTCCGGGCAGCAACCAGCAGGTTTTTAAACTTATTGTAGGAAGAAGGATTGGGAAATAAAAAATAGAATAAGAACAAATTTAATAGTAGTAAGAAAAAGATCAGTCTGAAGATTTTACAGCAATTGCAAGAACGTATCATCTTCTTAACCCTTCCAGTAACTGTTTTGCTTCTGGTGATAAACCGGTTGTATATAATTTCCCTTCCAGCATAAAAGAAAAGTGCATACACTGTACATCATTCATCCTGAAATCAATATCCTGAATTACTTTGCCCATCTTAAAAAAATGCAGGGAGCCATCGTATCCACATTTAAAATTATCAGTAGCATGTCCGCCAGCCATTTTTGCAAGCTGATTTATCTGATCTTTATTACGGATGATCTTTACTGCAATAACAGTATCCATCGAACCATCGCCTTTAAAATAATTTATGGCCATGCTATCAGAATCAATAATTTTAGCTGACAACTGTGTAACAGATTGCTTACAGGAAATAAATGATGTGCAGATTAATACGATGGCTAAATATTTCATGATGTAAAAGTATAAAAAAAACAGGCTGTCAATTCAGACAGCCTGTTTAAAAATTATTTGATTCTAGAAATTATTGCTTTGGATTTTTAACCGGTACACTGCCAGCTGCAGCCGGGTTATAAGCCAGTTCATTATCCGGCACATCCCAATAATCAAGATAGTTATAATCAATGGTTGCATTTATTTGTAAAGCACCTGCATTTGAAATTAGCCAGCAACCTGTACGGCCTCCGCCGGCACTTACTGCGTCAATTACTTTCCAGCGGCGGGCATCATAAAATGAAAGGCCACGGAAGGCAAGGCCTGCTCTTCTTTCGCTGCGTAACTCATCTTTTGCCTGAGCTAAAGTTAATGCGCCAATTGCGGTAAGGCCTGCACCCTGTGCAGTTCTTACTGCATCAATTATACCGGTAGCGGTAGTAATTGAGCCACCTGTGTACAACATTGCTTCGGCTTTCATCAATTCATTTTCTTCCCAGGTGCCTGCAATATAAAACTCACTTAAGCCGGCCGCACTGTTATTGGTATATACAATTACTCCGGCAATACCATTACCGGCACTTTTTAATCCCCAGCGGGTATGGAAAGCATTACCACGATCTATATTACCAATCCATGGCGAAACTGCCTGTATAAAATTATTGGCTTTACGTTGATCACCTGTTCTGTAATCCTGTACCAAACGTTCGCTGATTTTATAGGTGTTTGAACCGGCAACACCTGAAGATTTTGCAGCGATTGTACCACCTGATGTTGACATCAGGTCTGAGGTGGTATTTGATCTTGCAGTAAAAGTATAATCAGCTGACTGCATACCCGCATTGGCAAGCGTTAGTATGCTGTTCCAGTCAGTTGCAGTCATGGCCGTTGTTGTTTTATTTACCAGTATATTCCTTGCCTTCATGGTATTGATATTTCTTACCCACATGGCTGGTGTTGGCGGCAGGCCTTTACCCACCTGGCAAAAATCAGGGATTATTTTGGCAAGTGTTGCTGTATAAGTTGCATTTACAGTAAGGCCATTTAAAATAGCAGCAGCTTTATCATAATTACTGTTGCTTTCTGTAATAATTGCACCTGAACTAACATAATTACCCGAAGGAGTCGGGGTAACAAGAAGAGAAGAGTTAACAATAAGTCCGGCATAATACATACTTCCAATTCTTGAATAAGCATAGCCTTTCCACCAGTAAGCCCATGCCTTCAGTACTGCTTTCTTAGTAACGGCATCTCCGCTAAAAGTTACATTATCTGTATTTTCTAATACAATATTACAGGCATTATTCAAGGCATACATCCAGGCCCACTCATAATACAAAGGATTAGCACCTGCACTTGCATTAAGATTTTTTTCTCTTATTACCAATGTACTTCTGTTAGGTGTACCGGGATTGAGTACAGAAGTGCCATTGTCCAATGTTACTTTATCAGGGCAACCTACCTGGTTTGCATATACGTTAGCAGCCTCTATTCCTGTTTCATCTCCCAGTAAAGAATGGAATCCGTTTACGAAAGAAAAGAAGGCTTCGCCAACAACCCCATCACCATATTTGGTTGACCGGAATCCATTTTGATATACTCCCGCCAAACTATAGGCTATAATACCATTTTCGGTTTTAAGAGTTTCCGGGTTGGGTTGATTCGGATTTTTTATATCCAGTTGTTTCTTGCAGGACATTCCAAAAAGAGTTACGAATGCTAACAGAATGCCTGATTTAATTATTGATTTCATTTTATAAAGATTTTGTTTTTAGTTAATTAAAACCCTAAGTTTAATCCTACAGTCATATATTTTAAATTAGGCATTGTGTTGTGGTCCGTACCTCTGTCCCATGCAGAAGCTGAATTACCTGTAGCAGCACCTGAACTGATCTCGGGATCAAAGCCTGTATACTTGGTTTTAGTGTAAATATTTCTTGCACTTAATACCAGCTGACATTTTCTTATGCCTTTGATTGTTTTAAATTTAGCCAGGTCAAAACCAACAGAAATATTACGTAACCTTAAGAAAGAGGCATCTTCATAAAAATAATCTTTGGTACCATTGTTGGCACCAGCCTGGTAAACCCCACGATAAAAGGCTGTCCATGCACCTGTTTGTCCGTTAATAGTAATGGGTTTTTCATAATCGCTGCTGATACCATCACGATACATCCATTCTTTGGTTTGGTTATACAAATGGCTGCCATAAGTCCAATCCCATTGCATATTAAAAGTAAGAAAACCTTTAAAAGAAAAATCGTTGAGGAATGACATATTAAATTTAGGATTGGGGTCACCCAAATTATACCTGGTAGGGTCAACTACCGGCTGCTTTGTGGTTTTATCAACTACAAAGCCATTACTGGCCACTTCATAATTACCATGATTGGCTATAGGGATTACATAAGCTCCATCAATATTTTTCTGATCTACCTGATGCAGGAATTTATATCCAAACAACTGACCAATTTTCATTCCGGGGCGTAAAATATAATTGGTACTGCCGGCACTTGATAATAAAATTACATCGGCACCATTTACGCTGGTTATTTCTGATGTTTGTTTACCAAAGTTTACAGTAAAGTTCCAGTTAATATTTTTTGTAGTATATACAGGTGTTATTAATTGAGCCTGTATACCATGTGAAGCAAAGCCAAATGCATTTTGAAGAACACCGCCAATGCCCTGACTTGGGGCGATATCAACATCATATATTACGTTATCAGAAGTACGCTTCCAGTAAGTAAAGGTAGCTCCTGCATTCCTGAACCATTTTCCTTCTCCTGTTTTAACAGAGATGTCGGTACCCACTTCAAATTCTTTGGATATTTCCACATTCAAATCCGGGTTTGTGGATGTATTGGCTAAATACAATCCCTGTGAACCTCCAAAAGTTTTTGTGGTTAATACAGGATATCTTGCAAATGGACTGGGCTGAATACCAGCTTCACCATAAGCTGCTCTTAACTTCCATTCTGTAATAATATTTGCTACTTTCCCTAATTTATTCCAGAAGCCCATTTGAGTTGGACGGATATATCCATCAAAGCGGGGGAAAGTTTGTGGAGTGCTGCCACGGCCAAATGCTGATGAATAATCACTTCTTAAACCAGCAGATACACCGGCAATTTCCCCATAGTCAAACCGCTGGTTAACCAGCATGCCATAAGTAACAAATGGAGTGGTCCTGTCAGTTGTGATAACCTGTGTTTTGTAATTAGCTGCAGTAAATGGAACAAAAGGAGGCTCTGTTAAACCATATACATAGTAATCTTTAAATTCACTTTTCCTGTAATCAAAAGCCGCAATAGTAGTGGTTCTGATTGGAATTCTTATATTAAAGTCTTTTTGAAAATCTGTAGTGATCGTTGCTGTTCCAATAAAATTTTGGAAAAGATTTTGTGTTTTTCTTATGTTCACTTCTCCATCTGCAGCAGAACCAAAGTTATAAATACCATAACTGCTGGTATTAGGTGTTGCTGCACCACCACCAAGTGCTATCAGGTTTGGATTGGTGCGCTGGTTGGTATAAGTGTATAAATTATCTCCTTTACTAAAATTTATACCATACTTCGCATCAAGCTCCACAAATTTTTTAAACTTATAATTAGCATTAAAGCTCTGTGCAATGTTCTGTGTAATTTCTTTTGTGGTGGAATTCGCCTGATAATAATTCGGGTTTAAATGATTTACCCCAACTCCGCTTCCGTAAAAAGCTGCATATTGACCGTTATCCATTAAGGCATCAAAATTTGCCCATGGTCTTGCATTATTAATAGAGTAAATGATTGACCTGTCCCAGTTCAATGTATTCTTATCATAAATAACCTGGGTAACAGAACGGAATTTAAGGCCTTTAAATAATTCTGCACCAACATTCGATGTAAAATTTGCCCGGTCTAAAGCCCCATTATCTTTAAAATTACTTTCCTGGTGATTATAACTTCCTGTTATGGCAAAATCTGTTTTATCACCACCTCCACTAATACTTAAAGAAGCATTGCGGTTATGTCCTGTTTTAAAAAACATTTTGTAGTGATCATAATATAACAGGTTTTTATTGTAGGGAGTTTCTGATTTAGCAGTTGGATCCAGTGCATTGTAAATAATATTACCATTGGTAAACTGATTAGCCATGTTATCAGAGAATAAGCCAGTAGCAGAGTTCCATTGCAATGGATTGCCGCTTGAGCCTACCACTTCTCCATTTGCATTAACACTGTAACTGTGATAATGATTTTTAGCTACACCGCCAATATTTAAAAATTGAGTTGAAGTAGATGCAACACTTGCATCTATATTTATTTGTCCCTTTTTCCCTTTTTTACTGAATAATTGTATTACGCCATTAGCACCCTGGGCACCATAAAGTGTAGCTGCTGCAGAACCTGAAACAACTTCTACTCTTTCAATTGTATTTAAGTCAATTGCATTTAAGTTTGTTGCACCCAATTGTACCCCATCCAGAATGATCATAGGATTTGTACCATTTTTAATGGAATTAATACCACGCAATACAATACTTGGGGCTTGTCCCGGTTGGCCACCAATACTTGAGATCTGGGCACCAGGTATTTGCCCTACTAATTGGTCAAGTACACCGCCGGTAGATACTTTGGTTTGTTTTGCAATATCTACAGATTCTACAGAGATGGCCACTTTCCTTTTTGAAATGGCAACTCCAGTTCCTGTTACCACTACTTCGCTCAATGATTTGTTATCAAGTTCAAGGATAACATCAGCTGTTGAACCATTAACTGTTAAGGTTTTTGCAATATAACCAACATAAGAAACCACAATAGTGCTTTTTCCTGACGGAAGTTTAACAGAATAAGAACCGTCAGAAGATGTTGTTGCTGCTCCACCACCCCTTACGGATATGGTTGCACCAGCAATAGGATTGCCTGTAGCATCCTTTACTTTTCCTGTAACAGTAGTTTGCGCATGCACATAAAATGATGCAAAGCTGACTAACAACATTGTCAGCAGTAGTTTAAGTTTTCTCATTGGTGTTTAAGTTTGGTGATTTAATAAAAGGCGAATGTAGTAAAATTAACTTTTACTTAACTTAAGTGGACAAAATTTTATAATGAGTAGCTGCTTAGAAATGATTGTTTTTTAGAAAATATCAACAATTTAAACTAAGAAAAATTTCGTAGTCAGGCATAAAAAAACACCCGGTAAGAATACCAGGTGTGTACAAGCATAAGATACTTCGGCTAAGCTCAGTACTTGCTATTTGCTTAAGAACGTAAAACAATTACTGTTTTACTAACCCCAATGTAATTTGATGATATTTTGTTACCTGATGATTAAGCCGGGGTTATGTAAAAGTTACCAAATAAATCATTTAAGAATACAACAGACATTATTTCTATAAATACTTAAATAAAAAAGCCACCGTTAAAATAACAGTGGCTTTTTATTTTTAACTGCATAAAACAGCAGGATAATTTTGTTAGAAATTATATTTGATTCCTAACTGTCCCTGCCAGCGGCTGTTGATTGGGTCCAATGTGTAATAGTGATTATTTATACCACTTGGTTTTACATAGTTAAAAGCAGGAGTGTAACCTGTAGCAGGAGCACCTGGTGATTTACCAGCAGCATCTTTTACAAACTGCAGGAAGTTAACCGTATAATTATTAAGGTTAGTAACAAAGTTAACATGACCCCAACTGTTGTTGATTAAATTCAATACATTGAAAACATCAAAGCTTATCTGTAAAGATTGTGATTTATTGGTTTTACTTAATTTAAACTCATGCATTAATTTCATATCCAGGTCCTGGTTCCATGGAGTACGTAAACCATTTCTTTCTGCATACTGGCCTTTTCTTGTTTTAAGATAAGAATCACCTTCAATTAAATTACTCAGATCTGCCCATTGCTGGGTTGCAGCATAAATGACATTACCTGATGCATCTTTTTTGTCAATTAAATTAGCATCTGCCTGGTTTTTTGGAATATAAGGTAGTGCAGCATTTGTTCCTGAGCCAAATGGTGCTGACTGATATACTAAACTGTAAGGGATACCAGAAGTTCCGGCATAGAAGAATGATAATGAAGTAATATTCTTTTCGTTCCACATTAAATTGGCTCCTAATGTTGCCACTATACGGTTGCGTAAATCAAAATTTGAATAAGCCAGTGTAGAATTGCTTGGCACAATTGCAGGGTTTACATTATAACTGCTTTCCCATGAGTTGCGTATGCCATTGGTGATATCCCTGCTCATGCCGTACGTATAAGCAACACTCCAGTTAAGGTTAAGTTTATGGGTACCAACATTTATATTATTTGTAAACTTAGAAAGTTGCGCCGTAAGGTTATAGCGGTAACCTTCACTTGTATTGGTAAGATGATATACATTTGAATAAGCTGCGTTATACTTTCCGCCAACATAAACCGGGGTTTGTGTTGGGCCTGTAGTAAAATAAGCAACTGAATCTTTCAGGTTTATCTGTTCGTATTTTACATCGTGGATTGTTTTGGTGAACAATACATCGCCGGTAAATTTATAACCATGCCCAAATTTATAATCAACAGCAATATTGCTGCGCCATACTGTTGGCAGTTTAAAATTATTGTCAAAAACATCTATTTCACGGGTAGCGCTTCTTGAAGCCCCACCATATTTAGTCACTGTATCTTTTAAACCTGCAGGGTTTATTGCTAATGGAACTGTTACTCCCGCAGCTGGGCCGTTCCAGTCAATATTACCATATGTACCACCATTTAAAGTATAGGCATAACCATACCAGGCAAACGGAACTTTGCCAACAAAGACTCCTGTTCCACCACGAAGTATAACAGATTGGTCTCCTTTAATATCATAACTAAAACCTAAACGTGGGGAAACGGCCACCCTGTTAGGCAGCTTGCCTGTTAAATTTTTAAAAGCTGTATTTGAATAAGTTGGATTTGCAGAAACATAGTTTGGCTGACCGGTTACAGCATTTGTATTGGTTGAATTCAAAGAAGAATCAACATAAGGCTGGCTACCTGCAAAAGAATAGTCGAACCTTATACCCGGAGATACTTTTAATCTTTTGTTTATTGTTATATCATCCTGCGCATAGGCACTTGTTAAGGCAATGGTATAAGGATTGGGAGGGTTATTATAAATACTGTTTCTGTCAGCAGCAAGTTTAGGATTGGTAATAAATGCACCCCTAATACGGCTTGGATTATCTGCTAAAAAACTATTCACACCTCTTGAATATTCCCATCTGCCATTATAAGAATTGATAAAGCCATAACTAAGGTCATAAAACTCATTATGTGTACCAAAGGTAAATTTATTAATACCCTTTGTTAAAGTAACATTGTCGCTAACCTCAATAGTTTTTTGATTCAGGTTATAAATAGATGCCTCTCTCCAGGTACCTAATGTTATACGACCATTGTCTATATCAATATATGGTGCAATGGACCCGGGAAAATCCCTGTATTCATGTACCTTGATATAACTGACATTAAACTGATTACTTAAGCTTGAACTGAATTTTGTTTTCAATTCAGCAGTCAGGTTTAAATTTTTTGTGTACTGTGTAAAATCTGTTGAACCAAATTGAAAATTGGTGGAAGACCTCTCTAAGTTATTTCCCTTACCATCTGTATAAATGGCACGTAATGTTAGGTTGTTATTTGCGTTCAATTTAAAATCCAGGCGCCCAAATAATTTATCACTTTTAGTGAAAAGTTTGTAAGCTCCAGTATAGCTTCCGGGATCATACCCGTATTTGGTTTTTAACTGGTTTGCAATCTGCTGTCCTTCAGCTAATGTCATGGCTGCACCCGGATCACCTGCGTTGTAAGAGGATGGCTCCTGCCTGTCGGTATGCTCATAGTTAACTATAAAGAAAGCTTTATTTTTTGCAATTGGCCCGCTAACAGTAGCACCATATTGGTAATCATAAAAATCGCTTCCTATTTTTGTTTTTAAACCTTCCACACTTTTACCCATTAAGCTTTGGTTACGGCCATATCCATAAATTGAACTATGTACAGTGTTAGTACCACTTTTTGTAACAGCATTCACACTGCCGCCGGTAAAATTTCCAAGTTTAACATCGTATGGCGCTATTTGTACCTGTACTTCCTGTATAACATCTATACTGTATGGATTGGTACGTGTACCCGAACCTGCAGCACCAGACTGACCGCCGCCACTAACACCACCTGCTGAATTACTGAAACCAAAAGCATCGTTATTGATGGCCCCGTCAATAGTTAAATTATTGTAGCGGAAATTAGTACCTGCAAAAGAATTATTATTGGATTGAGGCGTAAGACGGGTAAAATCACTCAGGCTTCTGCCAATGGTAGGTAAAGTATTCATCTGATTTCTGCTGATATTTGTACCTGAACCAAGTTGTTTTTTGCCCCCGCTTACTACAACTTCTTTAAGGTTTTGCGTATTTAGCTTCAACCCCACATTTAAATCAGGGTTATTACCCAAAACTAAATTTACATTCTCAAGTTTCTCTTCGCTAAAACCTACAAAAGAAGCCCTGATAGTATAAGGCCCCCCGGGCTTTAAATTAGGAATGGCGAAAAGCCCTTTTTTATTGGTTTGGGTAGTTGTTGTACTGCCGGTAGGTTCGTGTGTAACAGCAATAGTGGCATTTGGTACTATCCCCCCCCTTTCGTCATTAATAGTTCCGGTTAATGTAGCTGTTGTTTCCTGGCTAAATGCACTAATACAAAACGTGACTAATGCAAAGAGCGGTAATACAATTTTTTTCATCTTGTTAATTTATGCAAAATAACGACTTGCGTGTTATAATAAGATGAACAGAAGATTACGTAAATGTTACCTGTTTGTTACGTAAATGTTATGTACTAAAATCTGAATTGTAAGCGGCAGGTAAATACATTGTCTTTTACATCGCTGGTATAGCCAGCCAGTTGTGTTTTTTCGTTGGTGATTTTATCGTACCAAAAAACTAATTTGGCATTAGGCGTCATATAATAAATGTAACCAAAACCTAAAGTGCTGTATTTAATATTAGCGGCATTGATAGTTGTACCCGGTTTCCCTATCTCATCTGTTTTTACATCGGTGTTAGGATCGTACCAATCATACTTAACACCTATTTGATGACGGAGGCTTCCTAAATGCTGTAAAAAATAAAAATAAGCACCATTGAATTTTCTTATATAATAACCTTCGCTGGCGGCAAATAATGCACCAGGCGTTTCGGTGCTTATAGCCGATGCAGTTTGTTTTCCGGTAATAAATTCTGCACGTAACTCTGTAAAACCAACTTTATTTTTAATTTTTAATTGTGCATCTGCGCCATAATATTTTCTCGGAGCAATATTATTAATATTAGTTGTGGCAGAATCAACCACAAAACTTTTTATTCCTGAAACAGATTGTGTGGTATAAACGTATTTTGTGTTTTGCGATAGTCCGCCATTTAAAACAGAAACTGCAGCCCCCAGGGTAATTTTCTTAGATAACGATTGTGGCTTAATGGCAATTTTACCAATAATATCTTTGTGGCTATCGTAATCAGTTGTAGATGATAATCCCTGGCCATTGAAGATTCCCACTTCAGCTTTTAAAAACTTTAACTTACTTGTTTTTTTTCGTGGTTCAAATGTTACCATAGCACCCATATCTCTTTCAGTTTTCATCAATATCTGGCTCATGCGGCCACGTTCGGGGCTTTCCCTGTCACCGCTTGATAAATTCAATTCATAACTAAATGGCCGGCCAAATAAACCGGTTGTAAAAGAAAAGAGCTGGTATTTGTTTTCAAAAATTCGCCCCCAAACATCTCTAACATTAACCCCTCTTTCGGTAGCGTCAAATTGAAATACAAACTGTAAAGAAGGCCCTTTGGCATCTTTTGTAAAATGTATATAATCAAAACGGACCCTTGCCCTTCTTAACATAAAACGGTTATTGCTGTTTGTGGCAAAATCACCTCCGGCAAATCCTTTTGCACCTTTGCTTTCAGCTACCTGAAACTGGGGCTGAATATATCCGCTCAGTCTTATATTATCAAAACGGTTATATAACGATAACATACCCTTTCCAATATCTTTGGTGGTGTCCACCATATCCATTAAATACTGGGCTTGTACAAACTGGCATAATAATATAGTTACGGCCAGAAGCGGCAGTTTTTTCTTAAGCATGTTGCAAATTTTTGCCGCAAAGGAATAACAAATTAGTGTTACCCCTGTGTTAAGAAATCATTACCATTTTAAAATGGCTTTCTATTTTTACGCTAATACCTAACCTTTGCCGCAAAAATTTAAATGTTATGGCAGGATTAAATTCTATCTTAAAAATCTTCTTACCCAAAGACAGGGTATTTTTTCAGCTTTTTGAAAGCGTGGTTGATGTGTTGGTTAAAATGGGCGAAAAATTAAAAGAAGTGGTAAATGAGCCTGATTTTGATGAAAGAGCTAAGTTAATAAAGGATCTCGAAGATATGGAGCATGTTAACGATGATTATACGCACCAGATATTTACCGAATTAGGAAAGAATTTTATTACGCCATTCGACAGGGAAGACATTCACTACTTAGCCTCTGCATTAGATGATATTGCAGATTACATATATGCATCTGCTAAAAAAATAAATTTTTACAGGGTAAATCCTAATGATACGGGTATTCACAAAATGGCAGATATTATTGCACAGGGTTGTGTAGCTGTACACGACGCGGTAATGGAGTTACGTAATATGAAGAACATGCGTAAAATAACGGATGCATTGGTTGCTATTAACAGTATAGAAAACCAGGGAGATGATATTTTTGATATGAGCATTGAAAAATTATTTGCAGAAGAACCCGATGCAAAAGAAGTAATTAAGAAACGGGAAATTTACCAGGTTATGGAAATTGTAACTGATAAATGTGAAGATGCGGCCAATGTAATTGAAAGTATAATTGTAAAATATGCATAGTTGATAGCACATGGTTCATAACTATCAGCCATGAACCATCCACTATGAACCATTAACCAATACCAACATGACTTTAGTAATAGTAATTATAGCACTGGCATTAATATTTGACTATATCAATGGTTTTCATGATGCTGCCAATTCAATAGCAACTGTGGTTTCTACAAAAGTACTCACACCTTTTCAGGCGGTGGTTTGGGCTGCCATTTTTAATGTGGTTGCCTTTTTTATTTTTAAAGACCATGCCGTTGCAAATACCATCAGCAAAACAGTAAACAAGGAGTTTATAACATTGCCTGTAATTTTATCAGGTTTGATTGCCGCTATTTTCTGGAATTTATTAACCTGGTGGTATGGTATTCCATCATCATCTTCTCATACATTAATTGGTGGTTTTGCAGGCGCAGCTATTGCACATGCTTTATCATTAAAAGGGATTGGTTACAGCTGGGGAAAAATTGTAGAATCAAGTATCATCCTAAACACTGTATTATTTATTTTTTTAGCGCCACTTATAGGTATGGGAATTTCCATTTTTATTACCATAGTAACCATAATGCGGAATATATGGGCCAGGATAGGCATTATTGCATTGGCTACATTTTTAACTGTTTTATTATTCGATAAATTTGAAACCAGTAAAATGGATGAAAACCTGCAAAAGTTTTTAAAGGTTGATAAATATAAAAAAGAATTAAGTGAATCGCTTGCAAAAAAAGAAGCCAACCCATTCGATACCGTTATCGTTAAAGCATATAACACTGCAAAAGAAAAATTAGATAAAGCATTACCTAATTATAATAAAATAAAAATTTTAGTTGATGATTTCGATAACCTGGGTGCAAAAGGGATTGCAAAACATGCAGCTGACGAAGGGTTATTAAAAGATATAGAAGCCAGCAGGTTAAAAGATGATGTACGCAATGCCAATGATTTTTTGGTGCTGGAAGCTAAAGCAACAAGTGATGAAAAAGTAAAGGCAGAATACAATATTGCAAAAGATGTTACAGAAAAATACAAAGAACCATTAAAAAAATATTTTAAAAAAGAACTGTCATTGGACAGTACAATGATTGCACTAAATGCAATCTATCCCATAAAGGATGCCAATAAAGAAAAAGTACAAGATAAAATAGGGTCTTTCAGTATTGAAAAAGCGCTGGCAAAAGATATTGATAAAGCAGATAACAGTATGATAGTTTGGGGTATTGTTTTAACCTCCGTTTTATTTTGCCTTGTTTATTTATACGTTGAAAAAATTCGTACCCCCACAGCATTTAAAGTGGCTACTATGTTTAAGCGGTTACAATTATTTAGTTCTGCCGCATTTAGCATTGGGCATGGTGGTAACGATGCCCAGAAAGTAATGGGTATTATAGGCGCTGCATTAATTGCCAACGGCAATCTGCAGAATTTTTCTGATCTGCCCAATTGGGTGCCTATTGCCTGTTACCTGTCCATTGGCTTAGGTACCATGAGTGGTGGTTGGAAAATTGTAAAAACCATGGGCACAAAAATTACAAAAGTTACACCGCTTGAAGGGGTAGCTGCAGAAACTGCCGGGGCATTCACCTTATTTTTTACCGGACAAATGGGTATACCTGTATCTACCACACACACCATTACCGGAAGCATAATAGGAGTGGGAGCTACCAAGCGCCTTAGTGCAGTGCGTTGGGGAGTAACAGTAAATCTTTTGTGGGCATGGATTTTAACCATACCTGTAAGCGGACTGCTGGCAGCGTTGGTCTATTATATTGTATCTTTTTTTACAAAATAATTTTAAAATAACTTACTTATAAAAAATCACTCAGGTATTTGAGTGATTTTTTATTTTCTTTGTATTATGGAAAAAATATTAGTAACAGGCGGCTGTGGTTATATAGGCTCACATACTATTGTTGATTTAGTAAACAACGGTTTTGACGTTGTATGTGCAGATAATAATTCACGTAGTAACGAAGGCATGCTTGATGGTGTAGAAAAAATCATTGGTAAAAAGATAAAAAATTATAAAGTTGATCTTTGCATTTATGATGATACCTATGCCATCTTCGAGGAAAACCCCGCTATAAAAGGTATTATCCATTTTGCTGCATATAAAGCAGTTGGTGAATCGGTTGAAAAACCATTATTTTATTTTGAGAATAACCTGAACTCTCTTATTAATATTTTAAAATGTGCAGAGGAATTTAAAGTACCACATTTTGTTTTCTCTTCATCCTGTACTGTTTATGGCAATCCTGAAGTAATACCTGTAACAGAAGAAACACCTCAGCAACCTGCAGAATCACCATATGGTGCCACCAAGCAAATGGGTGAGCAGATTGTATCAGAAGTGGTAAAAAATAATTCGTTAAAAGCCATCTTGCTTCGGTATTTTAATCCGGTAGGGGCTCATCCTTCAATAAATATTGGTGAATTGCCTGTTGGCAAACCCGCAAATCTTGTTCCGGCAATAACACAAACTGCAATTGGTAAATTACCCACAATGCAGGTATTTGGAACAGACTATGATACAAAGGATGGCAGTTGTGTAAGAGATTATATTCATGTTTGTGATATAGCTCATGCCCATACACTGGCATTAAATTATTTAATTCATCAAAAAAATACTGCCAATTGCGAAGTATTTAATCTTGGCACTGGTAATGGATATACAGTGCTGGAGGTTATTGCTACTTTTGAAAAAGTAAGTGGGGTTAAATTAAATTACCAGCTTGGTCCACGCCGCTCAGGTGATGTTATTGCCATATATTCCAATAATAACAAAGCAAAAAACATACTTGGCTGGAACCCTGTATTTAACCTGGATGATATGATGAATACTGCATGGGAATGGGAAATGAAACTGAAAAACGATCAAAATATTAGAAAATAACAAAAAGCAGGATTAAATTGATATTTCTATTATCTTCGCCAGTCAATTATCCTCAACCCTACATTATCCTGAGCGAATTCCTATAATAAAAGGGCTTTTTATGACAAAAAAATTTTGCAGGGCATTGTGTGCCCTAACGGTAATTATCGTTTTGTTTTCAGGCTGTAAAAAATTTAGTAGAAAAGGTTATATAGCCGACCCTGGTATTGCATTAACATTTGATGACCGCCGGATAGACAATTGGTTTACTTATTTGCCATTTTTGGATAGTGCTGGTGTAAAAGCAACTTTTTATATTTCTTCTTATCATCTTTTAACAACCAAACAAAAAGAAAGGCTTGCTGTTATTCAAAACCATGGCCACGAAATAGCATTCCATACTGCTAACCATTACAATTTGCAGGACTATGTATACAAATACGGGCATTCTTTTGATGAATTAATCCGTTACGAAATTAACGATGAACTTAAATTAATGAACAATGATGGGTTTTATCCAACAACTTTTGCTTATCCCTATGGCGCTCACAATTATTTTCTTGATACGCTTTTAATCAACCATTTTAAAAGTGTAAGAGCCCTTAACGGCACAAAAGATTTTACAAAAAGTATTGTGCCTACACAAAACAATAAACTGCTATATGGCCTGGGAATTGATAGAAGTAGCAAACGGAGCGATGCTGATATTATTGAAGTATTGGAATCTGTAAGCAATAATAAAGCCTGTGTTATTTTTGTAGCCCACGATATCAATACCAGCAACCAGTATAGCGTAACTTTAGACAGACTTAAAACAATAATTAATTTTGTAAAGGCAAATAATTTAAAATATTATACAGTTTCTGAAATTTCAAATTAATTACCACTCCTGTTAAATAAAGCTCACCAAAATATTGTGTGCAACTTTTTAAAGTACTTTAATATTCAATCGAATCTTTCTTTTACTTTGCGGAATCTTATAAAGTTTAAAAATAGAATTATTACACATGCTCAGTCAAATTCAGGTAACAGGAAATAAAGACACCCGTAGTGGTTTTGGAGACGGCATTTTAGAAGCCGCAAGAAAAAATACAAATATTATTGCATTAACAGCCGACCTTTTAGGCTCTATGAAATTGAACGGGTTTATTAAAGAATTTCCTGAACGTTTTGTGCAGTGTGGTATTGCCGAAGCCAATATGATAGGTATTGCAGCAGGATTGACCATTGGAGGTAAAATTCCTTATACCACAACCTTTGCAAATTTTTCTACAGGCAGGGTTTATGATCAAATACGCCAAAGTGTGGCATACAGCGGGAAAAATGTAAAAATTTGCGCCTCTCATGCCGGTTTAACTTTAGGTGAAGATGGTGCAACACATCAGATACTGGAAGATATTGGTTTAATGAAAATGTTGCCAGGGATGACGGTGATTGTGCCCGCAGATTATAACCAAACAAAAGCCGCAACACAAGCCATTGCAGATTACGAGGGTCCGGTTTACCTGCGTTTTGGTCGCCCTGTTTGGCCCATATTTACTAAAGAAGAAGATTTTGTAATAGGTAAAGCACAACAGCTTTCTGAAGGTAATGATGTAACAATTTTTGCCTGTGGCCACCTGGTTTGGAAAGCTGTGGAAGCCGGTAAAATTTTAGAAGAAAAAGGCATAAGTGTTGAAGTAATAAATATCCATACTATTAAGCCATTAGATGTAGAAGCTGTGCTTGCTTCCATTAAAAAAACAAAATGTGCAGTTACTGCCGAAGAGCATAACATTATTGGCGGATTAGGCGACAGTATTGCACAGGTTGCAGCTAAACATTTCCCCATACCAATTGAGTACATTGGCACAAACGATACTTTTGGAGAAAGTGGTAAACCGACAGAATTGCTTACCAAATATGGTTTAGATACACCCAATATTGTTGCAGCAGCGGAGAAAGTGTTGAGCCGCAAAGCGTAACAACAACTTTTATTTGGCCCAGTTTTTGTTTTTCTGTTGCTATGAAAAAGCTTCTATATCTTTTTTTTACAGCAACAACCATTTTTTTATTTTCCTGTAAAAAAACAAGCACAGCTAGTAATTGCCCTAAAGGGCCTACAGACCCTAATTGTATCTGTCCTCTTTTTTATAATCCTGTATGTGGTTGCAATAATGTAACATATGATAATGCGTGCTCTGCAGAATGTGAGGGTATTAAAACTTATACCACCGGGAAATGTCCATAAACTAAACAGACCATTTAAACTTTTCATAAAAAAACCAATCTTACCATTGGTTTTTTTATTTTTACTACCTCAAACCTTATATGGCCACAAACCTAGAAGATAAAGAACTGCTAAGCCAGTTTGCCGAAGCTGCTACTAAAGAGCGGGCTTTTACAGCTATTATAAAAAAATACCAGGAAAAATTATATTGGCATATCCGCCGCATGGTGGTAGAACATGAAGATGCCAATGATGTGTTACAAAACATGTTTATAAAGGTTTGGAAAGGCCTTGAAAATTTCAGGGAAGACAGCCAGTTATATACCTGGCTATATCGGATAGCTACTAATGAATCTCTTACTTTTTTAGAGCAACAGAAAAAAAGATCGGCAGTTTCTTTAGGGGATGTGGAAAACGGCCTTAGTAACAAATTAAAGTCAGATCAGCATTTTGATGCCAATAAACTGGAGTGGAAACTTCAGATAGCTATACAGCAATTACCTGAAAAACAACGGGTAGTGTTTAATTTAAGGTACTATGATGAAATGCCTTACGAAAAGATGAGCCGTGTTTTAGAAACCAGCGAAGGTGCTTTAAAAGCCAGCTATCATCACGCAGTTAAAAAGATTGAAGAATTTATATTGAATAGTTAAACTTTAAGCAAATAATAACGTCTTAAGTAAGAATGGAAAACAGGATTGATATATTGAATGAATTAAATGCACTTAGCGCTGTAGTTGCAGGTATGGAAAAGGTAAATGTATTTACTGTTCCTGCAGGATATTTTGAAAGACTTGGAGATGAGATTTTGCTGTTGGTGCAGCAAGAAAATAATGGATTATTGGAAGGTATTTCCCCTTCATTACAAGTACCACAAGGTTATTTTGAATTCTTAGCGGATAATATTTTAAAGAAGATAAAGGCACAGGAAAATACAATACAAGAATTATGGGACTTATCGCCTTTGCTTCATGGCATTCAAAATAAAAATGTTTTTACAGTACCAAAGAGATATTTTAAATTATTACCTGGTAAGATAATTGGGGAAATAATTCCTCAACCGGCTAAAGTGATAACGATGCACAGGCGTACCGCTGCTTTCTTTAAATATGCAGTGGCAGCAATTTTTACCGGGGCAATGGCATTGGGGGTTTACAAATTTACCAATGGCGGAAGCGAAAAAATTATAATGCCATCATATGTTGCAGAAGCAGGTAAAATTCATAATGTAGATGAAGAGCTGGCAAAAATTTCAGCTGATGATATCATTAAATACCTGCAGGCAAACGGAGAAAATATAGATGCTCAAACCATTGCTGCAAATTTGGTTAATGATAATGATTTACCTGCAAGGGAAGATTATATGAATGATGATAAAGCTCTTGATAAGTATCTTGATAATATTGATGTAAGCGATTTAAAAAACTAAGGAGGGTATTATGAAAAAAATTTTATTGATAACAACAATTTTAATAGGCAGCTTGTTTGCTGCAAAAGCACAGGACGATCAGCCCGGCGACGAAGCCAAACACCAGGGAAAAATTAAAGCATTATATGTTGCTTATATAACACAGGAGTTAAATCTTAATGCTGATGAAGCACAAAAATTCTGGCCACTGCATGCACAATTTGAAAGCGATATAAAGGCAGTAAAACCTGATATGCCCGAACTGGATAAGCAACAAACCGTTCTTAATATAAAAAAGAAATACCAGGAAAATTTTAACCGGATATTAGGTGCCAAGCGTTGCGAAAGGTTTTTCAGGATGGATGGGGAATTTAAACGGAAATTATTAGACCGTATCCGTAAACAGCGGATAGAACAGCAAAGACCTAAATTAAGAAGAGGATAATAACTAAATGATATAAACCCCAAACTAAAAACTTCCTTTTGGGGAGTTTGTAGTTTAAGTATTGTGGTCAGAAATGGGGGTAACAAAAAACTGTTAATAGATTCTATTAACAGTTTTTTGTTTAGTTCATCTTTATTTTATTACAGTAAAACTTTTACTGTTAAAGAAAATACCCGCTTGCATTTTGCAGTAATAAACGCCGGCAGCAAGATTTTTTACAGAAAAACTAACCTGATATATACCAGCGTCCTTATTTTCATTAATTACCTCTCTTACCAGCTTACCTGCATTATCAAACAATGATATCTTAACCAGATTGTTATCAGGTAATTTAAATTTAATAGTGGCAAAATCAGTAATAGGATTAGGATAAATTGAGTATAGACCAAAATCAAAATCTCTTAACGAAACAAGCTTGGTATCAGTGTATTTAAAACGGGCGTCATAATCAATTTGCTTTAATCTGTATAGAAATTTTTTACCTCCCACCGGTTCGTCTTCAAAGTAATAACGCTTTGTAGTACTTGAGTTACCACTTCCGGCAACAAAACCAATATTTATCCATTGCGTTGTGCCGTTAGATAATTGAACAGAACGTTCTATTTCAAATCCCTTATTATTTTGTTCACTTTGGGTAAACCATTCCAAATAAACTTTGCCATTAGGCCTTGCTGTTGCGGTAAATGTTGTCAAATCAATTGGCAAAAGAACAGAAGTGGTACTCCATAAACCTCTGCCATGGGTGGCAATCCTTAAATTATGGCTAACCGGGTGTACCGCCATGTCAAATACAGGTACAATGGGTAATCCGGAACTGAATGAAGACCATGTTGCTCCTGCATCTGTTGAGGAATATACACCAATATCTGTTCCTGCATATAATATGCTGGAATTACCGGGATCGCTAGTGAATGAATTTACCGGAACATCAGGAATGCCGGTTCCTGAAGCAGCCCAGGTAGGTGTAACAGTATTTAGGTTTGATGTCTTCCAGATATGCTGACCTGCCGTAACACCATAGCCTCCAAAACATACATAGGCCACATTTTTGTTTAAGGGGTCAATATAAACTCTTTGTACAGCAGCAGCAGGAGCACCCGTAAGTGTCATACTTGTTAAGGTAGATGAACCGGTATTAGTCGCCCATACAGTTCCGTTAGTTAGCCCAACAACTCTAAAATTATCATCTTGTTTTGCAATAGCAACAGTAGATATTGCTATACCGGCCACTATTGGTGACTGACTTACTGTTATAAAGTTTGCTCCCTTATTAGCAGACCTGTATAATCTGTCTGAACAATAATAGACCGTATTAGGATTGCCTGGACCTAAAGCTATTGGAGCATAAAACAATACCGTACCTGTACAACTAATACCATTTCCTGTTACACCATTACAACCAAAAAAAGGCCAGTTTCCGTCAAAAGCATTGGCAACCAAGTCAACCCTTGCTAAACCAGCGAGGTTACCAGCCTGGTTAAAATAAGTATGATACATAGTAACGGTTGTGTTGTCTGCAGCATTTTGGTCTATTAAAGTATAACCTCCATCACCAAAGTCAATCCGGTTCCAGGTTCCATCAGGTTTATACATACTTGTTCCATTATCCTGTGCACCTGCAATAGAAAATTTAGTGTCAATAGGATGTATTGCCAGACTTTGAAATTGTGTAGCACTAAAACCTGCTGTGTTCATACTTGCCCAGGTAACACCGGCATTGGTAGTTTTAAAAATACCTCCATCACAACCCAGAAAAATTGTAGTTGGTGCTGATGGTGCAACTACAACAGTATGAACATCGGCATGCAGGTTAGTTGCTGATATATTATACGTTGCTCCACCATCTGTCGAATATCTGAATATATTGTTTCCTGAAAAACCACCAATATAAAAGTTATTGGCATTACCCGGATCTACAGCAAGTGCTATGTCATAAAAACATTGGGTTCCGCAAAAACCATAAGAATATCCTGTTGGCGCCCAGGTTGCTCCTCCATCTGTAGATTTTTGAATACTTCTTACAGCCGGATTACCGCTTGTATCAAGCCCGGCATATATTGTTGTAACGGCACCAACTTTACATATGCCCAATTCACATCTCCAGGCTTTACCGGCAGTCCCCAAAACAAAAGTTCTTGTAAAAGTGGGTGTTGCTGCAAGAGCATCAGTACTTCTGTAAATACCTCCATCGCCAAACGTACTTAAACCATAAACAGTACAAACGATATTATTCGGTGTTCCAGGCTCCATTACCATATCAATTATACTTCTGTTTCCAAAATTGGCGGTTGCTACTGTTAGCTTGGTAAAAGCCACAGTTCCGGCTGCTGCGGTAGCGTTGGTGCTTCTGTATATTCCTTTTGATACGGAACCAGGGTTAGTACTAATAATACCTCCAATTCCACTTGCGGTAGATACAAAAACATTAGCTGCATTGGTAGGGTCAACTAAAATTTTACTGATGGAACTAAAAGTAAATATTCCTCCCGGATTTATTGGGCCTACCAATGTTGGGGCCACATCTGCATTATCTATTCTGTATAGCCCCACTCCAAAATAACTATCCAGTGATAAAGCAGCCTCACCCGTACCTACATATAAAGTTGATGGGCTGCTTGCAGCTAATGCCAATGCACCAATTGCCAATGATTGTCCATTATCAAAAATAGCAGTCCAGTTTGTACCTCCGTCAACTGATCTGTAAATTCCGCCATTTGCTGTTCCGGCATAAACTATATTAGCATTGGTTGGGTGCACTGCTATAGCTGTAACCCTGCCGCTAACAGCTACACTCCCCCCTGTAGTTTGACCGTTTGGTATTGGAAAAGGCCCTTCGGCTACCCAGTTTGGAGCCGATAAAATAGAATTGGGGCTATTTAATTGAACTTGCTCCTGCCTGTTTTTTTCCTCAATTGCAAATAAGCGTGCATTGTAAGGCAGGTTATAGGGGATGCCTCTTTTTTGAGCGATGAATTCACTTCTATTTTTTAGGTAAGCTTCTTTATCAACATTAGTAGAAAAAATTGGCAAATCAGGATCAGCATTTGTCCCTGTTGGCTGTTGCGCAACTGTTTTTGCGCAATTAAATAGAAGCAGTAAAATAATAATATACTTTCTGCGTAAATAATTTTTGTTCATAAAAATATTTTGAATGTTGTATGAAATAAATATACAAAAAATTATACTAAGTGAATCTTATGTTTAAAATACTTATAACATACAGTTGAATTCAATAAAAAAACCGGTTCAAAATTTTACTCTTGAACCGGTTATATATTTTAGTTAAAAAACTATTTATACTGTCCCGCTAAACCAGCAGCCAATTCTGTCACTTTCTTCAATCCATCTTCAGGTAAATTACCTTTTTTAAAGTCAGCTAAAATTTCAGGGTGTTTATTTTCCATTTCCATTAAAAAATGTTCTTCAAATGCCTTTACATTTTTTACCGCTACATTTTTTAATAAACCTTGTGTACCCAGATAAATAATGGCTACCTGTTTTTCAACAGACATAGGCGAATACTGGAGCTGCTTTAAAACTTCTACGTTTCTTGCCCCTTTATCAATAACATTTTTTGTAGCAGCATCAAGGTCACCGCCAAATTTACTGAAGGCTTCCAGCTCGCGGTATAATGCCTGATCTAATTTTAATGTACCGGCAACTTTTTTCATTGACTTAATCTGTGCATTACCACCCACACGGCTTACAGAAATACCTACGTTAATTGCAGGTCGTATACCGGCATTAAATAAGTTACCTTCTAAAAATATTTGTCCGTCGGTAATGGAAATTACATTAGTGGGAATATATGCAGAAACATCACCAGCCTGTGTTTCAATAATTGGCAATGCAGTTAAACTACCACCACCTTTAACCAGGTGTTTAATGGTGGCAGGCAAATCGTTCATTTGTGCAGCAATCTCATCTTTTGCAATAACTTTTGCAGCTCTTTCCAATAAGCGGCTATGCAAATAAAATACATCACCAGGATAAGCCTCACGGCCTGGTGGACGGCGTAGTAATAAAGATACTTCGCGGTAAGCCACAGCCTGTTTTGAAAGATCATCATAAATAATTAATGCCGGCCTCCCGGTATCCCGGAAAAATTCTCCAATGGCTGCACCTGCAAATGGCGCATAGAATTGTAATGGCGCAGGTTCAGATGCAGATGCTGCAACGATTGTGGTATAAGCCATAGCACCATTTTCTTCCAATGTTTTCATTATACCGGCAATTGTACTTGCTTTTTGTCCTATGGCAACATATATGCAATAAACAGGCTTGCCGGCAGCATAAAATTCTTTTTGATTGATAATAGTATCAACCGCAATGGCTGTTTTACCAGTCTGACGGTCGCCAATGATTAACTCTCTTTGACCCCTCCCAATAGGTATCATTGCATCAATTGCTTTAATCCCCGTTTGTAATGGTTCTTTAACAGGCTCACGAAAAATTACCCCGGGTGCTTTACGTTCCAATGGCATTTCATACAATTCACCTTTAATTGGACCCTTACCATCAATTGGTTCGCCCAAAGTATTAATAACCCGGCCGCTCATTCCTTCACCAACTTTTATTGAAGCGATCTGACCAGTACGTTTTACCTTATCGCCTTCCTTAATTTCACTGCTGTCACCCATCAATACCACACCCACATTATCTTCTTCCAGGTTAAGGGCAATAGCCTTTACGCCATTGTCAAATTCAACCAACTCGCCACTGCGTACATTGTTCAACCCATATATACGGGCAATCCCATCACCCACCTGTAAAACTGTCCCAACTTCTTCCAGGCTTGCAGAGGCATTAAAATTGCTCAACTGCTGGCGAAGAATTGCCGAAATTTCATCGGGTTTAATTTCTACCATAAAATATCAATTATTAGTTTAAAAAGCTCGTTTTTTTCAGGCTGCAAAGGTAGGGGTTGGTATTTGGAATGTCAAAAAAAAAATGATACTTTAAACAAACAATACAATAAAATATTTTAGCAAATCAGGAATAAAAAAAGTCAACGATTTTTATTTATAATCACATTATTTTGTTAAGTTTGTCCATTACTAAAACTAAAGAGATATGAAAAATTTTACCCGACTATTATTTACTGGGGTTTTGTTCATGCTGTTTTCAAATTATGGAATGGCACAACAAAGTCCTCAGTTTACCACAATTGTAGGAAAGCTTGTGCGAACTACGCCCAAACTTTCTGAAATTGACAAAACAACAATGTATGGCGAACCTCTTCAGATAACAAGGGACGAGCATGGGCTTATTGGTGGAGTTTTAAAGCATAATGGAGATAGAGATGCATTACGAAATAAGTTTGCAAGCAAGACCGAAAAAGACATGGCATTACAAGGGAAGATAATTCCTTCTTCAACAACAGCCGCTGCTACAATTAACCAGAATTTTGATGGTATCACTGCAACAGGATTTGCACCATCAGATAATAATATTGCCGTAGGTCCAAATCATGTTATTCAGATTATTAACCACAGCAGCGGTTCTCAATTTATTATATGGAATAAAGCAGGTGTAGTGGTACAGGGGCCAACAGTTTTAAGTTCATTAACTGGTATTGCAGGTCAAGGTGATCCAGTTGTTATGTATGATCAAATTGCTGACAGGTGGATTTTAACGGAATTTGCAAATAACCTCCAGACTCTTGTATGGGCTGTTTCTACAACATCTAGTCCTACCGGTACATATAAAATTTATTCCTATACTTTTGCATACCAGGCAGATTATCCACATTATTCAGTTTGGCATAATGCTTATTATGGCATTACACATGATTTTAATCCCGGCTATGTAGGAAGTTCAATTTATGCTTTTGACAGAGCTGCAATGATAGCAGGTGCTGCAACAGCAACAGCTGTTAGTTTCAGATTTGATCAGACTCCTGAAATACGTAATCGCATATTTACAAACTTGCCGGTTCATCAGGAAGGTCCAGCTGTATCAAACCAAAGTGGATTGTTTTCATTTTTTGAAGACGATTCAGATACAGGTGATCCATCAGATGTGGATAGTATATTTACTTTTACTTATACACCTAACTTTACAAACCCGCCGTTATCAGTTATTGGCCCAATGGAAAGTATAGTGTCGGCACCTTTCAATTCAACTTTATGTGGGGCGGCAGCTTGTATTACACAACCTGCAGGCGGCCCCGCAATCAGAGGTATAGAAGGCCAATTAATGCATAAAGTAAGTTACCGCAATTTTGGGGCTTATGAATCGATGGTTGCAAACTTTACTACCAATGCCGGCAGTGGTATCGGAGGGGTACGCTGGTGGGAATTAAGACGTACAGGTGGCGCAGGCCTCTGGACCATGTATCAGCAAGGTACAGTTGCCCCCGGCGATGGCAACCATCGCTTTATGGGTTCAATTACCCAAAATGCGAATGGTGATATTGGCTTGGTATATAATGTTACTGGGCCGGGAACTCCCCCTACTTTCCCTGCTTTCAGGCTAACAGGAAGAACTACCTGTGATCCTTTAGGACAGATGTCAATTCCCGAAACATCTATTATAGAGAGTTCAATAGTTAACGGAACCAACAGAATGGGTGACTATAATACTTTAAGTGTAGATCCTGTTAACGGTAGTTTTTGGGGAGTTGGGCAATATAATAAAACAGGCTTAGGTACTTTTGGTAACTGGGCTACCCGTATGGTTAACTTTAATATTACAGGTGGGGGTGCTCAAATTAGCAGTCAACCAGCCAACACAATTGTTTGTGCTGGTACTACGGCTTCTTTTTCTGTTACGGCCAGTGCAGGGGGTACAATATCATATCAATGGCAGGTTAGTACAGATGGTGGTACTACCTGGACCAATATAGCCAGCGCAACTGCTGCTACGTATTCATTTACAGCTGTTGCAGGTGATAATGGTAAGCAATTCCGCTGTGTGGTGTCTTCCGCAGGTTGTCCTGTTGTAGTAACAAGTAATGCAGCTCTTTTAACTATTACAACCTTATCACAAGGTGGAACTATGACTGCATCAAGCAGTAATGCCTGTGCAGGCCCTAATTCATCTACATTAACTTTAACTGGCAGTATTGGAAATATTATTCGTTGGGAATCATCAATAGATGGTGGCGCTACATGGACAAATATTGCCAATACCACAACAACATTAACAGTAACCAACCTTACACAAACTACGCAATACAGGGCGTATGTGCAAAGTAGCGGTTGTACAGCTGCATATTCAACCATAGCAACTATTAACTTTATTGCTGCAGGGGTAGGTAATTTAGTTATTACATCAGATGTACCCACTACACTTTGTGCAGGAAATCCTGCTTTGTTAACAGCATTATCGGCCGCACCCGGTACTGCTACGGTAAATTCAGGGCCTATCAGTGTTGTTATACCGGATGCTAATGCAACTGGTATCAGCACACCACTTACTGTTGCCGGTATTCCAGCAAATGCAGTGGGTAGCAGTGCAAGTGTAACATTTAATATTACGCATACCTGGGATGGAGATGTGGTTTTATTTTTAAAAGCTCCAAATAACCAGGTATTAAATCTTGTAAATCAAAGGGGTGGATCAGCTGATAATTTTGTTAATACCGTTATCAGCTCTACTGCGGTTACTCCGATAGCATCTGGTGTGGCACCATTTACGGGGACTTTCTTACCTGATGGAAACCTGGCTGCACCTCCACCAGCAGGATTTACACCGAGTGCAACAACATTTGCTCCGTTAATCAGCACAGCAGGCCAACTTAATGGTACCTGGTTGTTTGGTGCAAGAGATGTTGCAGGAGGTGATATTGGTACTATAACTAGTTGGGGCTTAACCATTAACTATAATGCCCTTTCAAATAATCCGGGCTTAACTTATGTATGGTCGCCTGCAGCAGGCCTTAATGCTACAAATACAAATCCCGTTGCTGCCTCTCCTGCCGTAACTACTACATATACAGTTGTAGCTACTAGCGGTAATGGTTGTACAGGAACAGCATCTATCTTGCTAAATGTAAACCAACGACCTGCAGTTACAACACAACCTCTTAATACATCTGTGTGTGCAGGTTCATCTGCCACGTTTACTATAGCAGGTACCGGTACAAATATTACGTATCAGTGGCAGGAAAGTACCAATGGCGGTGTTACATGGACAAGCCTTAATAATGGTACTCCTTACGCAGGTGTAAATACAGTTACATTAACCATTAATCCTACAACAGCAGTTATGAATAATAACCGTTACCGTTGTGTAGTATCAGGAACGTGTAGCCCGGCAGTTAATTCGAACGGTGCTGTTTTAACTGTAAAAGCATTACCTGCTGTAACAGTTACACCTACATCTGGTTGTGGTGGTGTTGCTGGTATCAATGGCCTGGCATTAACTGCAAGCGGCGGAGATACTTATGTATGGTCTCCTGTTACCGGCTTATTTACAAATGCCGGTACAACAACAGCCTACACTGGTACTAACCTTGCTACAGTTTATGCAGCACCAACTGCATTTACTTCATATACTGTAACAGGTACAAATAATACAACAGGCTGTAGCAGTACAGCAACAGCCCTTATTAATTATACGCCACCTGCACCAACAGTTACACCTAATCCTGTAGCAATGTGCCTTGGTGATGCAGCAGTAAAATTGAAGAGTTCTTCTTCAACAACTACTGTCGTTAATTTTGCATCTGGTCCAATAAGTATCGCAGTACCTGATAATACTGCGAATGGCGTTAATGCCACTTTAAATGTTGCAGGTATTCCTGCTAATGCCACAATATCCAGAGTTAGGGTTACACTTAATATGACTCATACCTGGAATGGGGATATGATATTTAATTTAAAAGCTCCGAATAATAATATTCTGGCATTAGATAAATATCTTACAGGAACCGGTGGTGCCGGAGCTACATCCGGATTTGTAAATACAGTGATCAGTTCTGCAGGTGCTGCTGCATTAAGCAGCGGATCAAATCCTTATACCGGAACTTTTAGAGCCGATGCTTTATTAAATGTTCCATTCTTTGTTGTAGACCCTACAGGCTATGTTGCCAATGTTACAACATGGCCAAGTTTGTACTCTGTACCAAACGGCACATGGACCCTGGCTATGGCTGATGGCGGGCCAGCAGATTTAGGAACATTAACTAACTGGTCAATAGAAATTACCTATGTACAAGGCGTACCAGCTGCACCAGCAGTATGGAGCCCTGCAGCCGGATTATTTAGCGATGCAGCTGCCCTTACTTCATATGTAGCAGGTACAGAAGTTGACAGTGTATGGACAAGGCCAACACCTTCTGGTGTTTATAATTACCAGGTAACAGTAAACAGTTTACCACCTGCACCAATTGCTCCTGCTACAAATTTTGCTTCTGGAAACGGTCAGGCTTTGGTTACATTCAATATTGTAAATAATAATGCTTATCCGGTTACACTTTCAAGTATTTCAAGTGGCTGCCTTGCAACAGGAGCAACTACTGCGAGTGCTTTTTATAAAACATCTGCAATAAATGGTCTGCCTGGTGCAATAAGTGTTGCCAATGGCTGGAACCAATTAGGAGCAACTACTCCTGTTACAATAACTACAGCACTTACACCTCAACCACTTATAACCGGATTGAACCTAGTTATTCCTGCAGGTGCTACCTATGGCATTGCTATTCAGGATTTGCTTGGCGGGGGCGCTAATATTTCATACAGCACTCTGGCTCCAGGAATATATACTTTCTCCGCAGGCGGTTGTGATATTCAAACAGGAACTAATATAGGTTATGGAGGTATTGCAGCTCCCGCTGCACCAACGTTTACACCACGAGGATTTAGAGGAAGTGTAAACCTGATTCCTGGTGGCGTAGGTGTATGTACTTCTCCTGCAAGAACAGTGGTAGTAACAGTTAATCAACCAATAAGTATCATATCTCAACCTGTTAATGCTGCAGTATGTACCGATAAAGTAGCCAGCTTTACTGTTGGTGCTTCAGGTACAACACCAACATATCAATGGCAGGTAAGTATTGATAATGGAAATACGTTTACCAATATCTCCAATGGTGGTGTGTATGCCGGTGTAACTACCGCTACATTAACCATCACTGCACCTCCGGTTTCAATGAGCGGTTATTTATACCGAGCGGTGATTTCAGGGGCAGCCCCTTGTGTATCTGTACTATCAGCACAACGTTTGTTAACTGTAAATCCATTACCAACAATAACCATTTCAGCTTCTCTTTATAAGAAACTGTTCCCAGGTTTAAAAACAACCTTGTCATCAACTGTTAGTCCGGCAGCCTCTTCTTATACATGGCTGAGAAATGGAAATACAGTAGCGAATGCCAATGCCGGTACATTAGTTGTTGATATTGACGGATTGGGTGATTACACATTAAGAGTTACAGATGTAAATGGTTGTACCAATACATCTAACCTTATATCCATTACCGATTCTGTAACTGGTAAAGTGTTTATCTATCCTAATCCTAACAGCGGCCAGTTCCAGGTTAGGTACTATAGTATAATAAACAATACCGGCTTACCAAGAGGCATAAATGTATATGATGCAAGAGGTAAACGCGTATTAACAAGAAACTATTCTATAACTGCACCTTATGCAAGAATGGATGTTGATTTAAGAAACCATGGAACCGGTGTTTACTGGATTGAAGTGGTGGATGTAAACGGCAACCGTTTGGCAATGGGCAGGGCAGAAGTGTTGAGATAAAACAACTTATCCCACATAATTTTAAGTCCCCCGGATTTTCCGGGGGACTTTTTTAGTTACCCGGTTTTGCAATTTTGGCAGTTATCTAAATGGGAATACTTTTTGTCTGAATACTTTAGAATTTAAAAAATTACGTTGATGACATTAGGTATAATATTGATCTCTGTTTTTTTTATGCTGTTAGGTATGATTGTTCAATACAGGCTTAAAAGCAAATTTGCTGAATATGCTAAAATGCAAACCAGCAAAGGGATGAGTGGAAAAGAAGTGGCAGAAAAAATGCTTAAAGAAAATGGTATTTATGATGTACAAGTAATTTCTGTAGATGGATTTCTTTCTGACCATTATAATCCCATCAATAAAACCGTTAATTTAAGCCCTGACGTATATGAAGGCAGGAATGTATCAGCTATCGCAGTGGCGGCACACGAATGTGGCCATGCAGTGCAGCATGCCACTGCTTACTCTATGCTGATGCTGCGCAGCAGGTTAGTGCCTGCTGTTAAAATTAGCAGTAATTTATCGCAATGGGTAATAATTGCCGGTTTAGGAATGTTTGGTTTTGGGGGTGGTAACAGTACTGTTTTATTAATCGGTATTATCTTATTTGCAGTAAGTACTTTATTTTCTGTAATAACATTACCCGTTGAATTTGATGCTTCGGCAAGGGCATTAAAATGGCTGGACACTGCCAATATTACAACCACAACAGAACACGCAAAAGCAAAAGATGCGTTAAAATGGGCAGCACTAACTTATGTAGTTGCAGCTTTAGCATCTATTGCCATGCTGGTACAATATATTTTAATTTATCAGTCACGAAGCAGAGATTAAAAACTTATTTCATCATCACCAGATGTAACTATCAATTATATTTGTAAAACTAAATTTTAAATAAAGTAATCAAACGTATATGAACTTTGGAAAAGAATTTGAAAAATTTGCTGTAAAGCATAAAGGAATAAGCAGTAATGCATTGGACGGATATATCAAACATAATGTAAACAACCTTACGCCTAATATCATTGAAGAACGCCCCATGAATGTAGCTGTAATGGATGTATACAGCAGGCTAATGATGGACAGGATTATTTTTCTGGGATATCCTATCAGTGATGAAGTGGCTAATATTGTTACCGCACAATTATTATTTTTAGAAAGTACCGACCGCACCCGTGATATACAGATGTACATTAACAGCCCGGGAGGCAGTGTATATGCAGGTTTGGGTATGTATGATACCATGCAATTTATTACCCCTGATATAGCAACTATATGTACAGGTATGGCAGCCAGTATGGGTGCAGTTTTAATGTGTGCAGGTGCAAAGGGAAAAAGAACAGCATTAAAGCATAGCCGTATTATGATGCACCAACCCAGTGCAGGTGCAGGCGGACAGGCTTCTGATATTGAGATCACCGTTAATGAAATAAAGAAGATTAAAAAAGAATTGTATGAAGTGATATCATTTCATACCGGGCAACCGGTTGAAAGAGTTGCAACAGATTGCAACAGGGATTACTGGATGACATCTACCGAGGCAAAAGAATATGGTTTGATAGATGAAGTTTTAGTTATGAATCCAAGAAAACTAAAGAAAGATAAATAACGGATTCTTTTATTGATAATGAATTAAGATTAGTATAAAGAAATAAAAAAAAGACAATGAATTTTTACAGCACCAACAGCATACGTTTTGAAGACGAAGAAGAAAACCCGAAAGAAATGCCGGAGAACCCCATGGAGAAAATGATGAGTGGCTGGCAGTTTGATAAAAAATTTATTGAACAGCGCAAGATATTTTTATGGGGTGTGGTAGATGATAAAAGTGCAAAAGATATTACTGCAAGATTATTGTATCTTGAAGCGATTGACCCCGGGAAAGAAATAATTTTTTACATTAATAGCCCCGGAGGTATGGTGGTAAGTGGCATGGTGATTTATGATACCATGCAAATGATAACCTCTCCGGTAAGTACCATTTGTATGGGTATGGCTGCAAGCATGGGAAGTATATTATTAAGTGGTGGCACAAAGGGGCGTCGTTTTATTTTTCCGCATGGCGAAGTAATGATACACCAACCCAGCGGCGGCGGCCAGGGAACCAGCGCCGACCTGGAAATTATGGCAGAGCAAATAAAAAAAACAAAAGAAATGGGGGCACACCTGCTGGCTGATAACTGCGGACAAACTTTTGAAAAAGTAATGAAAGACTTTGACCGTGATTACTGGATGGACGCTAAAGAATCTATTTCTTATGGTATAGTGGATGGTATTGTTGATAAATTATAATTCATTCAAACGCCTGATATTTTAAATGCTGCTCTGTTTAGGAGCGGCATTTGTTTTATCTGTCAAATCTGTGCCATCTGTGGCAAACCCCACTTAACTTTACACAATGCAGTTTAATGAGATCATAAATGCTAAACTTAGTACGGAAACTGACCGTCCTTTAATGAAGAAGGATATTTTTCCTGTAAGCCCGGGCCTGCAAGGGTATCTGCATAATTATGGCAGGGATATTAAACTGCCGATTGTATATAAAGACCTGCTTAATTACCGGTATGCCACTTCGTTAAAAGATAAAAAAGGAAAATTTACTCATTGGGAAACTGCGGTGTACGATCTTAAAGAAATGGAATTTTTAAAAGAAGGCCTCATTAAAACCTATGCTATATTAAAAACAGAAGGTAATTTAAGTTATATCAAACACCTGGATGTGGAACGTATTGATTTTTGTGAGTTTGGAAACAGTGTACCATTCAGGATACGGATAAAAAATAAAGTAAACGACAATTACGATCATTATTACATTAAAGCTGCTGATGCCTCACGTATTTACGGGCTTGAACTGGAACACCTGCTTTCTCCCAACCGCATAACTTTTTTGCATCATAAAAAAACATTAGTTGAAGAACATATACCCGGCATTCCCGGTGATGTTTTTTTGCAGGATTATTTAAACCAGCCCGAAACCAATAAAATACGCATTGCCAAAGAGTTTGTAAAATTTAATGAACGTTGTTTTGCAAGATTATTGGGAGATATGCGTAGTTATAATTTTGTTGTGGATATTACACCCGACATTGAAGATTACCAATACCGGTTAAGGGCAATAGATTTTGACCAACAATGTTACGAAGGTAAAAAGAACCTTTACCTGCCCCAGTTTTACAAAGAGAATTTTGAATATGTTGACTTGGTATTAAAAAGTTTAAGTGCTGAAGTAATTGAACAATATCAAACCGAAGAACGTACCACTATGGCATACCGGGTAATTGCCGGCCGCCGGCAAATTATGGAGTTGTTGAATATTATGATCAAAGATGAATTGTCGGAAAATTATAAAGTGAAAATATTAAGGGATGAGCTGAATGAGCATTTTAAAACCACTTATTTTTCAAGGTGTAAAACAATGGGGGCTATTTTAAAAAGGCAATTGAAACAAATGTTGCAAAAACATTTACAACAGGTGCAGAGCAGTTAAACCTGCGAGCCTGTCATTGGCTAAAAAGACTCATTTTACCGTTGGCAGTCCCGTGCAACTTTTTCGGCCATAATATTGCCTTTATATTTACGTTCTGTGCAAGGCTTTCTTATCTTTGCGTATATTTTACCTTAAATACAAGCAACATCAGCTATAATGGCAAAACAACAAACATTACATTGTTCTTTCTGCGGCCGCAGCCGGGATGAAGTTAAAATATTAATTGCCGGGCAGGATGGCCATATTTGCGAAAACTGCGTAGAACATGCCGAAGAAATAATAGAACAGGAATTAGGCAGCCATTCCGATGTTAAACATTCTCATACACCGTCAAATAAACTTATTGTTAAAAAGCCAATTGAAATAAAAGCTTTTTTAGACGAATATGTTATTGGTCAGGATGATGCCAAAAAGATTTTATCTGTTGCAGTTTACAACCACTATAAAAGATTAAATCAAAAAATTGAGAATGATGTGGAGATTGAAAAGAGTAATATTATAATGGTGGGAGAGACAGGTACAGGAAAAACATTATTGGCAAAATCTATTGCCCGTATGCTGAATGTGCCCTTTGCAATTGTAGATGCCACTGTATTTACGGAAGCCGGTTATGTAGGCGAAGATGTGGAAAGCATGCTCAGCCGTTTATTACAGGCCTGTAATTACGATGTTAATGCTGCTGAAAAAGGAATTGTATTTATTGATGAGATAGATAAAATAGCCAGGAAAAGCGACAACCCTTCTATAACACGTGATGTAAGTGGAGAAGGTGTGCAACAGGGGTTATTAAAACTGCTGGAAGGTACAGAAGTATTGGTACCACCACAGGGCGGACGTAAACACCCCGAACAAAAACTGATAAAAGTAAATACTCAGAATATACTGTTTATATGTGGTGGTGCTTTTGATGGTATTGATAAAATTATTGCCCGCCGTGTAAATACCAATGCCATTGGCTTTAATGTAAATAAAGAAATGCAGGAATACCAGCATGATAATTTATTGCATTTTGTAAATGCCGTGGATTTGAAGCATTTTGGTTTAATACCTGAATTACTGGGCCGTTTACCGGTGGTTACTTATTTAATGCCTTTAGATGCAGTAACACTACGCAGCATATTAACAGAACCAAAGAATGCTTTGATAAAACAGTTTACCCGTTTGTTTGAAATAGAAGGTATTGAATTGAAGTTTGAGTCTGCAGTGTATGATTTTATGGTGGAAAAAGCCCTTGAATATAAATTAGGTGCCCGTGGCTTACGCAGCATTTGCGAAAGTATTTTAACCGACGCCATGTATGAACTCCCCTCTCAAAAAGTAAAAGCCTTTGATGTTACACTGGAATATGCCCAGCGCAAATTCAGCAGCAGCAAGCTGAGTATGCTTAAGGTGGCGTAAAAGAAAAGAATATTCAATTTACCAGTTGAAGAAATCTGCTTTAATATTATTTGTATCCTTATATGTTTGTGTCAGTTGGGCACAGATAAAAACTCCCATTTATACTCTTGGAGTAAATAAGCAAAATTGTTACGACTCACTAATTGAATTTGATAATATTGTTTTCCAGTTTTTTGCAGATTCTACATTCACATTAACTCAATACATAGTTCAAGGTAGATATGATTATAATATCAGAAGCCTAACAACAGAAGGGGAATATTTAATAAAAGGAGATACGCTTATTCTTAATGACTCCAGTTCCAGATTCTTTCCTTTTGTACAGGAAAAAAATTATTTCCCTCTATTGGGAAAAGATAACCAACTCAGTTTATTTCCAGCAAAAGTAATTTTAAATAAAGACGAATCTCAGTACATCAGTTATTTGAACAGACCAAAAAATATTAAACTGCTTGATAAATGTTATATTAAAAAATTAGAATCGATCTATGAAAGAAAAACAAAAGAGAACTTGGATATTAATAACATGCGAATCAGGTATTAGCTACATTTCTCCCCAACTTTCAAACAAAAGCAATTCATTTTAGGTGGTTGTTAATTTTCAATTTATTTTTACACGGTTGCAATACTCCGTTTGGGTAAAAGATGAATAATGGCAGGTGGTACAGGGGAGTGACACAACGATGTTAAGCAGAGAACAAATGCCTGTCCCCCCAAAAAAATAATGACAGGTAAAATCTACAATCTTAAATCTAAAATAGTACATGGTTGACGTAATATTAGGCCTGCAGTGGGGCGATGAAGGAAAAGGAAAAATAGTGGATTATTTTGCTAAAAATTACGATGTGGTGGCCAGGTTCCAGGGCGGGCCTAATGCAGGGCACACATTGTATGTAGATGGTAAAAAAATTGTACTGCACCAGATACCCAGCGGTATTTTTCACGAGGGGAAAACCAACCTGATAGGTAATGGTGTGGTGCTGGATGCTGTTACACTGAAAAGGGAATGCGAAAATGTGGCTGCTTTTGGTGTAGATTATAAAAAGAATATGTACATCAGCGAAAGGGCGCATTTAATTTTACCTACGCACCGGGCTATTGATAAAGCCAGCGAACTGAGCAAAGGCAATGAAAAGATTGGAAGTACATTAAAAGGAATTGGCCCTGCTTACATGGATAAAACCGGGCGTAATGGTTTAAGGGTTGGTAATTTATTAGACAAAAGTTTTACTACAGAATATATCAAGCTGCGGTTGAAGCACCAGAAAATACTGGAGAGTTTTAATTTTCAGGAAGATATAAGTGCATGGGAAGAAGAATTTTTTGAAGCGATTGAATTTTTAAAAGAGTTTAAGATTGTGAATGGTGAATATTTCATCAATGATAAAATTCAGAAGGGACAACGGGTATTGGCAGAAGGTGCACAGGGAAGTATGCTTGATGTGGACTTTGGAACATTTCCTTTTGTTACAAGCAGCAATACAATTTCGGCTGGTGTCTGTACGGGATTGGGTGTTGCGCCACAAAAAATAAAGGAAGTATTTGGTGTGTCAAAAGCCTATTGTACCAGGGTAGGCAGCGGACCGTTTCCAACGGAATTAAACGACGAAACCGGCGAGTTGATACGTAAAACGGGCAGCGAATTTGGTGCTACTACAGGACGGCCAAGGCGTTGTGGATGGATTGACCTGGTGGCACTTCAATTTGCATGTATGATAAATGGCGTTACACAAATAATAATGACCAAGGCGGATATTTTAGATAACTTAGATGAATTGAAAGTGTGCAATAGTTATTTGGTAAATGGCGAGGAGAAGAATTTTATACCTTTTCAAATGAACAGGGTAAATATTCAACCTGTATATAAAAGCTTTGATGGCTGGAAAACAGATATTACTTCAATGACTGATTTTAGTGAACTTCCACAACAAATGAAAAACTATATTGAGTACTTAAATAATTTTTTAAAAGTGCCGGTTAAGTACATTAGTAATGGCCCGGGTAAAGAGCAAATTATAATAGCTTAAAAAAAATATTTAAAAAAATTGCCAATATTTTTGGCAATGTAAAAAACTCGTACAAATTTTACAGTACCAACCTGTTCAATTTATGGCAATAAAATCCGACAAAGAAAAAAAGACGCCTGCTAAAAAAACTGCAGTACCAGAAATTACATCTGCCAAAAAATCATCTTCCAAATCTAAGGACGATGATGATGATTTTGAAGATGACGATGATACCGTTAAAAAACCTGCAAAAGGAAAAGGTACATCAAAAAAGAAATCGAGTGATGACGATGATGACGACGATAGTGATGTAGAAGTAGCAGATGATTGGGAGAAACCTGAAGAAGAGGATGACTGGGATCCGGACTTTGATGAGTTTGATGTTCCTAAATCGAAGGCAAAGAAAACCGGGGGTATTAAAAAACCCGGAAAAGGAGAGGATGATGATTTTAAACTGGACGATGATTTTAAAGATCTTGGTCTTGATGATTTAGGCGGGGGCGGTGGATTTGATGACGAAGATGATTTTTAGTGCTGTTTAAACATAGCTGTGAACCAATACACCAATACTTTTTCACTACATAATTTTACCGAATTCAGGATACAAATGTTGAACTGGGCCAATCAGTTCAACATTTTTTGTTTGCTCGATAACCAGCAGTATAATTTTACCATACCAGCCTTTGAATGTTTGCTGGCTGCAGGTTGCAAGAAAAATATTGAGCTGCCATATGGTAATGCATTTGAAAAATTACAACAATTTTATAAACAGGAACAAGGATGGTTGTTTGGCCACCTGGGATATGATTTAAAAAATGAAACAGAAAAACTATATTCTGGAAATGTTGATGGAATAGGTTTTGCCGACCTGCACTTTTTTGTACCCGAAATTGTAATTGAATTAAAGGCAAATGAGGTAACTATTTTTTGTGATGGGGGTGCTGATAAAATTTTTGCTGCAATAAAAGCTACTTCAGCAGTTATTGCTGAAGCAGCACAAAATGCAGTTATTAAAAACCGCATTTCCAAAAATGATTACATCAGCACTATACAAAAACTACGGCAGCACATTTTATCAGGCGATTGTTATGAAATAAATTTTTGCCAGGAATTTTATGCAGAAGATGCTGTTATTGATCCATTGATTGTTTATCATAAACTGACAACACTTTCTCCCAATCCTTTTGCTGCATTGTATAAACTGAATGATAAGTATTGTATTTGTGCAAGCCCCGAAAGATATTTAAAGAAAGAAGGGAACAAAATTTTCTCTCAACCCATTAAAGGAACAAGCAGGCGGGATTTGGTAAATGCAGAACAGGATTTGCAGAACAAAAACTATTTATCCGAAAACGAAAAAGAGAAAAGTGAAAATGTAATGGTAGTTGACCTGGTGCGTAACGATTTAAGCCGTGTGTGTAAAGAAGGAACTGTAAAAGTAGAAGAGTTGTTTGGCATATATAGTTTTCCGCAGGTACACCAAATGATAAGTACTGTTAGCGGGGAAGCAAAAGATGAGTTGGATTGTATTGATATTATAAAAGCTACTTTTCCAATGGGCTCTATGACTGGCGCCCCTAAAAAAAGAGTGATGGAATTAATTGAACGCTATGAAGAAACCAAACGGGGTTTATTTTCCGGCGCAATAGGTTATATAAAGCCCGGTAAAGATTTTGATTTTAATGTGGTGATACGGAGTATACTTTACAATGCTTCATCTAAGTATCTTTCCTTTGAAACAGGTAGTGCCATTACTTTTTATAGTGATGCAGAAAAAGAATATGAAGAATGTTTAATGAAGGTTGCTGCAATAATGAAGGTACTGGAGTAGTTTATTTTTCTTGCTCAGTATATTGTTTAGCCAACACACCAGATATAAACAGTGCATTACATCTTCTTAAAACCGGTGCTTTAACATTCCATTCCTGCACCTGTTCATATAGGCCAAACAGCATATAGTTTTGTTGTTCAAGATATTTTTTTACTTCTTCAAAACTTACATGAAAAGTATTACCCGGGTTCATACTTACTTCTGCTTCAATAAAGCTAATGCTATTAGTGGCTAACAAAGGAGCGGCACCTTTTATTACTTCAAGGTCATATCCTTCTGTATCAATTTTAAGATAATCAATTTGGGTAATACCCTCTTGTTTGCAAAAATCAACAGCGGTAAAAACCTGAATCTTTTCTGTATGTACAACGCCGGAAACAGATAGATTATTCTCAGCTTTAAGAGAGTAAATTGTGGAATTGTTATTTCTCTCATCTAATTTTATTTCTACCGTTTCGTTCTTTGACCCCAGTGCATGATTATGAGTAATAATATTATAATCACTGACATTTTGTTGCAGTAATTGATAAGTTTTTTTAATTGGCTCAATGGAATGAATTGTTGCTGAAGAAAAAGCATCACGAATTTGTGTTGCTGTTTGGCCAACATTGGCACCTACATCTACAAAAGTTTTAAAAGCATATCCACTCATTCTGCTCTTTACATCTGTAAAAGGGTCAACACCAAAGGGAGGATTTTTATAAAATGATAGCCCTGTTATTTTTTTAAGAATAGATTTTAACTGATCTTTTAAACTCATTTTTTAAGTATATGGTAAAAACAAATTTACGGGAAATAAGTATTATTAACGGCACCCTTAGCCTGTGAGATATTTTTATTATTCCTGATTATGCTTTTTGTAATATCGCAGATGAAGTTGATTTGTATAATTTATAGGAGATATTAACGAGGCAAATTAAATAATTTACAAAAAAATAATTATGGAGATAATATTGACAGCATTACTTAACTTTTTTCTTTTTTGTTATGGACTGTTTTTTTGGGATGGGATAAAATGTTTGATTATTGGAAATATTCGAATTACTTAATAAGATCTGCACACACTCATTTAAAATAGAGTATTTGTTGGCTAAAAAAAGCTGCATTTTATCGGTTGGTAAACGCAGGTCATAATTGCCATTATTCGCCATCATATTATCAAAGTCGGGATTAAAGTGATTAAACTGTATTATATCCAGCGATAAATTTTTGGAGATAACTAAAGAATTATATTTGCCTGAAATACCGTGTGTGGTGGTTGTTTCTAACTCGTCCGGTGTAAGAATTGGTTTGGTATCAAAAGAATTTGTACCCCCACCATTCATAATTTGAATGCCTGTCTGGTTAAAATTTTGATTAGATGTTGTGGTAATACCGCCATTGCCTTCCATTATATAATGCGTGGCAATAAAACGTTTTACATAAGTTCTGGATTCAGCTGGTAAATAATATTGCAGGTTCCAGAAATTTCTGCTGCCGCTTTTTTTAATCGCACTGTAAATCCTTCCGGGGCCACCATTATAAGCCGCCATTACCAGCAACCAGTCGTGCAGATCTTTGTATAAGGATAGCAAATATCTTGCAGCAGCATGTGTACTTTTATAATAATCCCTTCTCTCATCATAATAACCGTTTACCACCAAACCATAATCCCTTGCGGTGTAAGGCATAAACTGCCATGGCCCACCTGCACCTACACGGCTGGTGGCACCGGTACTAAGGTTAGATTCTATTACGGCAATATATTTCAACTCCCGGGGCAAACCATATTGTATTAAAATACTTTCAATCAAATTAAAATAAGGCTGACCCCATCCTTTCATCTTAGTAAGGTAATTGCCATGTATATGCATGTAGTCCTGTATAAAACCAGAAGCACTGGGATTAATTTGTGAGTTGTAAGAAAGGGAAGGATTATAACTGTATTTGTTAAATAGATTTTTAAAACCATACTTAGTAACCTGGCTAAAGTATTGTACTTTATCCTTTGAAGGTAGTGTTTTTGTTTTTACCACTTCATCTATCAGTTTATCTTCTTTAGCTTTATCCTTAATGGTGGTATCATTTAAAATGGTGTCTTGTTGAAAATTAGCTAACACTAAATTACCTGCTTTTGCTTTCGGCAAAACAAGGAGCACAATAAATAATATGCAAATAATTTTATTCATTAATTATTAAGCGGCTGATATGTTTTATAATGTTGCATCAAATGTTCTGATAACTGTAACAAAGTTAGTTCATCTGTTTTTGCAGTCATAAGCTGTAGGCCAAAGGGCATGCCGTTGCTGTGTTTAAACAGCGGTACGGATATACCCGGCACTCCTGTTAAATTTGCAAACACAGTATAAATATCTGCCAGGTACATAGCAATAGGGTCTTCTGTTTTTTCTCCAAAAGTAAATGCAGTGGTCGGACTTACAGGTAATATAATAGCATTAAAATCAGTAAAAATAGCTTTGGTTTTATCAACCAGAAGCCTTCGTACCTGCTGTGCTTTGCTAAAATAAGCATCATAATATCCGGCACTTAATACAAAAGTCCCCAGCATTATCCTCCTTTGTACTTCCTTGCCAAAACCCTCGCTACGGCTATGTTTATAATAATCTGTTAAATCTTTTATACTATCTCTTGTATTATACCCAAAACGCACACCATCAAAACGACTTAAATTACTGCTTGCTTCAGCAGTGGTTAAAACATAATAGGCAGGAACAACATAATCCATCAGATCAAAATCAACAGCTTTAACCTCGTGCCCTTCTGTATTTAATTTATCTATTACTGATAAAATAGTATTTTTTATTTCTTCATCTAAAGAAGGGTGAAAGAGTGCCTCTTTAAAATAACAAATTTTAATTTTTTTTGTTTCCGTAGCACCGGCATTAATCTGGGCTTTCTCCAAAGCAGTTTGGGGTGGTAACATCGTACTGTCATAGTCATCAGCTACACTCATAACTTTTAAAAGGATAGCGGCATCAGTAACAGTGTTACTGAAAATCCCAATTTGATCAAATGAAGAAGCATATGCAATTAAACCGTATCGGGATATGCGGCCATATGTTGGCTTTAAGCCTACAATACCACAAAAATTTGCAGGCTGCCTTACAGAACCTCCAGTGTCACTTCCCAGGCTGGCCATACACAAACCTGCCTGCACAGCAACAGCACTTCCACCAGATGAGCCACCCGGTACCTTTTTTTCATCCAAAGCATTTAAAACATTTCCATATGCTGAATTTTCATTTGTACTGCCCATTGCAAACTCGTCACAATTACAACTGCCAATGATAATAGCATCTTCATCTAATAACAGCTGTACTGCTGTTGCAGAATATATACTGGTAAACCCTTCTAAAATTTTAGATGAGGCAGTTATTTTATGGTCCTTATAACAAATAACATCTTTAATGGCAATAACAACACCATGTAATGCTTTTAAAGGTTTACCATTCTTTCTTTTATCATCTAATGATTTCGCTTTTTGTAATGCTTCAACAGCAAATACTTCTACAAAAGCATTCAGGTGTTTCTTTTCATCAATGTTGTTCAGGTAGTAATTAACAGCATCAGTACATGTAATTTTGTGTTGTATAAGTTCGTTATGATATTGTTGAATGTTCCTGAAAGCTAACATGTAAAAAGTATTAAACAGTTATTATGCAATCGGCTGAAGTGATTGACACAACTATGTTTGAGTCAGCACTTCAGCCGAAATATTATAAAATCAAAGCGGTATGTCCCTGATTTATGAAGATTACTTTTGTTGTTCCAATTGTTGTTTCAATTGTTTGATCTCATCGTCTTTATCTTTTTCTTTCATACCCTCTTCAAGTTCATTCTTCACATTATTCTTGGCATCATTAAACTCACGCATACCACGCCCAATTCCCCTCATTAATTCGGGTATTTTTTTTCCGCCAAACATTAATAACACAACAACAATTATCAATATCAATTCTCCGCCACCAGGCATTGAGAACAAAAAAATGGCATTCAAAAATGAAACTATCATAGTAAATATTTAAGTTACAAAGATAAATCAAATATTTGCTTATTGCAGCAAATACATCAACATTATTAACCCGTGGTTAACACAATTAATGATCTAAGAATTATCTGATGTAATTTTTGCCACACCTGGCTTTTCCGTTTGCAGCCTGCTCAACTGTAATACCCTTGGCGCAAGAAGTTAAAAATGCAATGCAACAACTAATAACTAATGACAGAATGAAGGTTCTCATAGTAACAAATTTACTGGTTAAAAAATAATAGTAAGTTGTAAACTTCAGGGTAAAGGTTCTGTCAGATGAGATTATAATTTGTTTTAAAAAGGCAATAATTATACCAAACCTGAATTTTCTAAATAAATGCAAAAACCCGTTAAGATTTCTGCATTTACTAATATAAATCAGGCCGCTTTTATTTGGCAACAGCCCTTCTTTTTTCCTGAATACGTGCACTTTTACCGCTTCTGTCACGTAAATAATACAATTTTGCACGGTTAACCTTACCTACTTTGTTCAATACTATACTTTCGATATTTGGAGAAAATATAGGGAACAAACGCTCCACACCTACGCCATCACTCATTTTACGTACAGTAAAAGAAGCTGTAGCTCCAACGCCCTGGCGCTTAATAACATCGCCTTTAAAACTTTGGATACGCTCTTTGGTACCTTCTACTATTTTATAATTAACAGTGATATTATCACCTGCTTTAAACTTAGGGAGCGTTGGTTTTGTGGTCAACTGCTCATGAACAAAATCTACTGCGTTCATAATTCTTATTTTTTACGGACGGCAAAGGTAGGGGAAAGTTTTCAATTTTTGGTTTGAAGTTTTGAGTTTTTTTGTTCAAACTGTATTTATTTAAAAAATCAGCTTAAAGCTCAAAAAAAAGAAGTCAAGTTTTAAAAAGTTGCGTTCTTTAAAAACCTGCAGCTGAGGACTACCTTGCCACATTTACACTTCTCTTCTCCCTGATAACCGTAACTTTAATTTGACCAGGGAAGGTCATTTCAGTTTGTATCTTTTGAGCTATTTCAAAGCTTAGTTTATCGCTGTCGCCATCGGTAACTTTATCAGCTTCTACAATTACTCTAAGCTCCCGGCCAGCTTGTATAGCATAAGCTTTTTCCACACCGGTATAGCCCATGGCCATATTTTCCAGATCTTTGATACGCTGAATGTATTGTTGCATGATCTCACGCCTTGCGCCTGGTCTTGCACCGCTGATTGCATCGCAAGCCTGTATAATTGGAGAGATGACGTATTGCATTTCCATTTCATCATGGTGAGCACCAATTGCATTTACTACGGCAGGATTTTCACCATATTTTTCAGCCAGTTTTGCACCTAACAAAGCATGACTTAATTCAGTTTCTTCATCAGGAACTTTACCAATATCGTGTAATAAACCGGCACGTTTTGCCAGTTTGGGGTTCATGCCTAATTCCGATGCCATGATAGCACAAAGGTTAGCGGTTTCCCTGCTGTGCATCAATAAATTCTGGCCATAAGAAGAGCGGAAACGCATACGACCCACCATTCTTATTAATTCTTTATGTAAACCATGAACACCCAGTTCCATTGCAGTACGTTCTCCTATTTCCATTACCTGGTCGTCAATTTGTTTTTTGGTTTTTTCCACCACTTCCTCAACACGGGCAGGGTGGATACGGCCATCGGCAACCAAACGTTGTAAAGACAAACGGGCAATTTCCCTGCGCAACGGATCAAAAGAAGACAATACAATCGCTTCAGGAGTATCGTCCACAATCAGGTCAACACCTGTAGCAGCTTCTATAGCTCGGATATTTCTACCTTCCCGGCCAATAATGGATCCTTTAATTTCATCACTTTCAAGATTGAAAACAGTGATAGAATTCTCTATCGCTACTTCGGCAGCAGTACGCTGTATGGTTTGAATAACTATTTTGCGGGCTTCTTTACCAGCTTTTAATTTAGCTTCTTCAATAATTTCCTGTTGTAAAGCAATAGCTTTTGTATGGGCCTCTTGTTTCAGACTTTCAATTAATTGAGCTTTAGCATCTTCTGCTGTAAGTCCGGCTACTTTTTCAAGGCGGCGGATATGCTCTTCCTGGTGTTTTTCCAGTTCGGTACGTTTGGTATTTACTACCTCTATCTGGCGGTTGAGTGTTTCTT
Source organism: Ferruginibacter sp. (assembly GCA_043757165.1). Taxonomy (GTDB): domain Bacteria; phylum Bacteroidota; class Bacteroidia; order Chitinophagales; family Chitinophagaceae; genus Ferruginibacter. The sequence continues at coordinate 54,209 of JAYVPT010000049.1, forward strand.
TTATAGCTTCATTATCCTTAATCTGTTTTTCAAGATTCTGGTCTTTTTGGTTTAGGGATTGTTCTTTTTGCTTAATACGGCTTTCCACCTCAATAGTCTTTTGATTACGCTGTAAAACATCTCTATCATGCTCAGCTTTAAGTTGTACAAACTTTTCTTTAGCTTCTAAAAGTTTTTCTTTTTTTAGATTTTCGGCCTGTAACTGGCCATCAGCAATAATCTTTTGAGCTTGTTGTTCAGCTTCTTCTACCTGTTTTTTAGTGTTTTTGGCAAAAACGAATTTACCCAGTACAAGCCCGATTATAAGGGCTGCTATACCAATGATGATGTAAAGTATGTTTGGCTCCATTGAAATTTTTTGTTTTAAAACGGTTCACAATCGTATATGTCTTCTCTAAACCCATAATAATAAATGAGATAGTTAGCAGGCGAAGATAAGAAATTAGTATGGAGTTTGAATGTGGTTTTACCGGAATATTTAACTGATGAGTAAAAAACACCCCTGCCACATTTTCTGGCTTGGTATCTATAAACCTTTTGTGAGCCGGTTATTGCCATTTTTGTTAAATTTTAATGATTGTATGACTACTAATTTGAGATTTCAGGCAAAAGTAAACCTGGCTTAATAGTAACCACATAATAATTTTTCCTACCCCTATGTTTATTGAAAATGGTATATTATTTCTATATCAATTTATCCCGGCTGATTTTATTTCTTCCATTTTAAGTTTTATTAAGTGTACATTTAGTTATACAAAAAAACTAATTACATGTCATCAGTTAAATCTTATGCAGCACATAGTGCCACAACACCTGTAGTACCATTTACCATTGAAAGAAGGGCACCCAAACCACATGATGTACAAATGGAAATTTTGTACTGCGGGGTATGTCATACCGATATTCATTTTGTACATAACGATTGGGGTATGACGGTATACCCTGTTGTTCCGGGTCATGAAATTGTAGGCCGTGTTACGGCTGTAGGGGATCATGTAAAAAAATTCAAAGTGGGCGACTTTGCCGGCATTGGCTGTCTGGTAGATAGTTGCCGGGAATGTAATGATTGTAAAGACGGACAGGAACAATATTGTACTGGCGGTGCCGTGTTTAGTTACAATGGTAACGAACGTGATGGCAGCGGTAATACTTATGGCGGCTACAGCAAATCTATTTTAGCTCATGAAGATTTTGTATTGCACATATCCGACAAACTTCCACTTGAAGGTGTGGCGCCATTACTTTGTGCAGGCATTACTACTTATTCACCATTGCGTCACTGGAAAGTGGGTAAAGGTACAAGGGTGGGTGTATTAGGATTAGGGGGCCTTGGGCATATGGCTGTAAAACTGGCCGTTTCAATGGGTGCAGAAGTTACCATGCTAAGCCATACCGCAGCTAAAGCTGCAGATGCAAAAAGATTGGGTGCACATAAATTTGTTTTAACTACCGATGAGGAGCAGGTAAAAACCGTAACAGGTTATTTTGATTTTATATTAGACACTGTTTCTGCCGAACATGATTATAATTTTTACATTGCCATGTTACGAACCAATGGATCGATGGTTTGTGTGGGGATACCACCTAACCCGGCAAATATACCTGCCATGAATCTTATTTTTGGACGCAAAAGTTTTGCCGGTTCATTAATTGGAGGTATATCGGAAACACAGGAAATGCTGGACTATTGTGCCGAACATAATATTGTAAGTGATGTGGAAGTTATTGCAATGAAAGATATTAATGAAGCTTATGAGCGTATGATAAAAGGTGATGTGCGGTATAGGTTTGTGGTTGATATGGCAACCTTATAAGAAGTATAATTTTTTGCA
>JAYVPT010000050.1:0-18437 GCA_043757165.1 Ferruginibacter sp.
GATAGAAAGCGATAGTGCCGCCTCTTTCGGTAAATACACCAATATTATCTGTAAGCATTTTTATTTTCCATGCCGGTTGAGCAAAAAAAGCGGCCAGCATTTCTTTGTTAAATAAAGATAATCCGGCGATGGTAAGGCTGGTATTGCGGAGGAAGTTTCTGCGTTGCATGATAAAAAAGTTTTGAAGTTGTAACTTACAAAATAGCCAAACAATTTTTTAAAGTAATTGTTCACATTGATTTTATCGCAACTATTTTAAAAATGGTTGCTTAGCTGCGTTAAATAAAAGTTGAATATTGGTATGCAGCACAAGAGTGGTTATTCTTTCTTTTTACAAAAAAGAAAGAATAACAGAACAAGTTCGCAACAATGTTAAATAGCATTAGTAAAGCTGGTATAAAAAAATCATACAATAAAAAAGGTCAGACTTTGATCTGACCCAAATTTCTTACCTGCTTAAGGCAGACTGGTTACTAATTCCTTTATATACTTCTGTGTACATCAAAATTTTCCAGCTCTTTACTTACAGCGTTTAAAAAGGTGCTGCCGAGTGCACCGTCAATAATACGGTGGTCGTAACTTAAAGAGATGTACATCATGTGGCGTATGGCAATGCTGTCGCCCTGTGGTGTTTCAATTACCATGGGCCTTTTCTTTATGGCACCCACCGCAATAATAGCCACCTGTGGCTGATTAATAATTGGGGTACCCATTATACTGCCGAATGTACCTACATTGGTTAAAGTAAAAGTACCGCCGGTGGTATCGTCGGGTTTTAATTTTCCGCTACGGGCTGCATTGGCAAGGCCGTTAACCTGTTTGGTTAAGCCGGTAAGGTTTAACTGGTCGGCATTTTTAATTACCGGTACAATTAAATTGCCGCTTGGCAGGGCAGTGGCCATACCAATGTTCAGGTCTTTTTTAATAATTATCCTGTCGCCATCAACACTGCTGCTGAGCATGGGGTATTTTTTAATACACTTTACAATGGCTTCTATAAACAGCGGCGTAAAAGTTATTTTTTCTCCTTCACGTTTTTCAAAATCTTTTTTTACTTTTTCCCGCCACATTACCAAACCTGTTACATCACACTCTGCAAAACTGGTAACATGTGCACTGGTATGTTTACTGTCAACCATGTGTTTGGCAATGAGCTTACGCATACGGTCCATTTCAATTACTTCTACATTGCCGGTAAAAAGGGTTGGTGGTTGGTAAGTTGTTTGTGGTTGGTTGTTTGTGTTTTGTAAAACTGTTACTTCCTGTGCAGCATGGCTTGCAGCTTGTGACTGATGGCCTGTACCTCTTCCTTCCACATAAGCTAAAATATCCTTCTTACTTACTCTTCCATCCTGCCCGGTACCGGGAATATTTTCCAGTTCGGCCATGCTGATGCCTTCCTGCTGTGCAATGTTTAAAACAAGCGGCGAGTAAAATCTTATTTTATTATTAGCAACGTTGCTAACTGCAGGTTGCTCACTGCTGACTGGTGTGTAAGGAATTTCTTCCACCACTTTAGCTTCTTCGTATTGTGGCTGTGGTGTTGGTGTGGCGGGCTGGTTATTTGAAACGGCTGCATTGGCACCCACACGTATTGTTGCAATTACAGTACCAATGGGAACCACATCATTTTCATTAAATAAAATAGTTTCAATTACACCTTCGGCAGTAGAGGGTATTTCACTGTCCACTTTATCGGTGGCAATGTCTAAAACCGTTTCATCTTCTTTAACTGTATCGCCGGGTTTTTTATGCCACTTTAAAATGGTGGCTTCCATAATACTTTCTCCCAGCTTGGGCATTACTAAATCTACTACACTCATAAAAATGTTTAAGTGTTAACAATCGTTGTTCTGGCAAGGCAAAAGTAAGTAAAAACTTTGGTAGTGGATAGTTGATAGTCAATAGACCATAGTCAATGGACTATGGTCTATTGACTATAGCTGCTCCAGAATAAACTTACGCAATAAATTCAATGCAGTGGAGGCCGTTAACTGTATGTTTCTTGCTCTGTCGAACCGGAAAAATACTTTTTGGGTTGTGATTTTTTCAGCATTGCCCACTGCTATCCATGCTGTACCAACAGGTTTTTCGGGCATGCCACCACCAGGCCCCATAATACCACTCACAGCAATTACATAGTCCGACTTTATATTTTGTAAAGCGCCTTTGGCCATTTCGGTTACCACTTCTTCACTTACTGCACCTTTGTTTAATAAGGTTTGATGATTCACACCAAGCAGGTCTTCCTTGGCACCGTAAGAATAACTTACCACGCTGCCATCGTAAAAAACAGAGGAGCCTGCAATGGAAGTAATGAGGTGTGCAATGTAGCCGCCCGTGCAACTTTCGGCAGTACACATGGTTTTATTTTTTGCCAGCAACATCTTGCCAACAACTTTTTCTAATGGTTCATCTTCGTTGGTAACCAGATATGCAGCAACTAATATTTGTAATTTTTCAAATTCTGTTTCAATTTCATTTTCAATTGCTGCTTTATTAAAACCCGAAGTTGATAAACGTAAACGCACCATACCATAATTAGGTAAATAAGCCAGTTTAATATGTGCAGGTAAAGCGGTTTCAAAATCCTGTATCAGTTCGGCTAAAAAACTTTCTCCCACGCCGGCGGTTAATAAAGTGCGGTGTACAATTGATGGTAACTTAAACTGTTTACTTAATTGCGGAATAACATAGTCTTCCATCATGCCTTTCATTTCGTGTGGTACGCCAGGCATACTTACAAAAATCACTTTCTCCTCTCCATTTGGAGAGATTGGGTGAGGTTTGGTAAACCACATGCCGGGAGCAGTGCCCCGTTTATTTTGAATAACGGTACAAACATCGGGTACTTCGGCCTGTAATAAGTTACGTTCAATAATGTGGCGGTTTAATTTTGTAAAGATGTCCAAAACGTTTTGTTTGGCAGCTTCATCAACAATTAATTTACTGCCAAAATATTTGCACAATAAAGGTTTGGTAATATCATCAGATGTTGGGCCAAGGCCACCGGTAATTAAAATAATTTGTGCATGTTTGCTTTCTTCATCCAGTGCATTCCAAATCTCCTCCCATACATCGCCTACCGCCACACGCCTTGTTACCCCAATACCGGCTTTGTTTAATTCCTGTGCCATCCATGCGCTGTTGGTGTCAATTACCTGTCCTATTAAAAGTTCATCGCCAATGGTGATGATGGAAGCCTGTATCATTATAAAATTTAAAAGATTAATTTTAGCGCAAGATAACTATTGATATGAAAACAAAATTGATGTTGATTGGTTTATTATTTTCTTCTTTTTCTTTTGGGCAAAGTATTACTGAACAATTGAATGCTGCTTTAAAAAAATTGCAAGGCGATGAACAATTTAAACATGCCATACTAAGCATTTATGTGGCGGAAAGTAAAACCGGTAAAGTGATTGTAGATAAAAATGCACAGGTTGGATTGGCGCCGGCCAGTTGCCAAAAAGTGGTAACGAGTGTTAGTGCATTTGAATTGCTGGGGAAAGAGTATCAATATAAAACTGAAATTGGTTATGATGGAGAATTGAAAGAAATGAATTTGAAAGGTAATTTGTATGCCATAGGTTATGGTGATCCAACTTTGGGAAGCTGGCGTTGGGAAAAAACATCAGAAGCTATAGTGCTGAATAATTTCAAAGAAGTGATTTCAAAAAAAATTAATAAAATTGAAGGCAATATTTTTGGATACGACAGAAAATGGGAAAGCAATTTTACTCCCAAAGGTTGGATATGGGAAGATATTGGTAATTATTACGGCGCAGGTGCAGCTGCTTTAAACTGGCGGGAAAATCAGTATGATGTGTATTTAAAAGCCGGCGAAAAAATTGGAGATAAAGTAACCATCAATAAAATAATTCCCATTCCTGAAGCTACGGGTTTAATCAGCGAAGTGATTACGGCTGCAAAGGGTAGTGGCGATAATGCCTATATCTTTTTACCGCCCTATTCAAATTATGGTTTTGTAAGAGGAACAATTCCTTTGGGGGAGAATAATTTTAAAATTTCAGGTTCAATACCCGATCCGGGGGGTCAAATGATAAATGAACTGGCGAAAGCTATTACAAAACCAAATGATGAAATTTTGTTTATCGGTTCTTATAACGGTATTGAGGTTGAGAAAAAAGATCTACCTGTAAAGCCTGTTATTTTTTTTACTCAATATTCTCCGCCGCTCGACAGTATCAACTATTGGTTCCTCAAAAAAAGCATTAACCTTTATGGCGAAGCTCTGGTAAAAACGATCGCCTACGAAAAATTAAAATTTGGTTCAACCGATTCCGGTATTGCTATCATTAAAAATTTCTGGAGTAAGAATGGGATCGAGAAATCTGCGCTGAACGTTATAGACGGCAGCGGCCTTTCTCCCGCCAACCGTGTAACAACAAATGCATTGGTAACTGTTATGCAATATGCCAGGCAACAAAAATGGTTTGCTTCTTTTTATTATGCACTGCCCGAAATGAATGGTATAAAAATGAAAGATGGTTATATCAACGGCGTAAGAAGTTATACCGGTTATATAAAAAGTAAAGATGGCAGCGAATACACTTTTTCTTTTATTGTAAATAATTTTGATGGTAATCCCGGAACGGTAAGAGAAAAAATGTGGAAGCTGCTGGATATTTTAAAGTAACTTGATTAAAATTCTAAATTACAATTTTAAAATTAAAAAAATGGCTGAACAAAATTTAAAAAATCACGGCAGGTATGTACCCTTGTATCATTTTATTGTACCAACACTTATAGTTGCTGTTATCGGCGGTTCTATAGTTAATGTGATTAATACCTTACACAGCAGTAATGGAGCCTTGCATTATTCAGCAGCATTAATTTGTGTGCTAAGTATTGTGGTGTTGATCTTATGGTGGTATTCCCGGGTATTTGCATTAAGGGCACAGGACAGGGCCATACGTGCCGAAGAAAATTTCCGCCATTTTATTGCCACCGGTAAACCATTAGACAGCCGTTTACGAATGGGGCAGATCATTGCTTTACGTTTTGCAGGTGATAATGAATTTGTAGCATTGGCAAAAAAAGCAGCTGACGAAAACCTTTCTTCAAAACAAATCAAAGAAGCGGTTACAAATTGGAAAGAAGATAATAACAGGGCTTAAAACAATGAATAATTGATAATTACTTAGATCAGGATATTTCTTATAAACAGAAGCGTATTCGATCCGAAAAAATTATTCATTATCAATTCAAAAATACTTCCCCAGCTTTTCTTTTAGTGCTACCGGCATTTCACAGCGCTTCATGGTTTGGGCATTAATAAAGAAAAGTGTTGTTTCACCTGTATTTAATAATTCATCCTGCTCATTATAAATTTCCGAATGGAAAATAATTTTGTGATGGGCAGGCATTTCTCTCACAGTGGTTTTTATGGTAATGAGGTCATCGTATTTTGCAGGCCGTAAAAAACGGCTGTGTATATCAACCACCGGCATGATGATGCCTAAGGCTTCTATCTCTTTATAAGTATAGCCAATTTGCCTGATAGCTTCTGTTCTTCCAATTTCATAAAACTGTGCATAGTGCCCGTAATATACTACACCCATCTGGTCGGTAAGTGCATAGTGAATACGGATCTGTGTCTCGGTTACAAACATTGTTAATTGTTTTATTTTCCAATCATACTATCTACACTAACTCTGCCGGGGCCAACCAAAAGCAGAACGATGTAGCCGGTAAGGTACAGCGCTCCCTCCTCGCCATCTCCAAATATATCACCCTTATATACTTTAAAAACCATTACGCATGTAGCAATAATTAAAGGTATAGCAGCCAGCCTGGTAAACAATCCTAAAATTAAAAACAGGGAGCAAAAGAATTCTGCAAATACAAACAATGCCAGGCTAATGGTACTTCCCATTCCCAAAAAACTCATGAAGGAATGTTGCTTGTCTCCAAAGTGAACCAATTTATCATAGCCATGCATCAGCATTAAAACACCAACGCCCAATCTTAGCACCAGCATTGCAGTGCTGAAAGCGCCAGCCGAATACTTAGTAGATAATAATTTTTTCATTTTCTTTTTCGTTTAGAGGTTATTGAATTTTTGTTCTGCAATTTTATCAAATCCTTAACAGCAAAACAAAAATACTTTCGTTTAGCTTACAACAGTTATCCACTTATACACAATAAAAACGGTACAGTATTTGAATAAGTGTCATTATAGTTAATTTTACACCGGCAAAAATGCCCGAATTTACCAACATGATAAAACACAAATTGCTAACCCTGTTTTTTGTAACAGGGCTTTCTGTTACTGTTATAGCACAGCCCACCCACACAGTTACAGATGCAGAAAAAAAATATAAAGATGCCAAAGAATTATTTGTAAAAGAACAATTTGCTTTGGCCTATCCATTGCTGAAAGAATTGAAAGAGCAATATCCCGATAACAGCATTAGCAACCATACCTACATTAATGATGATCTGAGTTACTATTATATTGTTTGCGAATTAAAATTGCAGCAGCCGGTTGCAGAAGATGAAGCCAAACATTATGTTGAAGTGATAAGTAATGAACCACGCCGCCAGCTGATGAGCTATCATTTGGCTAAATATTACTTTACACAGGATGATTTTAACAACGCTATAAACTATTATGAAAGGGCAGGGCTTGATAATTTAAGCAATGAAGAAATTGCCGATGCCAAATTTGAAAAGGCATATTGCTATTTTAATTTAAAACAATTTGCCGAAGCCAAACCTTTGTTTGATGAAATTCATCAATTGCCTGGAAACAAATATTATTTTGCCGCCAATTATTATTATGGGTTTATAAGTTATTACGACCGCCAGTATAACGAAGCCTTAAAAGCTTTTAAACTGGTGGAAACAAAAGACGAATACAAAGGCGTGGTGCCTTATTATATTGCCGAGATATATTATTTCCAGGGCAAAAAGGAGGAAGCATTACGTTACGGAGAAAGTGTGTTGGCAAGAGGCGGTACTTTATATTATGAAAAAGAAATGAAGTTGTTAATGGGGCAATTACATTTTGAAAAGAAGGAGTTTGGAAAGGCCTTACCACTATTAGAATATTATGTAAATAATTCTGAAAAGGTTGATAAAGAAGTGTTGTATGAACTGAGTTATTGTTATTACCAGGCTAACCAGTTAACCAAAGCTATTGAGGGTTTTAAACAACTAAGCGGACAGAAAGATTCACTGGGGCAAAATAGTATGTACCTGCTGGGTGATTGTTATTTAAAAACCCATCAAAAAGCGAATGCCAGAACAGCATTTCAATATTGTGCCTATAACAACAGTAATGCAAAACAGCAGGAGGTATCCCGTTTTATTTATGCTAAATTGTCTTACGAACTGGGCTACCAGGATATTGCTTTAAATGAATTGAAAAAATTCCTTTCTGATTATCCCAATTCCGACTATGAAACTGAAGCCAAAGAATTATTAGTAGGTCTGTTGGCAAATACCAATAATTTTTCTGATGGATTAAAGTTATATGAATCGATGGGCAAGCCTACTGTTGCCATGCAAAAAGTATATCCACGTATTTTATTTGGCAGGGCAGTGGAATACATCAACGACCAGCAAATTATAAGGGCGGATGAATTATTGACCAAAGTTTTAACCGATCAATACGCAGGCCCGATTTTACCTTTTGTAAATTTCTGGAAAGGAGAGATTGCATTGCGTAACCAAAAATATGATGATGCCATCCGTTACCTTACTGCTTATTTACAAAGCAGTGCGCCAACTCAGGGTGAAGCCAATCCTGCCGCAGCAAGGTATGATCTGGGCTATAGCTGGATGAAAAAAGAAAATTACAAACAGGCCCTGAATTATTTTGAGCAGGTGGCTAAATCTGTTACAGCTGTTTCTCCTTCAATGGAGCAGGACGCTTATGTACGCAGTGCCGATTGTTATTTTATGAACCGGGATTTTGCAAAGGCAAATACCATGTATGATAATATAATTAATAACGCATTACCCCAAAGTGATTATGCTTATTTTCAAAAAGCCATGATTGCCGGTGTTAAGAGTTCAACAGAAAAAATCCGGACATTGAATACATTGACACGCCAGTATCCACAAAGTAATTTAGTTACAGATGTGAATATGGAAATTGCAAATACTTATATGGCAGATGAAAAATTCCGTGATGCCATTCCGTATTTGAATAATATTTTGAATGCACCTGATGCCGGTGGATTAAAACCAACGGCCTATTTAAAATTGGGCCTGAGTTATTATAATATTGACGATAATAAAAATGCATTGGCCAATTACCAGGCATTGATACAAAAATATCCGCAATCGCCGGAGGCAGATGATGCATTGGATAATGTGAAAAGTATTTATGTGGAAGAAGGCAGGCCGAATGATTATGTGGAACTGATGCGTAAGAACGGGAAAAATATTTCTGTACCTGAAGCCGACTCTTTAAACTACACCGCAGCCGAATTAAAATACAATGCCAATGATTGTGGTGCTGCAATATCCGGGTTTAACAGTTACCTGTCACAGTATCCGAATGGTTCTTTTGTACTGGAAGCAAATTATTTCCGCAGCGAATGTTATTTAAAAAATAAAGATTTTAAAAATGCATTGGTGGGTTACGATTATGTAAATGCCAAGGGACTTAACCGTTATTTTGAAAAAGCAACACTGGAGGCAGCAAGGATCAATTTTTTTGAATTGAAAGAATACACTGCTGCAAAAAAATATTTTGAATCATTGCTCAGCGGTTCTGCCAACCAGGATAATCAACTGGAAGCATTAAGGGGATTGGTAAGATGCCAGTATCTTTTAAAAGATTACACCAAAGCAAATGAAACTGCAAAGACATTGCTTACCAAAAAAGGGTTGAGCACAGATGATAAATCCATTGCGTTTTTAGTATTGGGCAAATCGCAACAATTGGGTAATGATTGTGTATCGGCAATAAGTTCCTTTAAATCATGTGCTGCCATTAATAAAGCAGCATGGGGTGCAGAAGCAAGATATGAGATTGCCAACTGCCAGTTTACATCGGGTAATTTAACTGCAGCAGAAAAATCAGCCATGGCGGTTATTAAAGAAACCGGTTCTTACGATTACTGGGTTACGAAATCATACATTTTACTGGGCGATATTTTTATGCAGCAGAAAGATTATTTCAATGCAAAAGCCACTTACGAAAGTGTGGCTAAGAATTCAGTGATACCTGAGTTGAAAAATGAGGCACAGAAAAAACTGGATAAAGCAACAGAAGAAGAAAAGATTGGAAGTAAGGTAAATGGTAATTAACCCCTAAATCTCCGCCAGCTGGCGGAGACATTGAAGCAACTTTTATAATTTATAAATTAAACTGAGATGGATAGCATTCAAAAAAAATATTCAACATTCAATTTTAAAGTAAGTCTTTTACTTCTTACTTCTTGCCTCTTCTCTGTTATTACTTTTGCTCAAAAAGATACCACCAAAAAAACATCAACTATTGATATTACCTCATCATACAAACCGGTGTTACGTAATGCGGTAAAGATAAATTTTGCGGGAGCGCAATTAAATGCAGACACTTCAAAACCTAAAATGAATTACTCGGTACCGGCACAAAACCTGTTTTATTCTTATCAGCCTATATCATTAAAACCACTGGCATTGCAGCCGGATACTAATTTATATCTGGGCATGCGTAATTATTTAAAAGTTGGCTTTGGCAATTTCGCAACCCCTTATGTAAGTGCAGGGTTTAGTTTTGGCGATGGTAAAAAAAGTTTACTGAATTTGTATGCAGATTATATTTCTTCTAAAGGAAAAATAAAATACCAGGATTATGCACAGTTGAATCTTAAAGCCACGGGCAGTTATTTTATTGCAAAGAATGAAGCCTATGGCAGCGCTGCAGTAAGCCAGTATGATACCTATTTGTATGGGTACGATCATGCACTGTATAATTATAAAAAAGACAGCATCCGCAACCAGTTTCAAAACATTACACTACGAGCCGGTATTCGCAATACTACCGTTGGAGATTTTGGTATCAAATACGATCCTAATGTACAGGTAAATAATTTTACCAATAAAAATAAATTGAGCGAAAGCTCTATAATAGTAACAGCGCCAATTGAAAAACAATTTGGCGAGGCTATGGCAATAAAAGTTGAAGGACGTGCAGATATTACTTCTTACACCACAAAAGATTTAACTAATAATGTAAAAATCAGTAATAATATTTTCCAGGTAGCACCATCATTAGTATTTTCATCGCCGCGGTTTAGTATTAATGGCGGTATAATTCCTACATGGGATAACGGCACGTTTGTATGGTTACCTAATGTTTATGCAGAAGGGCAGGTCAAAGAGAAAACTTTCATGATCCAGGCTGGTTGGTTGGGCCGTTATGTAAAGAATACATTTCGCAATTTATCGGCCATTAATCCATACCTGAAAACCATAGCTGCACAAAAAAATACTAAGGAAATTGAATATTATGGCGGCATAAAAGCAACAGCAGGTAAGCATTTTAATTTTAGTGCCAAAGCAGGATTTTTAAGTTATACTAATTTTGCTTTATTCATCAATGATACAGCAACCGATAATAAAGCATTTAAAGTAATTCACGAAGCCAAGGCAAATAATTTGCGTATTCATGGCGATATCAGTTATATTAACCAGGACAGGTTTACATTAACTGCGGGTCTTACTTTAAACGGCTACACCGGGTTTAATAATAATGGTAAAGCATGGAATACAGTGCCAATGGAATTTACCAGCTCTTTACGCTGGTGGGCATTTAAACAGGTATTGCTTAAAGGAGATTTTTATATGTTTGGTGGTGGCAATTATTTAGCTAAAAATAATGCTGCTAAATCTTTCAATGGCGGTACCGACCTTAGTGCCGGTATGGAATTTAAAGTAAACAAAATGTTTAGTGCCTGGCTTGATGTAAATAATATTTTAAATAACAAGTATGAGCGCTGGCATAATTACGAAGTGTATGGGTTGAATGTATTGGGTGGCGTGCGGATTACTTTTTAATAATTAAACGAATTGTAAAAATACGGACGAAGTTTCTTCGTCCGTATTTTTTTGCTTGCCCTGTAGGTAACAGGCTTTTGCTACTTTAACCAGCATTGTTGTGAACTTGTTCTGTTATTATTTCTTTTTAATAAAATGAAATAATAACCTCCCTTGTACCGTATACCATTGTTAAACTTTTATCTAAGCGTAGATTTTAATAGCTGGTATAGTCTGTGCCAGCCAATTAAACAAAATATACCCCTTCCCCATAGTTTTCTCTTCTCACCCACAAAACCTACCTTTGCAACCGGCAAATCCATACAGTCACATGCAACAATTAATAGCAGCATATTTATTTCAACATAAAAACTGCCCTTTACCGGGGCTGGGTACTTTATGGGTAAAGCAAGGCAACGCACAAACCGATTTTTCAAACAAGGCTATTACAGCGCCAGCACCAGCTATTGTATTTGATACCAAAGAAACTGATGCCGATAAATTACTGGACTATATCGCTGCAAAAAACAACACAACTATTTACCACGCAATAGAAACACTGGGGCAATTTGGAAATAATTTAAAGCGTACAATAATTTCAAACAGTAAGGCATCATTAGATGGCGTGGGTAGTTTTTCTGCAGACGCTTCGGGTAATATCAGTTTTACAGCAATACCATTGCCTGTTGCATTCTTGCAAGCTGTAATAGCAAAAAGGGTAATTCATCCACAGGCAGAACATAACATATTAGTAGGAGATAAAGAAACAACCAACACTTTAATGACAGAGTATTTTAGTGAAGATGCTCTTGTACAAAAAAGCCGCTGGTGGATATGGGCCATTGTATTGGGTGCAATTGGCATAATTGCATTGCTGGTGTATATGAATGGCTCAGATTTTTCACCTCGTTTTGGAAACGCAGTCTCAATTAAATATTTATAACCATGAGTAAAAAAATAAAAATAATTTTATTCTGCGCCTGTTGCCTGGTATTTATAGGTTGCGACAGGGTTACAAAAGACCTGGCAAAAGAACATTTAAAAGATAAAAAAGACCGCACTTATTTTCATGACACCTTTCGTTTGCAATATGTAGAGAATACAGGTGCCGCATTAAGCCTTGGTGATAATTTACCAAAGACAGCCAGTTTTTGGTTGTTGAGTATCTTACCGTTATTATTTTTATCAGGGTTAGCTGTTTACACAATTAAGAATCTGCAGCAAATGAGTGTAATGAAGATATTTTCTTTGGCCATGATTTTTTCCGGAGGGATTGGTAATATTATAGATCGTATTGTATTCGACAGGCATGTTACCGATTTTATGAACATGGGTATTGGTAATATCCGTACCGGTATTTTTAATGTGGCCGATATGTGTGTTACTGCCGGGGTAATTGGCTTATTCATATTTTTTAATGATAAAAGAAAAAAGGAAACGGAAAACATTCCTGTTCAATAAAGTTTTACTGCATGATTCATTATACGCAATGCCCGGTTTGTACTTCCGATAAAATTGCGCCACAACTTACTGCAAAAGATTACACTGTTTCGCAACAGCAATTTTCTATATGGGATTGTAACGATTGTACAGCAAGGTTTACACAGGATGTACCGGAGCAAAATGCCATTGGTGCTTTTTATCAGTCAGATAATTATATTTCTCACAGCGATACTAAAAAGGGAATTGTTAACAGCTTATATCATTTGGTAAGAAGGCGCACCTTAAATGCGAAGCGTAAATTAATTATTGATGAAGTGGGTATGATGAAAGGGGAGATATTAGACATAGGTTGCGGCACCGGCGCTTTTTTAAATACCATGAAAACAGCAGGCTGGGGCATTACCGGCCTGGAGCCAGATGATAAGGCAAGAAAAAAAGCAGCAGAATTATACAATATACAACCGCAATCACCTGAAAAATTATTTGAGTTGAAACCTTACACCTATCATGCCATTACCATGTGGCATGTGCTGGAGCATGTACATGAGTTACATGCGTACATAAAACAATTAGAAATATTACTTACACCCAAAGGCAGAATATTTATTGCAGTACCTAATTATACTTCGTATGACGCAGGTTTGTATAACGAATATTGGGCTGCTTACGATGTACCAAGACACTTATATCATTTCTCCCCACAATCAATACAGGTATTACTTAAACCTTATAACTTAAAACTTACCACCATCAAGCCTATGTGGTTCGATAGTTTTTATGTAAGCATGCTCAGCGAAAAATATAAAAATGTCAAGGGCAATATCATCAGGGCATTCTGGAATGGATTTGTATCTAACTTTAAAGCAACAGGTGATAAGAAAAAATGCAGTTCGGTGATCTATATAATTGAGAAAAATTAATTCAGCTTTACCTCAAACATTTTTGGCCAGCGCTTTCCTGTAATGAATAATTTTTTAGTAGCGCTGTCATAAGCAATACCATTTAATACATCAGTCCGGTTGGGGATTATCTGGTTCGGGAAATATTTTTCTTTCAACCCAGGTAAGTCTATTTTGCCTGCTACATGGCCGCTTGCAGGATCAATTTTTACAATAAACTCTGATTGATATACATTGGCATAAACAAAGCCATCAATATACTCCAGTTCATTTATTGAATCAATGGGCCGGCTGTCTTCTGTAACCGCAACGGTGCTTTTTACTTTAAAAGTTTCAGCATCTACAAAATATAAATTAGCACTGCCATCACTTATAATCAGATCTGTTCCATTATTGGTAATGCCCCAGCCTTCGTAAGGCCATTTAAAAGTTTTAATGGGCTTATCAATATTGTTTATATCATACACATATACAATATTACTTTGCCAGGTAAGCTGGTAAATTTTTCCTTTAAAAATATTGATGCCTTCGCCAAAAATTTCGGCAGAGCCCATCATGTGTTTCTTTTCCACCTTGCCGGTCTTTAAATCAGTAATGCGTAAAGATGAAGTTTCAAAATCTCCGGTGCCTTCATATAATTTACCATTGTATAATTGCAGACCTTGAGTGTAGGCACTGGTGTCGTGTGGGTATACATTTACAATATTATAGGCAAGTTTTGGTGCTTCAACGGGAAGAAGCTTTGTATCAATTTTCGCAGTCTTATCGGCACCATTACAGGCAGCTAAAAAAATAATCAAAGCCAGCGCTAAATATTGTTTCATAATTATTACAATATGAGTAGGTACAAAAGTAACAAACTGTAACAGATGTTAAGCCTTTGAGTTGATAAAAGATTGTAAATATTCCAGCTGTCAGCTTTCTGTTTTTGCATCGATCACATTCCTTTCCTTTAAATAATCCATATAAAGTAAAAACAACGTTCATCATTGCCCACCAATTCCAGTGGAAATACCCCTTTGGCAGTAAACAAATTATTGATGAGCAGGGTTACTGTTTTTTATTTGCGGGGTCTGAAGCCACTTAAAGGGTTTGGGGTTTGGAAGTGCCATTCATCATAATGGAAATACAGGAAGCGAGCCTGTAAAAATGTGCATATGATTTTTTATTTGTCACAAAGTAAAAGTGCAAAAATATTTTTTACTTATTTAAACTAATAAATGATTGAAAGCAATACCGGTGTTTTATCCTGTTTTGAAATATATTCTTTTAGTTGCTGTAAAAAATTAGTAGATACCATTGTACAACCATAACTGAAACAAATAGGGTATTCGTCAGTTTCTTTATCTGGTACAAATCTGTTGCCATGTAACACAGTGGCAGGTTTCATAGCATTATTGTTAGTACTGTCTAATCCCTCCAGGCAGTACGAAAAACCATAAATCTCTTTATACCATGGACTACAAAACCGGGATTAAGCAGCGAATCTTTTTTTATTGCTAAACAAAAAAACGCTTTTTATAACCGGGGATATGTATATCTATAATAAAAGCGTATTGTTGAGAGTATTTGTTTTTTGCGGTGTACTCTTTTAACTGCACATGGCTATTTTTCGCCTTATTCATTTCTGATGCCATTTCAAAATAGGGTGCCGGATATTTGAATGTTGATACAGCTGATGCTGGATTAGTGCTGGTTGGTGACGCAACTCCGATAACTTTCGGTGCTGCAGATTTCTTTTTACTTTTCAGGCAAAAATAAATATTGCCTGCAAGTAAAATTAAAATTACAAGTGCGTAAGGATTTTTTGCCATATTATATAGATTTCATCTTGATAAAGATATTGATTTGGCTGTAAGGCAAATAAGTAAGTTGAAATTAATTTCTTTTCATCATGGTGGTATAAAATTAATGAAGATTAATAATTTCAAATTCCTGCAATATTCCATATAAACCTGCGTTATGTAAACAAAAAAACGGGGCTGATATACATTGCCCTCTATAAAATACTTTTTGAAAATGAAGAAAAATCTATTCTGCCTGATACTGTTGGGCTTTGTTTTATCAAACCGGGGTTTTTGCCAAACTGGTTCTTTAGCTACACAAGGCGATTCCATAAAATCTGTAAAGCGTTCTTTTGGTAAAGTTGCCTCTTCTTTTTTGTCAAACAATATCTACCTGGGCAGGAAAAACGATGCAGTACAAAGCTACATTACTACAGGTGTAGGGTACTATCATAAATCGGGACTTTATATCAGTGCAGCGGCTTCTTATATTCCCAATAAAGGTTTTCAGCGGTTCGACATGAAAGAGCTTTCTGTTGGTTATGAATACAATGGTGAAAAATTTAATGGAGCTGCTAATGTTGTTAAATATTTTTATGGTGATAGCAGCAGTACAATCAATTCAGCCATTAACACTATGATAGGCCTTGCTGCTAACTATGATTTTAAAATTTTTACATTGGGCACTACAGTTGATTTTAATTTTGTGAGTAAGACAGATGCTGTACTTAACGTAAGCTTAAGCTACCCTTTTTACTTAAGTAATGATAAGCTCGGGATTACACCTGCCTTGAACTTATATGCAGGTTCACAAAATTTTTATCAGGCATATTATCAGCCTTCAAAAAGCGGGGGCGGCAGTCCTGCTTCAAGAGGAAAAGGAAGAAGTAGAAGTGGGAGTGGCAATAATTCCGGAACAGTACAAATTCTGGATTACAACAAATTTAAAATTATGGATTATGAACTGAGCTTACCTATAGAATACACTGTTAAACATGTTACTTTTAATTTAAAGCCTGTGTATATAATACCTGTAAACCCTTCTACGTTTGTTGAAAATAATGTTATTGTTAAAGAAGATATTACAAACAGTTTTATTATTGAAGTGGGTGTAAGTTATAAGTTTTAGTAAAAAGAGAAGACTAGGAATTATTAAATCTTCCTTTGCTTTTTATTTCCTTCAAATACGCTTCAAACTCCTTCAAACCAAAACTACTCAGATTTTGTTCCTTTGTAACCAGCGCTTTTTGTGCAGCCAAAACACCATATCGTATATCATCAAAACCTTCAATGGTATGTGCATCGGGGTCAATGGAGATTAATACATTTTTTTCAAGGGCGTAATCAATATGCCGCCAGTCAATATCAAGGCGGCTGGGATGGGCATTCAGTTCAATGGCAACATGGTTGGCAGCACAGGCATCAATAATTTTTTTATGATCAACCGGATAGCCTTTGCGGCTTAATAATAACCTGCCCGTCATATGTCCTAAAATTGTAGTGTAGGGATTTTCAATAGCATTCAGTAAACGCATCATGGCTTTTTCTTCTGTCATTTTTAAATTACTGTGCACCGATGCAATGACCAGGTCGAAAGTGGAGAGAATACTGTTGGTGTAATCAAGACTGCCATCATTTAAAATATCACTCTCAATACTTTTAAAGATTTTAAAGCCATTGAGTTTGGCATTCAGCTCATTTATATATTGATGTTGTGCTGCAATTTTTTCTTCGCTAAGCCCCTGGGCATAAAAAGCACTTTTGCTATGATCGCTTAAAACCAAATATTCAAAACCTTTTTCAATAGCGGCTTTGGCCATTTCTTCTATTGTATAGCTGCCATCACTCCAGTTACTGTGGCTGTGAATAATGCCTTTAATATCGCCGGGCTGTATTAATTCCGGTAAGGTGGTTGTTTTATATTTTTCAATAATACTTTCTGACTCCCTTGCAAAAGAGGGAATATAGCTGATGTTTGCCTGGCTAAACACCGAGATGTCATCAGCACCGGCAATTTTGCTAAAATCCACATCAGGAAATTTTTTTGTGAAAGCAGTTGTAAACTCCTGGCTGCCCGTGGTTGTAAAAAGCCGTTTCTGTACATGATCTGTACCCGTATATAACCGCAGGCGCAGGCCATTAAGCAGCTTATATAATAAAGTGCCGGATTTTTCTTCCAGTAACTCAGGTGGATTAGCACTTACAAATTTGGGTTTTATAAGTTCATTGGTGCTGTTTACCACAAATTCCAGCTCATCTATTATCTCCAGTTGCCTTTTATAAGCTCCGGTAATAAATACATTTTCGGGTAAGAAAAGTTTCTCTAAATAAGATACAATTTGTGGCACTACAACTTCTACCTGGTTATATAAATAACTGCCTTTGTTGTGAAAATAAAATTCAATTGTTTCAATTACATTCTGCTGTGTTTTTTCTCCAAAGCCTTTGTATAATTTTAAACGGTTTTCCTGGCAGGCATATAATAATTCGCCCACACTTTCTATTTCCATTTCCTTCCAGATGGTATGAATTTTTTTAGGGCCAATACCTTTTATATTCAGCAATTCAATAACACCTGGTGGCGTTTTATTAATCATTTCCTTCAATAAATTTAATTCGCCGTTTTGTAATAATTCAATAATTTTTTTACCGGTAGATTCACCAATGCCTTTTATTGCACTGATTTTTTCTACAGGGGTGTTACTTAATTGTTCCGGTAAATTTTCAACATGGTATGCTGCAATGGCATAAGTTTTTGCTTTAAAACTGTTTTCGCCATGAATATCCATCAGTTTACTGAGCAAAGAAAAATTTTCGGCAATTTGGTAATTATCCATGCTTCAAATGTATAAAATCAAAAATAAATGGTTTTTGGGATTTTTGAAGATTTGAATTTTTGTGCAATTATTTATCCAAAGCTAAAATTTAAAATGAGTAAAAATTGAATAACGTAATGTAGAAAAAAAATAAAAACGATAGAAAATAAAAATATTTTACTAAAATGCTTTTTATGAAAAAGTGATCATGAAAAATAAAATAATATTCAATATTAATATAGATAACTAAAAATATGGATTAGCTGAAATCCAGTGCTGTAAAGGAATACAAAGAAAAAGTCCCGGCAAATTGCCAGGACTTTTTCTTATCATTTTGCTTTAAAAAGCAAAGCTTACTTTTTCTTAGCAGCTTTTTTTACAGCTTTTTTAGGAGCGGCTTTTTTTGCAGCTTTTTTAGGAGCAGCTTTTTTTGCAGCTTTTTTAGGAGCAGCTTTTTTTGCAGCTTTTTTCTTTGTTGCCATTTTTTTAAATTT
>JAYVPT010000051.1:0-4825 GCA_043757165.1 Ferruginibacter sp.
TATGTCTTTATTAAACCCAAAATCAATAAAATTTGATATAGGTGGTGGCAGTGAGGTTACCATCGAAACAGGTAAAATGGCCCGCCAGGCCGATGGTGCAGTTACCGTTCGCCAGGGCAATTGTATTTTACTGGCAACCGTTGTTGCAAACAAAGAACCCAAGCCCGGACAGGGATTTTTTCCTTTATCAGTAGATTACCAGGAGAAATTTGGTTCTGCAGGCCGTATCCCCGGTTCTTTCTTTAAAAGAGAAGCCCGTTTAAATGATTACGAAATTCTTACCTCAAGATTAATTGACAGGGCTCTCAGGCCTTTGTTTCCCGAAGATTATTTGTGCGAAGTACAGGTGTTGGTTTCGCTTATTTCATCCGATGATGAAGTAATGCCCGATTCACTGGCTTGTTTGGCTGCATCGGCTGCATTGGCTGTTTCTGATATTCCCATTCAGGAAATTATTTCCGAAGTTCGTGTAGGAAGGATTAATGGCGAATTGATCATCAATCCAACCCGTAGCCAACTGGCCGCATCTGATTTTGAATTCATTATTGCCGCCACCGATAAAAATATCATGATGGTAGAAGGTGAGAGTAATGAGTGCCAGGAAGAAGACCTGATTAAAGCCATTGAGGCTGGCCATGCTGCTATACAATTACAGGTTAAAGCACAGGAAGAATTAAGAGCGCTGGTTGGTATCACTTCAAAAAGAGAATATACAAAGCCTTATCGTAATGAAGAGCTGAATGAAAAGATCACTACTTATGCAAAAGATAAAATGTATGCTATTTCTGCAGCAGCATCTGCAAAGCACGAAAGAAGCGATGCTTATAAAGCTTTACACCAGGAAACAGTTGATTTTTTAGGCGAAGAATTACCTGATGAGGACAAGGCATTGATAGGCCATTACACCGGAGAATTGCAATATTATGTGGTTAGAGATATGATCCTGAACGATAGAAAGCGTTTGGATGGCAGGGGCACAGAAGATGTACGTCAATTAGAAATGGAGATAGATATTTTACCAACTCCACATGGTGCGGCATTGTTTACAAGAGGTGAAACACAATCACTTACAACAGTTACTTTAGGAACTCCGTTAGATGAGTTGCTGGTAGAAAGTGCCAACAAATCTGATTATACCAATTTCTTTTTACACTATAATTTCCCACCTTTTTCAACCGGCGAGGTTAAAATGATGAGAGGTGTTGGCCGCAGGGAAGTAGGGCATGGTAATCTTGCAATGCGCTCTTTAAAGAAAATGATGCCGGGCAAAGATTATCCTTATACTGTAAGGGTAGTAAGTGATATCCTTGAAAGCAACGGTTCATCATCTATGGCAACGGTTTGTGCCGGTTCATTAGCTTTAATGGATGCCGGTGTGCCTTTGGCAAAACACGTTAGCGGTGTTGCCATGGGATTAATTAAAAAGGGCGATGATTTTGCAATTTTAACCGATATACTGGGTGATGAAGATCATCTCGGTGATATGGATTTTAAAGTTACCGGAACCCGTGATGGTATTTGCGGTGTGCAGATGGATATTAAAGTGGATGGTTTAAGCATGGATGTTATGCGCCAGGCATTGGCCCAGGCTAAAAAAGGCCGTATGCACATTCTGGAAGCTATGTATGCATGTACGCCTGCTGCCAGGGAAGAAGTTAAGCCACATGCTCCACGTATGGTTAAGATTATTATTGATAAAGAATATATTGGTGCCGTAATAGGGCCCGGTGGTAAAGTGATACAGGAAATTCAGCGTGAAACCGGTGCTACCATTAATATTGAAGAAGTTGACAACAGGGGCGAAGTAAGCATTTTCTCCAAAGAAAAAGCCAGCCTGGAACGTGCATTGGCGTGGATTAACGGCCTGGTAGCAGTACCGGTTGTTGGCGATACCTACGAAGGAACCGTTAAGAGCATTAAAGAGTTTGGAGCCTTTGTTGAGTTCTTGCCAAAAAAAGAAGGTTTGTTACATATTAGTGAAATAAGCTGGAAGCGTTTGGAAACTATGGATGGCATTTTTAAAGAAGGCGATAAGGTGAAAGTGAAACTGTTGGATGTTGACCAAAAAACAGGCAAATTTAAATTGAGCCGTAAAGCATTAATGCCAAAACCCGAAATGCAGCCTAAGCCACAGCAAGGGGAGTAATAATTAACAACATTACATTTTTATAAACCGTCCCGATAGTTATCGGGACGGTTTTTTTATTTCTTTTTTGAGCCGGGCGGTGGTTCTTTGTGGCACTTCGGTGGCAGTTTATCCTGAGCGAAGCCGAAGGACACACTTTTGCTGCGAAGCTTTTTTCAGCTTTGTTCAAAGCGGAATAGCTCAATAGGTAAGCCACCCTCATGAGGTGACTCACGGATAAATCCAATAATTTTCTTAAATTTGAGTAAACACCATCATTATGTCAACAATAGAATTGCGAAAGCTTTTAATTGAAAAGATTCAATTAACCGATGACGATAAATTATTGGAGGAAGCATCCAGGCTTCTTGAAATAGATATTGAAGAATCTGATGTTTATATGCTAAATGATAAACAGAAGGAAGCCATTGCAGAAGGGAGGAAACAAATTATTAACGGAGCGTATTTAACTGACGAACAATCTAACAAAGAAATAGACGAATGGCTAAGCAAATAATCTGGTCTTTAAGAGCACAAAATGATAAAAAGGAAATTTTTAAATATTGGACGCAGCGTAATAAATCAAACCGTTATAGCAAAAGGCTAAAGCGTATATTAACGCAGATATAGATGTTGTGCGTAATGCACTCGAGAAAGAAAAACTTTAGAATCGGAAAAATAATTTTATAACTTTGTATAATAATTTTAATACAATGCAAGCAATAGAAAATAAAGTTGACAAACGACAAATTGAAAAACGAGTTAGCGACTGGAAAAAGCGAGTTGCTGGACTGTATTCAAATATTAATATATGGCTAAAAGGCAGCGAATATTCACTTAAAGATGGACATAAATTGACAATGTATGAAGAACTAATGTCGCAATTTGATATTCCTGCAACAGAAATTGATACAAAGGATGTTTATAAAGGAAAAACTTTTATTCTTACTCTTAAACCAAAAGGGTTATGGATTATTGGTGCCAATGGTAGAATTGACATTTTAACGACAAAGGGAAATTATATGTTAGTTGACTATGCAGAACAATTTGAAACCCCAAAATGGAAATTATTTAACGGAGATAAAAAAAATGCAGTGGAATTTACTAAACCAGCATTTTTAAATCTCTTAAAATAGTTTCAATGAACATATTTGACAAACTTGGAAAAATTTATACAGAACTTGACAACATTTATGCAAACAAAGAAGTAATAGCACGTTCAAAAGGGCATCTAAAGAAAGAAGCTGATTATCTTTCAAAGCGTTTGTACAATGACCAAGCATATTTTTTGTTTATGTTTACCAGACTTGAAGATAGAGTTAGAAGCCTCTCTGACAAATTGATTGATGATAAAATGGCAACATTAACTGATTGGAAATTAAAACGAAGTTGGGAGATAATACAAAAGCAAAAATCTAATGACAGCTTACATTTTATGAATAGAGTATCATTGTTAACTGAAAAAGGTGGTTCAAATTTTAACCTAATAAATCGTTACTACCACCAAAGAAATAATATTGGACACGGTGGAAGTTTTACAATTACAATAAGTATTCAAACAGTAATTACAGATATGAAACGTTTATATTCAGATTTGAGCTAACTACAATATGCACTACAGCCAACATTAAGAACAATAGCCGAAGGCCCCCAATAAGAAGCCCCCATTAAAAAACTTTTAATGGGGGCTTTCGGTTATTATTTTTGCCTTTGCTGGCGTGACTATAACTCCTAAAACATCAATCTATCCTAACGCCGCTGTTCGGCGTCCCGCCAACAGCCTAAGCATTTACCATAAGCGATAGAGGTGTCATCTTTATTAGATACTTTAAACTTGAAAGTGGATGACAAAAGATGACACCTCTAATCCTAACGCCGCTGTTCGGCGTCCCGCCAACAGCCTAAGCGTTAACCATTTCAGTGCCACTGTAACTTAAAACGAAATAATCTCTCTCTGTCACCTACTTTGGATGCCGCTGCATGCGTAGTTAAAGAATTAGATAAGAAATAGCAGAATGTTCTATTTTTTTTTTGGTAACTTTACCTCAACATGAAACAACGTATTTATATTGACACATCTGTTATTGGTGGCTACTACGACACAGAATTTGAAGTGCCGACTAAACAGCTATTTGAAAGAATAATAAACAAGGACTTCATTGTTTATTTTTCGGAAGTAAATGAAACAGAACTTGAATTTGCTCCAGAACACATAAAAGATGTTAAAAATTTAATTCCAACCGATTGTATCAGGTACATTGAAATTGACGACGAGGTTGAGGTATTGACACAAACTTATATCACAGAAAGGGCTTTAGGTAAAGTAAGTGAGAATGATGCTTATCATATAGCTTTAGCATCTATTAATCGTTTAGACTGTTTAATTAGTTGGAACTTTAAGCATATTGTAAACTTTGACAAAATTAAAATGTTCAACTCAATTAATCTTCGGTTAGGTTATCCATTAATTGACATTCGTTCACCATTAGAATTCTTAAAAAATGACAACAACTAAAGAGGTAAAAACATTTGACAGCGTTTCATTTTTCAGAGCCATAAAAGAAAAAATGGCGAAGATGATGGAGGGAATGTCATTGGCAGAAAAGAAAAAATTTATGCAGCAAATCAGAGAAGGAAAAATTAAAGCGGCATAAGACATAAACTGCCCACAACAAGCGGCTTTTTTTGCCTTTGTTGGCA
>JAYVPT010000052.1:0-52786 GCA_043757165.1 Ferruginibacter sp.
TGTTCCTGAACCAATTTATGTTCAAAGAATGTTGGACGAAGAAAAATGTTTAGTGTGTGATAGAGAAGCAAAGAAAGATTCTGATGCTTGGAAAAAAATCAAAGAGCTCATTGACCGACCTGATAAAAAATTGAAGTCGGCAGATGATGAACCAATCAGCAAACAAAATTTCAATGATGATTTCAAAAGATTATATCAAAATGGTTTGGTACTCACCCATCGCATTGAAGAAATTGATTCTGATATAAAAGAAACACTGAAAAAAATTAGTAGCATCAATACCAAAATTAAAGATGCAAATAAGCAAATGAATAAAGTGGAAGAAGATATTCAGAAACTTTTATCTGATACATCTCTCACAAGTGAAGATGCTGCAAACATTTTAAACGAATATTCAATTCAGAACAAGAAGTCAAAAGATTTTAAAGACGAACTAAATAAAACCACACAACAGATTGAACATTCCAAAAGCAATTTAAAAAGTATAAATGACCAATTAAAAGAACTTGTAACTGGTGAAATCCCAAAATGGCTGATTGAGAAAAAAGATGTATTAAACGATTTTGAATCTATCGCAAGTTCAACAAGGGAAAGGGTTTTTAATAATCTGATTGCTCAATTAGAAAAGGAAGCAAACAGTCATTATGAAGCAATGACTTCGGGTAATAAATCTACACGAGGGCAAATAAAACTAAGACGGTTACCGAACGGCAATTTCATGCCTGAAATAATTGACAATAGCGGTGTTCCGCTTTTGGGTTCAAATACAAGTAACTTAATTTTAGTAAAACTTGCTACAATCATGGCAATAATTTCTGCTAAAAGTAATGATGGCGTTGTAAGTTTTTATACGCTAATTACTGATGCTCCTACTTCTGTTTTCGGTGAGGATTATACAATTGGTTTTTGTAAAACGATTAGCAAAGTTTACAGGCAAAGTATAATAATGAGTAAGGAGTTTTACAAAAATCAAAATCTTAGAAATGAGTTGCTGACTAATCCTGACATTAAAATTGGGAAAGTATTTATGATTACTCCTTCTATTCCTGAAACAGAAAGAAGCAATCGAAATAATTTATCTACTAAAATTGAAGCACTGAATTAATATGGAACTTCTAAAGAAAATAAAAGACAGAGCACCTGAATATGATTCAGCAAACGAGGACTTGATTACCAAGTTTACTGTTGTGCAAGGTGGCAGAGCAGGAACTGCAGGCGAAAGTGCATCATGGGAACAAGGGAAACATTTCTCAACTAAGTATGAAATTTATATGTATGCTACTTTGCTTGGTTTAAAATTTGATTATCGCCTTGCACTTAAACCAAGCATTGATAAAAGCAAGTTCATTGAAATAAAATCCTGGCAACCTGCTGACTTGGCAGAGTATGTAATAATGGGTGTGATTGCAAAATCGGAAATTGATTTTAATGAATTGGAAAATAAAGATGATAAGGAAGTTGAAAAAGAAATATTGGGTTTAAAAAAATTGATGGAAGAATTTGCCAATGGCGGCTTTGACAAAATCAGGGCAAAGTTGGAATCTTCTCCAACCTTTTTTGATAATAACGACAATTGCTTCATTGATTTATTGGAAGAACGATAAATTAAATAACAAGAAGATGTCAAATAAGACCACACAATTTCTAACGAGCAAAGAAACGAAAGCAGAACTCAAAGTTCAAGATTGTGATTTGGCACACATACGAAACGCCGGCAAATTGGAGTTCACTAAAAAGGGAAATGCATATTTGTATTCAAAGGAATCGTTAGAGAGATTAAAAAATAAGCAAGGGCATTAATAATTCCTAATTATTTATTTAAGACTCTATAGTATATTAAATAAATAACAAACTCCCATCCCCATAACTCAAAAATCTAAAATCATTTTCTAAAGCGTAATCGTAAATTTTTCTCCAATCATTTCCAATAGCAACGGCAACTAAAAGTAGCAAGGTAGATTGTGGCTGATGAAAATTTGTTACCAATGCTTTTACAATTTTAAATTGATAGCCCGGCGCAATTAATATTTGTGTTTGTGTAAAAAGCTGCGAAAGATTATTTTGTTTCAACCAGTTGATCAATGCTTCCAGTGCTTCTTTAGCAGCAATATTTTTTGCGGCTGATAATTCATCATATACTTCCCATTGCGTAATCTGTAACTGCGGCAGTGCCGGGTGTAACAATGCCTTTACACCCAGCCAATACAGGCTTTCTAATGTTCGTAAGGAAGTGGTACCAACTGCAACAATTGTATTGTCTAAATTAGCAACGATGTTTTCAATAGTTGTAATATTTACATCGATCCATTCGGCATGCATTTCATGTTGCTGCATGGTGGCAGCTTTTACCGGTTTAAATGTTCCGGCACCAACATGTAGTGTTACAAAATCTTTGCTGATATTTTTTTCTTCAAGATGTTTAAAGATATCCTGTGTAAAATGTAAACCGGCTGTTGGTGCTGCAACCGAACCATC
Organism: Ferruginibacter sp.; assembly: GCA_043757165.1. Taxonomy (GTDB): domain Bacteria; phylum Bacteroidota; class Bacteroidia; order Chitinophagales; family Chitinophagaceae; genus Ferruginibacter. The sequence goes on from JAYVPT010000052.1 coordinate 2,476, forward strand.
ATGTGCGGCATAAATGGTTTGATAACGTTCTTTATCTTCATCATCCGCTTTTCTTTTAATGTAAGGGGGCAAAGGAATATTACCTGCATGTTCTAAAATTTCTGCAAATGAAATATTGCCACTCCAAATAAATTCTACTACATATACATCGGTAAGTTTTTCAACCTGTGTAATTATTAATTTAAAATCATTGACCTTTAACTCTAAACTTCCTTCTTTCCATTTACCTGCACCACCAATTAAACATTTCCAGTTGCAGGTTTTTGTGGCTGTTAATGTTGTGGTATAGTCTGCTTTATAGGGTTCCAGTAACAATATTTCTATAACACCACCAGTAGGTTTGGTAAACAGTATCCTGGCATTAATAACTTTTGTATTGTTGAAAACCAATAAACTGTTTTGCGCCAGGTGTTGATGAATATTTTTATAAGTGTCTTCTTCAAGCACTCCGTTCTTATACACCAATAATTTCGATGCATCACGTTGCGCCAGCGGGTGCAAGGCAATTTTATCATCAGGCAGATGATATGTAAAATCCTTTATGGAAATATTTTTAGGGTGCATTGTAAGACCTCACCCAACCCCTCTCCAACGGAGAGGGAACTGGAAGGGGTATAATTTAGGTTTAAAATTTATTAGGTTGTTTTGCTCTTCGCTTTAATCTCTCAAAAATTATTTTAAAAACTCTGTCACTTCATTTACCCATTTTTCATTTTCTTTTTTGCATAAACTTTCGTGCTGGCAGTTCTCATACACTACAAATTTTTTATGGGCAGTTGCAAGATTGGCAAACAGATTATCTTCTTCTTTCTTTGTAACTCTTGGATCATTTTTGCCCCATTGTAATAAAGTGGGACAGGTGATTTTTTTTGCATATTCCTGTGGCTTCATATTAAATGCCCAAAAGCCATGCTCCACACCGCCCCAAAAAGTTAGCAGTATGGATACAGGTTGAAGGGGCAGCCCCATCATTTTTACACGGCCTTCCACCGCATCCTCAATAGTGCCAAATGGCATTTCTAAAATTATTTTTTGTGGTTGCAGTGTATAATCATTCATAGCTTTTGTAATGGTAGATGCTCCCATAGATATTCCCCACAACACAATATTTTTTTCGCCTTTATTTTTTATAAAATTATAAGTCAGTTTTACATCTTCACTTTCATCATAACCAATGGTACAGGTATTTCCCTGGCTGTTGCCATGCGCCCTGAAGTCTAACTGAAAAGTATTATAACCCATCTTTCTGAATGCTGCGGCTTCTGCATTGTTACCGCTTTTTTTGCCGCCATGCCCATGAAACATACAAACCGTTCCTTTGGCACTGTCAACTGTAGTGTACCAGGCTTCTAACTTTAAACTGTCGTTGGTGGTTAATAAAATAATATGGTTTGTGCTGTCTGCTATTGCATTTTGTTGTTTTACCGCATTTATGCCAAATAAAATTTCTTTGGTTTTATCCCAGCTGGATTTTTCCTTTTGATCTTTTATTATAATTTCTCCTCTGTTGTAAAAGTGTGTAAACTTATAGGCATGAAATGCCACCACAACATTTATAAAAATAAAAAGTACCAAAACAGTACGTAACAGGTACTTAAAAAAATGCTTCATAAAAATATTTTCAACAAAAATAATGGCTTTGGTTGTGTAAACCTTAAATAAATAGCATCCGGTATGTATTGTATAACGTAAAACTAATGTTATGAGAAAGTACTTACTGCTTGCTGTTTGTATGTATGCCACATCTGTATGGGCACAAAGCAACACCGCATCTAATTTAATTGAAGGCGGAAAAACATTGGTGGAACTGGTAAGAATTTTTAAAACACCAAAAAATAACGTAGCAGCAAATACCCAAACTGTTCCATTAAAAACCGATAGCTGCACCATCAAAAGCATCAGCGATCTGTGTTTTAAAAATACAACAAATAAAAGTCTTTATATAAGCCTGTTTAAACGTAATGGTAATAATTACGAAGCCAATATACTTACCATAAAAATCTTACCAAGAACACAGGAGTGCTGGTACGAACTTAAATCCGGTATCTATAAATTTAAAATAGAAGTTGATGGGAATGATGATGATAAAAAAATTATTTACCGTGAAGGCGAAATGAAGTTATCCGCCTGTGAAAATGTTGTAAAAGAAATAAAGGCAGAATAATATTACAGTTTCCCCTGCTTAATTTCATCCACAACCCCGGGATCAAGCAAGGTTGATGTATCACCTAAATTTTCTGTTTCGCCTTCGGCGATCTTTCTTAAAATACGCCGCATGATCTTTCCGCTTCTTGTTTTAGGCAAGCCTGTTACAAATTGTATTTTATCAGGTTTGGCTATCGGGCCAATTACTCTTGTAACGGTTTGTAAAATATCCTGTCTTCTCGAAGCCTCATCACCATGGTGCCCGCTGAAAATTACATACGCATAAATGCCCTGGCCTTTTACATCATGCGGATAGCCCACTACCGCACTTTCCACTACACCGGCGTGCATGTTAATAGCATTCTCTACTTCGGCAGTACCAATACGGTGGCCGCTTACATTCAATACATCATCCACACGGCCGGTAATTCTGTAATTACCTTTTTCATCTTTTAAAGCACCATCACCGGTAAAATATAAACCAGGATAAGTAGCAAAATAATTGGTGCGGCAGCGTTCATGATCACCCCATGTTGTTCTTAACATGCCAGGCCAAGGTGCAGAGATGCACAAGTTACCGGAGACCATCCCTCCCCCTTCGGGGGAGATGGAGGGGGCCCCATTTTCATCCACCAAAATTGGTTGCACACCCGGCATTGGTAAAGATGCCCAGCTTGGTATGCCCGGTGTAACCCCGGCTAAATTCGAAATCAATGTACCACCGGTTTCTGTTTGCCACCAGGTATCTACTATCGGGCATTTTTTCTTGCCGATATTTTCATCGTACCAATGCCATGCTTCTTCATTAATGGGTTCGCCAACGGTACCTAATATTTTTAAAGAGGATAAATCTTTTCCTTTCAGTGGTTCTAAACCAAAACCCATTAAACTTCTTATGGCAGTTGGTGCAGTGTATAAAATATTTACTTTGTGCTTATCTGTAATATCCCAAAATCTTCCTGCGTCCGGAAAGGTTGGAATGCCTTCAAACATTAATGAAGTGGCGCCTGCACTTAAAGGGCCGTAAACAATATAACTGTGGCCGGTTATCCAGCCAATGTCAGCAGTACAAAAATGAACTTGCCCGGGTTGATATTGAAAAACATTTACAAAAGTATAGTTGGTCCACACCATATAACCTGCAACACTATGTACCACACCTTTTGGTTTACCGGTACTGCCCGAAGTGTATAAAATAAATAAAGGATCTTCTGCATCCATTTCTTCTGCAGCAAAAGATACCACGCCATCTTTCTCTACCTGCGTTTCAGCATATTCCATTTCATCTTCCCACCATACATCCCTTCCTTTAATCATACTTACCGGAGTTCTTGTCCTGGTGTACACAATTACTCTCTTCACTGTTTTATTGCCTATCAATGCATCATCAATTACACTTTTTAAAGGAATATCTTTTGCGCCACGGTAAGCGCCATCGCAGGTAACAATAAATTCTGCCTGGGCATCTTCTAATCTATCAGCAATACTTTGTGCAGAAAATCCACCAAATATCACACTGTGTATTGCACCAATTCTTGCACAGCCCAATATAGCATAAGCCAATTCCGGTACCATGCCCATATAAATACAAACACGGTCACCCTTTTTTACGCCATTGTTTTTTAAAACCTGTGCAAACTGGCAAACACGTTTGTGCAACCTGTTGTAAGTAACCACACGTACCCTGTCTTCGGGGTTATTGGGTTCCCAGATGATGGCGGGTTTATCACCCATTGTTGCTAAATGCCTGTCAATACAATTTTCGGTGATGTTTAGTTTAGCACCTTTAAACCATTCTACTTTTGGCTCGGTAAAATTCCATTCCAGAACACTATCCCACTTTTTTCTCCATTGAAAATTTTCTGCTACGCCACCCCAAAAACCTTCGGGATCATCCACGCTTTTTTTATAATCTGCATGATACTGTTCTAAAGATGTGATCTGATAAGGATATGCCATAGCAAGTTTTTTTTATCTGCCTCAAAATTATAGATACCAGTTGATTTAATGATACTAAAAAAACAATTTGTACAATTTTTTTTATCTTAACTGACATTACAGGACAGTTGACTTTAAAAACATAGTATCTTCCGCTTACAATTGTTTTCTATATGAATAATGGGCATTCTACAAAAGGAATAGGTAAAGTTATCTTCTCTTCTTCGCTGGGCACTTTAATTGAATGGTATGATTTTTACATTTTTGGCATGTTGGCTAAAACTATTTCATTGCAATTCTTTCCCGAAGGAAATGAGACTGCAGCCTTGTTAAGTACACTGGCCATTTTTGCTGCAGGTTTTTTAGTGCGCCCCTTTGGTGCATTGGTTTTTGGAAGATTGGGTGACCTCATCGGCAGAAAATATACCTTCCTGCTTACATTGGTTTTAATGGGCGGTTCTACTTTTTTAATAGGCCTTGTTCCATCTTATAAAGCCATTGGCATTGCTGCACCTTTATTGGTTTTATTATTAAGATTAATACAGGGGCTTGCGCTTGGTGGCGAATATGGTGGCGCTGCAACTTATGTGGCTGAACATGCACCTGCCGGCCGGCGGGGTTATTTTACTGCATGGATACAGACCACAGCTACATTAGGTTTGTTTGTTGCATTGGGTGTAATTATGGCGGTAAAAAGTAACATGAGCGATGCCGCATTTACTGCAGAGTGGGGTGGATGGCGCTATCCATTCTGGATATCCATTTTATTGGTGGGTGTTTCTATTTACATCCGTTTAAAGATGAATGAAAGCCCTGTATTTGCAAAATTGAAAGCCGAAAAGAAAATATCTGTTAATCCATTAAAAGAAAGTTTTGGTAACAAAGCCAATTTTAAAATGGTATTGCTGGCATTATTTGGTGCAGTAATGGGGCAGGGTGTTATCTGGTACACGGGGCAATTTTATGCGCAATCTTTTTTAGAGAATACAGTGAAGATTGAGTTTATGCAGAACCGAGAAATATTGTTGTGGGCCATTGGTTTGGCAACACCTTTCTTTTTAGTGTTTGGTGCATTGAGTGATAAGATAGGAAGGAAATGGATAATGCTTACGGGCATGTTGTTAGGGGTTGTTTTTTACCGGCCGATATTTGGAAAGTTGTTGAAAGATGCGGATGCGAAAGAGTGGAGAAAAGAAGATGAGAAAATGGTTGCTGCTGAAGTTAAAAGCGAAGTTATAAAAATTGATACGATCGTAAATGCTAATTCTTTTTTAAATGTAACTGTTCAGCATAGCAAAATGCACTATACTTTAAATGATGGTAGAAAATGGGTAGTTACAAGTGCAGATACTATTCCAGAATTTCAATTCAAGTCTATTATTAAAGCTGATACTAAACCTGTTTATTCAGATAAAGTCTTATCATCTTCACTCAAATGGAAATTCATTTTTCTCATTTGGATAATGATCATTTTTGTAACGATGGTGTATGGCCCTGTTGCAGCTTTCTTAGTAGAATTATTCCCAACGAAGATCCGCTACACTTCTATGAGCCTGCCTTATCACATTGGCAATGGTGTATTCGGTGGGCTGGTGCCTTTTATTGCCACATTGCTTTCAACAACATTTACCAGCGATCCGTTGGTTGGGCTTTGGTATCCTATTGGTGTGGCAGCATTATGCTTTGTAATTGGCACTTTGTATCTGAATAATAAAATTGATAAAAATATAAACGATTAATATTTTTCACATAAAGAAACTAATTATGAGAAGCACACTAAGCTTGATATTTTGTGCCGTTGTATTCTTTGAGTACTTTGTGTGAACCCTAAATTTTAAAATTATGAACCAATTAAAAAGAGTAATGGGAATTTTGTGGATGTTAATTGCACCCACAGTAATTTATTTTTTAATTACTGGTGCTGTACATAATATTGGTGCCGGTACAAAAGATATTAATAAACCTATTCCATGGATCATTATCATTACAATATTTACTCCCATTGCCATTTGCTTAATGATATTTGGGTATTACAGTTTAAAAGGAGCGTTTGATAAACTGCCCGAAAGTTCTGATGAACTTTTGTGAGTTTTATTTACATTAAAAATAGATTTTCAAATTTTCTGTGCTCGTGGTATTGATTGTTGGATTAATGATCTTTACAGAATCTATTGTATTTAATGTACTGCTTACCCTCGATAAATTAAATACAGGTACAGTACCACATTCAGGCGAAATGGTAAAATTTTGTGTGGTGTAAAAAAATGTGATGGTATCAGCAGGTAAACTGTTGGATACTTTTATAAAATATTTAGAAGAATCAACTGTTTGGTTTAAGATTAAACTGAATTTAGATACAGCACTTTGCTGATTGTATGTTGATGAAGAGGAATTAAGTAGCGCAAGTGTAAATGAGGGTGCTGCAGTTACAGTTTCCACACCTCCGGTTCGCTGATAAAACCCGGCCTGTAGATCCGTTATTTTAGATTGATCACAGATATTATATTGATCCAGGCAGGAGCTTAAAAAAAGCGGGGTAATGATTACTACAGCTATAAAATTTCTTTTATACTTCATATTTCAACAGCAAATAGGTTTAATAAAATACAAATTACAAATACTGTTTTATAAAACAATATGAAGTTTTTATTTCTTTTAGTTTAATGCTTTATAAATGGCCTCATGAATTTTAGGGCGAACATTCATATTCAGTAATTTTTTATTGATGTCGCCACCATCAGGGTTAACACGGTTACTTAAAAAGATAAAGATGAGTTGTTTTGCAGGGTCTGCCCAAACACAGGTACCAGTATAACCGGTATGGCCAAAAGTTAATGGCGATGATGATAAGCAGGGATATGGTTCCGGCCTTGTGGCATTATCTTTTTCCGGTTTATCAAATCCATATCCACGGCGGCTGATATAGCTGTGATAAGCAGTAAACAGTTTTACAGTACCTTCATTCAAATATTTTTTTCCATTAAAGCTGCCGCCATTTAAAAGCATTTGCATGATCACTGCCAGATCATACGCATTGCTGAATAATCCTGCATGACCAGATACACCGCCAAACATAGCAGCCCCGGGGTCATGCACATCACCACGTAATAATTGCTGACGGAAATTTTTTTCCTGTTCTGTTGGTATTATACGGCTTAATATAAAACGTTCACGTGGTTTAAAACCTGTAGTGGTTAATGCCAATGGCGTGTAGAATGCTGCTTTTGCATACTCATCTAAAGTTTGTCCGCTCACGGCTTCAACAACCTTACCTAAAAAAATAAAATCATTATCACTGTAAATATATTTTCCGGTTTCACCCAATGGGCTTTGCAAAATGCGCTGGTATAAAGTATCCCGCCATGCGTTACGCATAAATAAATTTTGCGCTACTCTTATACTGAATGAATCTGATGATGTGGTGGAATAATATTTTGGTAATGGATTTCCGTCGGAGTCAATGGTTTCTTTATAAAAAGGAATGTAGGAAACCAGCCCTGCCTGGTGCAGTAAAATATTTTCTATCAATAAATTTTCTTTATTGCTTCCTTTTACCCATGGCAGATAATCACCTAAGGTTTTTTTAAGATCAATTTTTCCCTCATCATATAATTTCATTACAGAAATTGTGGTGGCACAAATTTTTGTAACCGAAGCCATGTCAAATACCGATTCCAGCTGAACAGGTTCAGCTTTATCATATGTATAATGACCATAAGCTTTGTTATAGGCAATCTTGCCATTTTTAACTACCAGCACCACACCACCAGGTGTTGCACTTTTTTCTATAGCATCGTTTACAATGGAATCAACAGTATTTAATTTAACCGGGTCAAGGCCTGCTTCATCGGGATTGGTTTGGGGCAAAAAAAAACCAGATGCTACAATACCCCTGCCGTATTTATATTCTTCACAAACAGTAACCGGCAGTTTTCCTTTAGCAGTAATTTTTCCCTGTAACAGGTCTACTGCTGTGTTTTGAATGATGGCATCATCTTCGTAACAGGCTATAATATTTTTTGCATCACACCAGTTTTTTATAGCATAAGGGTTACCAAATACAAAAGTGATTGCCGTGGTTTGCTGCTGTAACTGTGTTACCAGGTCGACAGCTGCTTTTGACAGGCCAAAATTATTTGCGGGTGTACGGCTGTAATTATAAATGCCGATAATAACTTTTTTATACCGCTTTTTTATTAATTCAACAGTCGATAAAATTCTTGCAGCATCCTGGTTGTAATTAAAATAAAAAACAGCTGCATTATAATCTGTACGCATGCGTTTTGCAAATGCATTATCGGTGCTGGTGCCTATACTTACATACACCACATCATTTGTTATGGGCTTTACCGGTGCAGGTAATGGAAAAAATACATCATCAGTTTTTTGTAAAACCGTTAAAGCATTTTCTGCAATAAGCTTACGCATTGCACTTACCTTACTATTTAAATCGTTGGTAAGGTTATCGGTGTTAATGGGTTTAAGCGCAGTTAATCCATATTGATATTTTGCAAGCAACACTTTTTTACAATGTGTTTCAATATCGGCCCAGCCTAATCTTTTATCTGCAATGGCTTCTTTTATTTTTGCTATAGCTAAAGGTACATCACCGGGCAAACACAACATGTCATTGCCTGCAATTAAAGATTCCACCGAAGCGGCACCATCGGGAAAATATTTTTTTACACCCTGCATTTCCAAAGCATCAGTAAATGTTAAACCCTGGTAACCTAATTGATCTCTCATCAGCCCCGTTATATTATTTTTTGAAATAGAGGTTGGCCTGTTTAAGGCACTATCAATTGCAGGAATAGATAAGTGTGCAACCATTACACTGCCAATACCTGCTTTAAAAATTTCTCTGAAGGGATATAGTTCAAGTGAATCTAATTGTGCCATTGTTTTATTAATCACCGGCAGATCGTAATGAGAATCTACAGATACATCGCCGTGCCCCGGAAAATGTTTCGCACATGCCATCACCCCATTATCCTGCATGCCTTTCATATATTGAATACCAAACAGGGCTACTTTATATTTGTCTTCGCCAAAACTTCTGTCGTTAATTACAGGGTTATTGGGATTATTATTTACATCCACCACAGGTGCATAATTTACCTGCAACCCCACACGTTTACATTGTTCAGCAACAATTTTTCCATATTCATAAGCAATGCCTGCATCCGGTACTGCACCTAACATCATTTGCCTGGGTAATGGCAGCACACTATCTATCATGCGCATGCCTACACCCCATTCTGCATCGATACACATCAGTATCGGGGTTTTTGCCTGAGCCTGTAATGTGTTAATTATGTTAGCCTGCTTAACCGGGCTGCCCTGGAACAGGCAAATACCGCCGATATTATATTTTTTAATTAATTCGCTGACCAGTGAATCAAAAAAAATAGCCTTTTTTGCTCTGGCATCATAAGTAGATAAACGAACCACCATTAATTGTGCAATGCGTTCATCATCCGACAAGGTTTTAAAAACACTGTCGGCCCATACCTGTGCAGCATTGTTTTGAGAGAATGATTTTACGGATATAAGGAGGAAAAAAGCTAAAATATATTTCTGCATTTGGCTGTAAATTTTTACTGGAAAGGATGTGTTACTTTTGCGGTTCTAAATTACAGGATTTTGCCCGATATCATTCAATTATTGCCCGATAACATAGCCAACCAGATTGCAGCAGGTGAAGTAATTCAGCGGCCTGCCAGTGCTGTAAAAGAATTGTTGGAAAACGCTGTTGATGCAGGTGCTGATGAAATTAAACTGTTTGTAAATGATTCAGGCAAATCATTGATACAGGTTATTGATAATGGTAAGGGTATGAGTGAAACTGATGCCCGTATGGCTTTTGAACGTCATGCCACATCCAAGATCAGTAATATAGAAGATCTGTTCCGTATTAAAACAATGGGTTTTAGGGGAGAAGCACTTGCAAGTATTGCAGCTGTTGCGCAGGTGGAATTAAAAACAAAACGGCTTGAGGATGAAACCGGTGTTTACCTTGAAATTGAAAACAGTATTGTAAAAAAACAGGAACCTGTTGCAGCACCTGCTGGCACCAGCATCGCCATGAAAAATCTGTTTTTCAATGTGCCTGCCCGAAGGAATTTTTTAAAAAGTAATGCTGCTGAGTTGCGCCATATAATAGATGAATTTATAAGAGTAGCGTTGGCTTTTCCGGAAGTTTTTTTTTCACTAACATCAAACGGGCAACAGGTTTTTCATTTAGAGAAGGGGACATTAAAGCAACGCATAGTTCAAATATTAGGTAATACCTATAATGCAAAACTGGTTAATGTAAATGAGCAGACCGATTACCTTAATATTTTTGGTTTTGTTGGCAAGCCCGAATCTGCAAAAAAAACAAGGGGCGACCAGTACTTTTTTGTGAACAGCCGTTTTATAAAAAGTGCTTACCTCAATCATGCGGTGATGAATGCTTTTGATGAGATGATTGCCAAAGACAGTTTTCCGATGTATGCCTTATTTATAGATCTGGATCCTGCACAATTAGACATTAATGTACATCCCACCAAACAGGAAATAAAATTTGAAGATGAAAAAATTGTATATGCTTTTGTGCAGAGTGCAGTAAAACATGCATTGGCACAATTCAGTATTACACCTACACTGGATTTTGAACTGGATGCCTCCATACAACAATTGGATGCAGTAAGCAAACCTTTTACCGAAGAAGGGAAATCAACTGCAACTTCATCATCCTTATACAGTACGTTCACCAAAAAACACCAGAGCCATTTTATTGAAAGTAAAAGTGAGCTGAAGCATTGGAAAGATTTTTACGGGAAAGAACAGCCGCAAGAGGCAAGCCACAAGCTACAAGTAGAGGTGGAAGGCCTGATAACCACAAACAATAAACCACAAACAGAAAACTTACTGCAACTACACAACAGTTACATTGTTGTTCAAAATGATAAAGGTTATTTACTCATTCACCAGCAAAATGCCCACGAGCGTATTTTATACGAACGTTTTATAAATGCTGTTGATGGCAAACCTATTGCCATGCAGCAAAGTTTGTTTCCGGCAACAATGGAGCTGGCTGCTGCCGATGCGGTTTTATTAAAAGAACTTTTACCTGACTTAAATCATTTGGGTTATTTACTGGAGCCTTTTGGCAACAACACCTTTGTAATTCAGGGAACACCTGCAGATGTAAATGAAGGCAACGAAAAAGCGGCGATAGAAAAAATGCTGGAGCAATACAAGCATTTCAGCAACGATTTAAAATTCAATAAAAGAGAAAAATTATTACGTTCCCTGGCACTGCAACAATCCATTAAGACAGGCACATCGCTTACGGATAAAGAAATGGGTGTTTTAATTGAAGGCTTATTTAACTGTGCTACACCAAACATTACACCTAATGGCAAACCAACTTATCTGGAATTTAAAAAAGAAGAGTTGGATAAAATGTTTGGGAGGTAATAAATAAAAGAATCTGATAGTAGCAAGGTTTACTCAATCTCAACTGGTGCCAGGCTGGCTACAGACTTTTTTTCTCCATCTAAAATGTACAGCAGTTTCTCCAGCATTTCTCCATACTGCGCTGTTTTGCCATGCTGTGTTTCAATATTAATATACCGCCTGTTTAATTCGCCGTAATAAACACTTAATGAACCATCTTTAAAAACTCTTACATTATCCTGTAAAATACTGTTATATCCAAAGGCAGCCATTTTGTTATAAATGTCTTCATCCGTTGTAAGTGCTATATCATCTGTATCCTGCCAGCTGTCTGCATATACCTGTTTGGCATCGGTTTGCCTTTTGCCACCGGGCTGGTAGGTTTTAACAGAAAAATCGCCATTGGTATTATTGTGCAGGGCAATTACACAGGAAATACTGTCGGGTATAAGTTGCAACAGGTGTGTGGCAAACTTTTCTACTTCAATTATTGCAAGGGGATTTATTTTACCTTTTGTTACTCTAAGCGTAAGTCCGATACCTGTACGGGAAAATATCCTGTTGGGATCAAATGAGTACATTACTCCTTTAAATGGAAAGTTGATGTTTCGTTGTGCTTTATTTTCAATCTTTATCAATATGCCGCCTTGCTGCTCTAAAATAGTACGTGCTGCTTTTACAGCAGTAATTTCATCATCATGTAAATTAATGCAGCAGGTATTTACAGATTCGCCATACTGTGATACTTTAAATGAAATGGTTTTATCGCCCAGTTTATGAACAATGGTTTTTTCCGCAGGTGTAAAAGCCGCTGGCTTCACTTCAATCAAGGTCTTTTCCGGGTTTTTTATTCCGAAAATTGTTGCTGTCAGGGAAAATAATAAGGCTAAGGCAGACATCAGGATTTACATTTGTGACAAATATATCTATAATTTTTTTACTGGTTGTACGATACCAACAGGTGTTAATAAAAATGGATACTGACCTTAAGTATCTATTTTTATTACACAATAACGTTCTGTTTACCTATTTTATTTCAGGTAAAATAAAAAATCCTGCAACAATTAAGCTACAGGATCTTTTTAATATCAGCCCCCAATTATATTTTATTAAACCTGGCATAACAGGTTTTGCCCCCATAAATAACTTTAATTGTATATAAACCGGGTACCAGGTCATTAACATTAATACTAACCAGATTATTACCGGTAGCACCCTGCTGGTTTTTTTCTCTAACCAATATATTAAGCGTATTGTAAACATATGCATGAATTATTTCAGGCTGGGTTAGCAGTACGTTTACATTAATAATTGTACTGGTTGGGTTAGGGAAAGCCTGTAGTTCGCAAACAATACCAATATTAACCACATGCTCTATTCTTATAAAACTGCAGTATTCTTTTATACAGCCACCTAATGTTACAGCTTTTAGGCAAACCCTGTAATAACCCGTATCGTGGAAAAGATACACCGGATTATTCTGGTGTAATATTACCGGTGGTGTAGTTGCCGGCGATAACCTGGTTATTGTCCATGTCTGATCCAGTATCGGGTAATTGGCATTAGCAAAGAAATAAATTTTATTGGGTACCAATGGATCTCTCTGGAAAGAATAGCTTACATGAATAGTGTCGCAGTTAATTTGTGGCAGTACCCTTATTTCTTTACAGGTAGATGATACACAGGTAGTACCCCGCCATGCTGTTAAGCAGACAATGTAAATACCGGGTTGTGCATAGCGATGTATTGCAATCGGGTCATGACTGCCTGTACCATCTCCAAAGGTCCAGGTATACTGCACATCATTTAAAATATGGTCAGGTGTAAATTTATATTTCTGGTTATCGTTACTGAATTTTTCAAATGTAAATTTGGATAGCTCTGAGCATGGTGGTACAGGAACAGGAATAATTATGGTTTCACATTTTTCTCTTACACAATTAGGTTCGGTTTGTACAGTAAGGCAAACCCTGTATGTTCCCGGTTGTGCGTATTCATGTGTTGCATTCCAGGTGCCTGCATAAGTACCATCGCCAAAACTCCATTTGGCAATAACGTTAGTAGTTGGAACAATGGTTTGATTGTTAAAATAAACTTTACGTGGGTTTGATGGATCGGGTTGTATGCTAAAGTTTACCTGGATGTTACATGGCGATTGTACAACAATAAGCTTGCAGAATTCCCTTACACATAATGCGGTGCCGGAAGCATTAGCATTTTTCTTTACTCTTATACAAACATAATAAACACCGTTTTGAGCATAGTCATGTGTAGGATTGGCAACATTGGGATCGCTTTGTAAACCGGTAACAGATGTACCGTCACCAAATGTCCATCTTACAGAATCAGTTGTTGCAGCAGGTGTACTGGTGTTAGTATATTTTATACGCAGGGCATGATTTGGATCTGGCGCCGAAGTAAAGCCGGCTACAAGGGTACATGGTTCTGATACCACAACTATTTTGCAAAATTCACTTACACATGGTGCGGATCCGGGGGCATTATTTTTCTTTACCCGAATACAAACATTGTATGTTCCTGCATTGGGATAAATATGTGTTGGAGCCGAAAGATTACCCACTAATCCTGATACTGTTGGTGTTCCATCTCCAAATGTCCACCTGATAGAATCAGCAGCTTCGTTTGGTAATGTTTGATTTTGAAAGTGAATAGTATGCCAGTTGCCAGCAACAGCAGACCAGGTAAAATAAGCCTGCAGGTTACATGCGGTGGTTTGTTGAATGAGTACAGTTTTTGTAACAGAATCCCGGCATACTTCAAGGCCATTAGGGCTATGTTTTATAATATAATGTTTTACACTATAACTTCCAACAGAAGTATAAGTATGTGCAGGTGATACTGTTGATACACTGCTGCCATCACCAAAACTCCAGTAGTGAGTGGTATTGGCCACTTCCCCTACCATAACTGGAGTAAACTGAACAGTAAAGTTGCTGATTGTGAAACTAAAGCCGGCATTACAGGTAGTTGTCTGCGCTTTGGATTTAAAGCCAAATGCTGTAAGTACAACCAGTAAAAGGGTAATTATTTTTTTCATACAAAACAATTTAAAGGTTAAAGATTAAAAACGGTTTTTCGGTTCTGTTATAAGAGATACCGCAACTATAAGTTGTGTTGCCTGAGGGGGAGGAAAATTTTAATATTTTTCACGAATATTCTGTAAAAACCGCTCTACAGCCTTGCGTATTGGGGTAGCCCCGGTTATATAATTATTGGCTAAGATAGAAAAAATAAGCAACTTTCCCTTATTAGTGATAAGATAACCGCTTATAGCACAATTATTGCTTAGAGTGCCTGTTTTTGCATAGATAAAACCGGCATCGCTTTTATAATAAGATGATAAAGTGCCTTCGCCGCCGGTGGGTAATATCACTTTCATCCTGTCAAGTCCAAATTCATTTTTCATTTTATTTAATATGTACACAAAGCTTTGCGGCGTAAATAAATTATAGCGGCTCAGTCCGCTGCCATCCACCCATTTGGGGCGTTGGGGTACATCTTTTAAATCGGTAGTAAGAATAGTATCAATAATTTTTTCATCATTCATATAACCTAAATGTTCGTTGCTGGCCATTAATAAAGTTTGCTCTGCAAAAAAATTATCGCTGCGGTGCATCATGGGTTTAAAGAGGGAGTCGGTAGGTTGGGAGTGGATGATGTTTAAATATTTTGTTTGAATTATGTAATCTTGTAGAATAAAGTTAAAGCCCTGTTCATTTGTATAATGCAAAGTATCCTTTAGAATATTATTAATAATATAATTGTTAGCCATAAAAGGAATACTTACTGATTCGAATTCCGTTTTTGATTTAATGAATTCAAATCCATTTGAATCAAGCACTCTCCTTATAGAAAATTTATGGGGTAGTTGATTCTGATTTCTTAAAAAAAAATGTGTCTTTTCTTCAAAACTAAATTCATTAGAAGGGATGATATCAAACTTATCATATGGGCTACATATAAGCGAATCATTTTTAAATGCAAACGTTACAATATTTCCATAAATAGGCATAAAGCTTTTCTGAACCATATAATCTGAACTATAATCGTCCCAAGCCCAACCTTTACCAAGTGCATTTGCTTTCCATGCATTTAAAGAAATTCCATTCCACTTATTGGGATTAATTGTTTTAAGAAAAGATAAAACAGATTGCTTTATAAAATCTGGATGTAAAAAGGTGGGATCTGCAGAAGGGTATAAAATATATTCTCCTGAGTCATTAGATTGATACCTCAACCCCACCAAACTATCTCCCAAATATTTCATACCTGCATACAACGTAAACAGTTTGGTATTACTTGCCGGTATAAAATAATGGGTGCTGTTATAATTATACCAGTATTTATTTGTTGCAGGTTCGTACATGCTGATGCCAATATGCCCGGTGTTAATGGCACTGTCTTTTAATAAAATAGTTTGGGCTTGTTTGTTTATTTGTTTGGATAGGGAACAACTGGTAAAGACAGATAAAGCAAATGATAATTGCAGTAAATAAGATGGCTTCATAATTATAATATTATCACATCAGCAAATTAGCATATTATCACATCAGCACATTATCACATTGTTTTAATTCCTCTCCTGGTCCCTTAACCAACGCTCAGGTATCTGGTTCTGGCTGGCATGTACATAATCAGTATAACTACAGGCAATAAATTTCTTATTGGGCAATTGCATCCACCAGCGGTTGGTTTTTTTGCTTTGTAAAAAAACAGTTTCCACTTCGGTAAATGTGCAATGGTATTCATTAAAATTACTTCTGTCTTCAACAGCAGCTTCCTGTTTGCCCCTGTTAATGCCATCAATAAAATACCACAGCATTTGTGCTATTTGTTTGGCCGTAAGATCATGTAAATCCTGTTGTGGCAGGTAACCATATATACCAAAGCTGTTAATATTGTTGCTCATACCTGCATATTGTGTAAGCATGCAGGCTTCTTCGCCGGTAAAACCATTAGGGCTTAGTACAGATGCAGGAGAGTCGCCGTGTTTTATAGCACAAATATCAAAACTTAATAAATGGGTATTGCGTAAAACAGGTTCCATCTCTTCTATATTTTCTTTAGCAACACCAAGCCGAAAACAATCAAAGCGCAGCTTGTCCATTGTTTCCAGCATGCGGGGGTGTACAAAATAACTTTGAAAGCCGATATGATTATAATGTTTTACCAGGTTGGGTTCGCCGGTTAGCATTTCCATTAAAAAGTTTTCGCTGCGGTCGGGGCTTTCGCCTCTTAAATTAATATTGGCATCAATACAGGTAGCTTCCACTACCCGGTTTAATTCTTTGTAAGCAAAATATTGAGCAAGGGTAATATCATGTGAACCGCCGAGTATCACCACTTTTTTATTCATGCGCAACAACTCGGCTAATACGGTTTTTATAGCGGCATAGCTGTCATTTAAAGTGGCGCCGGTTTTAATATTGCCAATATCTGCAATACTTACCTCTTTATGCCAGTAATGTAATTGGTATAATTGTCTTCGTATGGCATCGGGTGCATTTTCTGAATTGATAAAAACACCGCAGCCCCTTGTTTCTGTTACACCAACCAAAACAATATCTGCAAGGGTAATATCAGGCAATTGGGTTTCGTATATATCAATATGTTTGGCAAACTGCCCGTCGTTGTAGCCATTATCACTGTTTAAGGCAGTCATTAAAACGGGTTCTAAAAAATCATGCAGATCGTACATCTAAAAAATTTGGACAAACCTAATTTAATAATTTCAGATTGTGGAAACAGGGCTATAAAATTTGTGAGAAATATCAGGCTTTTAAAAAGTGTAAAATCTTAACTTCGCCAAATAACCAAAAATGCAATGACTCATAAAGAAGAATTACTGACCGACGTAGTGATAAAATTTGCCGGCGATAGTGGCGATGGTATGCAATTAACGGGCAACCAGTTTACTAATAATACTGCCATGCTGGGTATTGACCTGGCAACCTTTCCTGATTTTCCGGCCGAGATACGGGCCCCGATAGGAACCCTGCCTGGTGTGAGTGGTTACCAGTTACGTTTTAGCAGCGACAGGATTTTTACTCCCGGCGATGCCTGCGATGTATTGGTGGCAATGAATGCAGCAGCTTTAAAAACAAATTTAAATGGCTTAAAACCCGGTGGTAAAATTATTGCCAATGTTGATGGCTTTGATGCAAGAAACCTGCGTTTGGCCAATTATCCTGAAGGTGTAAATCCTTTAGAAGATAACAGCCTGGGTAATTACGAAGTGATAAAGGTGGATGTAACCAAAATGACCCGTGAGGCATTGAAGGATATTACCATGGGGGTTAAGGAAAAAGACCGTGCAAAAAATATGTTTGTACTGGGGTTTTTATATTGGATGTACAACCGTGAAATGGAAAATACCATCCAGTTTTTAAAAGATAAGTTTGGCAAAAAGCCTGAGATCATGGAAAGTAATATCAGGGCTATGCAGGCAGGTTTTAATTATGGCGATACTACAGAAACCTTTACTACAAGGTTTAAAGTAGAGAAGGCCAAAATGGATCCCGGTACTTACCGTTCTATAATGGGTAACCAGGCCGTATCGTATGGTTTAATTGCTGCTTCGCAAAAAAGCGGCCTGCCATTATTTTTAGGAAGTTATCCTATTACACCTGCCAGCGATATTTTACATGATCTGAGTAAATACAAATCTTTTGGTGTAAAAACTTTTCAGGCCGAAGATGAAATAGCTGCCATTACTTCGGCTATTGGAGCCAGCTATGGTGGTAGCTTAGGTATAACTACAAGCAGCGGCCCGGGTATTGCCTTAAAAGGAGAAGCAATGGGACTGGCAGTAATGCTTGAAATTCCTTTGCTGATAATAAATATACAACGTGGTGGACCAAGCACTGGTTTGCCAACAAAAACAGAGCAAAGCGATCTGATGCAGGCATATTACGGCAGAAATGGCGAATGCCCCATGCCAATTGTTTCGGCCAGCACACCAAGCGATTGTTTTAGCGCTGTGTATGAAGCGGTACGTATTGCAGTAACACACATGACGCCGGTTATGTTTTTAAGTGATGGGTATATTGCCAATGGCGCAGAGCCATGGAAATTTCCCAAGAGCGAAGATTTGCCGGAGATAAAAGTAAAATTTGCTTCACAGGATGATGTTGCTGCCGATGCAAAGTTTATGCCTTACCTGCGTGATGAAAAATTAGTGCGGCCATGGGCAATACCCGGCACAGCAGGTTTGGAACACAGGGTAGGTGGTTTGGAAAAGCAGGATGGCACCGGCAATATCAGTTATGATAGTGATAACCACCAGCACATGGTTAAAACAAGACAGGCAAAAGTTGATTTAATTGCTAATTATATTCCTGAACAAACTTTAGACAGTGGCCCGGTAAAAGGAAAAGTATTGGTATTGGGCTGGGGCAGTACTTATGGTTCGATAAAAAGTGCCTGTAAAGATTTGCAGGACGAAGGCCATGCAGTTAGCCATGCACATTTGCGTTATGTTCGCCCTTTCCCTAAAAATTTGGGTGAGATACTGAAGAATTTTGACACTGTATTGGTACCGGAAATTAATAACGGCCAGCTGGTAAAAATTATACGTGATGTTTATTTTGTAGATGCAAAGGGATATAATAAAATTATGGGTGTGCCAATTACAAAAGGGGAACTGATAGAAGCCATAAAAAAAATGTTGTAAAAAATAAAAATAGCATTCGTTATTTAAAATCCCAATTAAATATTGGGATTTTTTATTTGGACTGATAAAATGGTATTGCCGGTATAATAACTATATTAACCTGGGGCTTGCTTTTTACAGTTTTACTTTCTACTTTGTTTTACTCTTCCACTACTCCTTCGAATTTCTTACTGTTGTTTTCAGTACATGCAATTAAAATTTCCCGTAAAAAAGGTAACAAAAATCCCTGCTACCGGATTTGTTTTAAATCATTTACTAAAAAACTATTTTATGAACAGCAAAAAAAAATTAGCCGCTTTGGGTTTTACAGTTTTCTTTTTTTTGATGCAATATTTATCTTTTGCACAGTCGGCATCATATTCCACCGGGAACTTTACTGTAAATTTACCCACACTAAAGCCTAATGAGTTTTTAGCTCAACAACCATTTTATACTCTATTTATTGAGTATGGTGATGGGGGATATTTTAAGTCTGGAATGATAAATAATTTAGATCCTATTCCTCCACAAAACTTTCCACACTCATCCCGTATTAATACAAAATATGGGGCTGTAGTAAATCTTATAGGTCACTACGATACAACTCCTCCTCCTTTCAGGCAAATTTTAGTACAGAGTATTTCAAACTCTGGCCCCAATAATAACAGCATTCAAAACACATTACCTTTTGATAAAAACACTGGTTTTGATTATTCAGACTCAACAATAGTTCCGGGAGATACCACTACTATGGTACTTACATACAAAACCCAGGAAATAAAACCATCGGACACTTCTACCAAATACATACTTGCCTTTTTTTATAATGACCTGGGTGTTAATACCGCAGGGAAAATTTTTAGTGAAATTACTGATGTTGATATTCAATATCCTTTTGGAAGCGATGTACCAAATGCAAAAGCTATTCGCATGGCTAATTCCGAAATTGCTTACGCAGGCATTCCTAATACCGGTATTCCCGAAGCAGTGATTCATGCCTTACGAGATTCTATGGGTAAATACAAGAATGCCTTATGCTTTAAGATACAACAAGGAGCAACTGCGGAAGAAAAGAATATTTTTATTTCAGTTTCTACTGATAAATTAACTGAATTTAATTTTTCTGGCACATCAACCACATTTAAAGTTGTAAGAATTAAGTATAATAATAAGTTTGGTAATATCATTGCCCACGAAAAAACAAGTCTTACTCTTCCTGTTCGCTTATATGCAAGAGACCCGAATGGGATTACTATATATCCTGGCTGTTTAAATGGGAATCCTGCAGGTAGAAGAATATCAAGCAAAATAACTTTTCAAAATGATGGCAAAGGGCCGGCAAAAAAAGTAAAAGTAATTGTAACAGTTCCGGATGGCATGCAATTTCCTCCTTTAAATTTTGCTGCAGCATTAAGTGTTAATGGGAATCTGACTTTTTTTAGGCCTCCGCTAAATTCCTACACGTTTAACAATCAACAAAGACAAATTACTTTTGTAATGAATAATATTAAACTTAAAGGTACCAGCCAAACCACAATTGATGTGGAAAGGCGGGGAGCAATTTTTTTTGCATTAAAAACAAATGCCAACCCTCCAATTCCAATTTGTATGTATTTTGATGTATCAATCATTTTTACAACTGAAGGAATACGAGACAATAGGCCTGTTAATGTAGGGGCCTGGGTTAAATCTAATTGTCTTATATCAGGTAATACCTGCCCAAGGCAACTGGCAGTTACGAGATAGCATATGATTTTAAATATAAAGCCCTAATTTGTAACTACAAATCAGGGCTTTATGTTTTGGTACAGATTTATTACAATATTGCTTTTAATAATTGCAACGGGATTGTTTTATTCCTGTGGTGATGGTAAAATCACAACTGATTCTTCCTTACCTGATACCACAAAAATTAATTACTGGAAAAAATCCTACGATTCACTCTACTCCAATTACAGAAGTACCAGGAAAAAAGATTTTTTGAAGCAAGGTGCTGTGTTTGCTGACAGTATTTTGGTTTTTGAAAACCAATTGCTGAAAGATACCGGCCGGCAAAAAATATATTTTTCTGTCCTGTTTTACAGGGCTGTTAATTTAAATGATCTGGAGAATTATATTCAAAGCCGTGAGCTTTTTGATAAGTACCTGTATTTATATAATCAATACCATCTCTCAAATACAGAAAGACTGGCCTATGCTCAAAAAACACTTGCCGATATTTACAGCCGCTATGGCGATTATAAAAAAGCAATACTGTTACTTCAGCAAGCCCTGGATTATTACACTGCAACAAATGTTTCAGAGAATACTGCTTCCTGTATACTCAACTTATCAATTCCTTTTAAAGAGTTACACCGATATGACGAAGCTGTAAATACATTGCAAAAAATTTTTGAAATAAACCCGCTGGCCCCAAAAAGAAAAGCTAAAGCCTGTATTGAACTTGCAGATATCTATACCAGGCAAAATAAAATTACTGAAGCCGGAACACAAATAAAAAATGCAAAACAGTTTCTTGCACTCATGCCTTATGCTGCCGACCGTACAGCAACATATGCTCTCATGCATAATATGGAAGGCGACTTGCAAATGATAAATCATGATCCGCAGAATGCATTAAAGGCTTACCATACCTCTTTTGATTCTGCCAAAGTTTCGTCCGAGCAGCAAATACGTAACCGTGATTTTGGCAAACTCTATATTGCCATGGGTAAAGCATTGGAGCAACTGCATCTGTATGATTCAGCAATGCAGTTTTATAACAGGGCTTTATATACGGTTACCAACATTGATACGCTGAATAAATTTTCTCTGCCCCTTCAAAAAGATCTGTATGCTGAGAATACCATTGCTGAGGCCTTGTATGCCAAAGCCAATTGTATTGTATCAGGCGAAAGTGGAAATGTACAGAAACTGCAACATGCAGCCGGCTGCTACAAGCTGGCTTTTGAAACCGAAAAAAAACTGTTGAATGCTTTTTCTTACGACGAATCCCGGTTGAATACATTGACAACAGTAAAAAAGGAAACTGAAAAAGCTATTGGGGTTTGTTACAGGCTGTATAAAAAAACAAATGATTCACGTTGGGCAGACGAGGCTTTTTTATTTGCTGAGAATAATAAATCCTTTGTGCTGAACGAATCGGTAAAACGGAATACAGCAGCATCATTATTTATACAGGAAGACAGTACTTATACAAAAATGCAATTACTGCAAAGCCGCCTGTCTGCTATAGAGATAGAATTCAACACACAGCAATTCTTATCAATACCCGATTCTGGAATTGTTGAAAAATTACTTACAGATAAGCGGGTGCTGGAAGAAGAATTGCTGCAAAATGAAAATGCAGTAAAAATAAAAAACCCCCAATACAGCAATTGGGTTGGTACGGAAACCGGTTTAACAGCAGGAGAAATAATAAGCAAAGTAGTTGGTGAAGGCACAGCCCTGGTTGAATATTTTACCGGCGATTCAGCTGTTTATACTTTTAGTGGAATAAAGGGCAGTGCATTATCTTTTTATAAATTAGTACCACAGGTAAAAGCTTTAACTGACAGCTTTTTATTTTTCTTTACTGACAGAAACCTGATACTGAACAGGCCAGCTGAATATGCCGGTATGGCAAACCAGCTGTACAGCTTTTTGCTTAAACCTTATCTTCCATCCGGCATTTCATCTTTACTCATCATTCCCGATGGGTTTATTTCATTTGTTCCGTTTGATGCACTTTTAACAGGGATGCCCCAAACAACAGATATTGCTTCTTTCCCTTTTTTAATTAAACAGGTTGAAATTGCAAATGCTTTTTCCTGCAAAACATTACTGGCACAGCAGCAAATTAAAAGTAACGCTGACAACAATTCAATAATAGCTTTTGCTCCTGGTTTTATCAATAAAGAAAGAGGGCTTGCTCCATTATTGCAGAGCAATGAAGAACTGCAGGCTATAAAAGAATTTTATCCTGATGGAAAATATTTTACTGGTAGCACTGCGACATTGCAACAATTTAAAAACAATTATACCAATGCAGCAATCATACATTTGGCCACCCATGCCAATGCCGACAGCGATTCTGCTATAGCCGGTATTGAATTTTACGATTCCACACTTTATTTAAATGCTGTTTATACCATGCCCTTAAAAGCAAGGCTGGTGGTATTAAGCGGTTGCGAAACAGGAACAGGCAATATTAATAAAACCGAAGGTTTAATGAGCCTGGCACGGGGGTTTAGTTATGCCGGTACACAAAATGTGGTGGCGGGTTTATGGCAAACAGAAGATAAAACGTCGGGTGAATTGTTTAAATTTTTTTATAGTAATCTTTCTGTCAATACTATTTCAGGCTCTTTACAAAAAGCAAAACTTCAGCTGTTGCAAAACGCATCCGTATCACAAGCTTCACCATTTTATTGGGCGGGGTATATTTATATTGGAAGTCTGCAGGAAAAGATAAATGAAAAACCCGGTAACGGTAAGATCATAATTTTTATCCTGGCTACATCAATGTTGATTGGTATTGGAGTGATAATTTACAAAAGAAGAATTAACCAGGTAAAGCTGTAAGTAATTCTTTGGCTTTATTAAAAAATGAAGATGTAGTTGGAATACTATTTAAAACAGCACGACATTTAGCATAATCTTTTTGTTTAAGTGCCAATAAAGCCAGATACCATTGTGCTGTTGCAGCATAAGCAGTTTGTCCGGAAGATGTTGTTGTAAAAATAGCATCAGCTTCATTGTACTTTCCGGTTTCCATATAACATATTGCCAGCGAAAATTTCATTTGTATATCATCGGCTTGCAGCCGCAGATAGTTTTCTAATAAAGGCAAAGCATTGGCATATTCTTTTTTGTTAAATGCAGCAGCAGCATTTTGTGCAAGTGAATCTGTTGTGCTGCCACGCAGCTGAATATTTAAAGCATCGTGTTGTGCAAACCGGGCATACAGTTTTTCAGCAGTCGGTTTATTTGGCAACAGCAAATAAATACCGGCTGCAACTGCAATAATTACTGAAGCTGCAATAGCCAGCCATTTTTTAAACGAACCTTGTTTTACTTTACCACCCTGGGTAAAATACTTACGGTTCATTTGCTGCAATGTTTGCCGCAATTCATTTTCATTTGGTGAAGTATTTTCCGCTTTCATGGTTTTATCTATACCGGTGTACAGTTGTATATAATTGCGTAAATCATTATCTTTCGTTATCTGCAATTCAAACTCCTCCTCTTCATGTGGTGGCATTTCATCATGCAGGTATTGATCTATCTTTCTTAATAAGGCTTCATCCATAAAATAGTTACCATTTTAAAGTGCTAAAGCCCGGTGCTTCTTTTACCAGGCTGATCAGTTTACTCATACATTCTGTTTTCTTTTTTCTTACATAGGCATAAGAAAAATTCAGTATTTCCGCCACTTCCTGCAACCGCTTTCCACTCCACGATAGCGTTAACAGATTCCGGCAGCCATCTCCAAGCTCTGCCAGCTTATTTTCAATCAGATCTTTTCTTTTTTCCATTAAAAGCAATATCTCATAATTTTCCGTAACGTTCTCATTTATATCAAATCCTTCATCTCCGCTAATTGTTACGCTGTGGCCTTTTCTTTTATGCAGTTCATTTATCCACCTGTTACGGCAAACCAAATGAAGAAATGCCTCAAAAGGGCAGGTTAATACAAAATTTTGTTGAGTGGCTTTGCGGTATAATTCTATCAGCACATCCTGGAAAAGGTCAGCAGCGTCAGTTTCAGTACCACTGTTCTTTACCACCATTCTCTTAATGCCGGTTGCATAGCAGCTGTATATCTCATCAATTAACACCGAATTGTTGTTAGCTAGTGCTTCAATGTATTTATGATCGGGGTGTATAGCCATAATCTGTAAGAAAGTTAAAACTTTTTTACAACAGCAGGTAACAAAATTTAAAAAGGCAGGTGAGGGTGGAAGGGATTATAGTAATTGTACAGCAAATGGAATTAGTAGTTACAAAACTGAATACATCCTTGTAAGTATTATAAGTAAGTGACTGGTTATTTCAACCCTAATCTTTCCATCAACATTTCTTTTTTTGCTTTGCTTACCGAAAGTTTTTCATTATTCTTTAATACCACATAACCACCCTCAGTTCTGGAGAATTGTGCGATATAAGTAATGTTGACCAGTATAGAATGATGGATACGCTGGAATAATTCCGGCGGCAGCAGTTCTTCTATATCACCCAATGTTTTTGATACCAATATTTTTTTGTTGTCCTGCATAAATATTTTTGTGTACGCCCCTTCAGCCTCGCAATATATAATAGAAGCTACATCGGCAAATTCGTATCCTTCCCGGTTAGGTAATGCAATTTTTTGTTGCGATGAAGGCTGGCGCATATTGCGTAAAAGATTACTGATATGCTGTAAGCCACCACCTTCATTTATTTTCCTTTCTACTTTTTGTACTGCTTCCTTCAAATCATTTGCATCTATCGGTTTTAATAAATAATCTACTGCGCTAATACGGAATGCCTTTGCCGCAAACTCACCATGCGCCGTGGTGAAGATTATGGAGAAGCCAACATCACCCAATACTTCCAGCATTTCAAAACCATTCATCCAGGGCATTTCCACATCTAAAAAAATAAGATCGGGGCTATATTTTTTTATAGCCATGATACCTGCCTTTGCAGAGTTACAGGCTTCCAGCACCTGAACAGCCGGACAGTTTTTTTGCAGGTCGCTGAGCAGGGCTTTGATGCAGTGCTGCTCATCATCAATAATAATTGTCTTTATCATGATAGTTCTTCATTTATGGTAATGGTAACTTTTGTACCACTTGCCAAACCCTTTTCATCTTTCTTATCTGTTGTTTCCAGTTTTGCCTGTCGCTGCCGCAGCAGGTTATCCAGTTCCAACCTTGATTTAGTAAGATTTACTCCTCTTGATTCGTGCATTAAACTACTGGCAGATTTATTTTGTTTTGAGGCTTCTCTGCCAATGCCATTATCATCAATTACAATTTCAACCGAGTTCCCCTTTTTTATTACAGCCAATTCCACATGACCGGTTTCTCCTTTGGGTACTATACCATGCCAGATAGCATTTTCAATAAAGGGTTGAATGATCAGGGCAGGCACCTGCATAGATTTTAAATCCAGGTTATCATCCACGTTCACTCTATAAGAGAATTTGGTATCAAAGCGCATAGCTTCCAGTTGCAGGTAAAGTTTACATGTCTCTATTTCATCATACAGGCTGATCTCTTTTTTATCGACATTACTAAACAAGGTACGTATGAGCTTTGAAAAAGTAGTAAGATAATTTACTGATTTTTCTTCTTCGTGCTGCTGTATCAAAGATTTGATTGAGTTCAGACAATTGAAAATAAAATGAGGATTCATTTGGGCACGAAGAGACTTTGCCTCAAGTTCTAACAATTCTTTTTCATATTTTGATTTCTGCTGTTCTTTTTTACGAATAGATTTTATTCTTTGCTGTACAAAATAAATAATAAGGCTAATGACTGCAAGTATACAAAGTAATTTAAACCATTTTGTTTGCCAGAAAGCAGGAACAATAATAATTTTGTATTCAACAGGTTCAATGCTCCAGTTACCCCCCTGCATTTGCGCCTTTAATAAAAATTTATACTCACCCGGTAGTAATTTGCTGTAAATAATTTTACGGTTAAAATAATTAGTGTATTGCCATATTTTATCAACGCCTTCTAATTTATAAGCATACTCTATGCGTTCAGGGAAAAAAAACTCCGGTGCCGAAAAAGTAAAAGTGAGAGTGTTTTGATAATGAGGTAACCGAATTGTTGCCGAATCATTATTTCCGGTTCGTATAAAAACAGTTGATGTATCAGCAAGAATGGTATTTAAATAAGATTTTACAGATAAACTAATTTTTTCTATGTTTCTGAGTTTAAAATACTCGAAACTGCCGCTTTGTCCTATGATCATATTCCCATTGCAATATAAAAAGGATTTGTTTTCAGGGCTTGAGAGGCCGTTGGAATGATCGAAAAGAAAAGATTGTTGTTTTACAAAATCATAAACCACTATACCATTTTGCGAACGAAAGAGCATATAGTTCTGATGCCCTCCGATTAAGTTTGTATAATCTCCCCTCATTAACCCTCTTGTGCCAAACGGAATTGAATCGTTGCATACCAATGTTTCCCGTTTAATAATGCGGAAACCATATTTGGGAATTAAGAACCATATTCTTCCAGCTGCATCCAGTGTAGAAGCACATACACCCTGATTGGGCGGCAGGTTGCCAAATAATGATACATGAGGTATACTTTTCGTTTTTTTATTTTCCAGATTATATTGTGCTATTCCTCCGGTGCCGGTAAGATAAATGAGGTTCCTTCTTTCATCATACCAAACAGTAGGGTCTTTAACTTCAACCCCCTCCGTCTTTATATCCGGTGGCCTGATGGTATCGGTTACAAATGTGAGATGGTTGATATGATAGATAGTGCCATTAATATTTTTTAGTAAAATATTCCCATCATGGGTTGTTAATACATCCATACATTCGCCTTTCTTTTTTATCCAGGCAAGTGAAGGGAAAAGAATTTCAACAGGCTCAAATTTTTTCTTTCCCGCAACAATACATAATTTTCCATGCCGGCAGTCCAGAAACGGCCGCTTCCATCTTTGGTAATTTTAGTATTGATAGTTGAATAATAAGTAAAATAATTACTGATCAATGGGGTGGGAATAATTGCTGATTGATGAAAATTGCTGTCAAACAAATACACTCCTTTATCTGAATGAAAAAAAGATGCATAATAAGATCTTGTAACGATATCAAAATATATCCCCCTTATTTGTGGCCTTTGTATGCTATCGGTTTTATTATTCAGGATGCTGACTGATTGCAGTCTTAAATATTCCGGTATCGCTACATACAAAAAGCCACGTTGCAATAACCATACATTCCCCTGCCGGTCATTTGTTACAAACCTTGTCTGTTCTTCAGGATAAGGGTTGTTTGTTATATTAAAATAAACAGCAGTTTCAGTTTGTGTATCAAAGATGGCAGTTTTACCATCAAATATACCCAGGAGGTATTTACCCGGAGATAGCTTTGCAAATTTTGGGATAATGTAACCAATATATAGTTTCGGTGTTTGAAGCCTTGCACCATGTAAAAATAGTTTCACTTTACCTGTAATGGTATTGTAATGTCCGAAACCACCCGTCCAGCTATTAAACCAGATGGTTGAATCATCCGCCATATCCATTTTCTGAATATCATAATGTTCTGGTAGTGCCGAGCCAATTAAGTAATGCCCCGGGTTTATTACCTCAAAATGTTGTGAAAGAGTTTTTTTAATCTTATCAAATAAATAAATGCCATGAAATGTTCCAACCCATAGTTTGGTGCTGTCAGTGGCATGTGCAACAAAACTGCATACTGTGTTGAGCCGCCTGTCTTCCCAACTGTCCGGTTTGGCAGCATCAAGATTATAATGATTGAATTGTTTTTTACCGGGGTCATAAATAAATAATCCCTGGCTTCCTGAACCTGCATACACAAGGCCATTGCTATCACAATATAAAGCATCAAAAGCTAGATTTGGTCGTTTATGGTTATCGGAAAAGGTGTAGGGCAGGGCTGTAAATATTTTTGTTTTACGATTATAATATACAAGGCTTACCCGTGTGCCGATATAAAAATTATGACTTTTATCTTCTGCAATGGAAAGTATGTTGTTTAAAAAAAACGTATTGGCTTGTTGCAAGGTGGAATAATACACAACTTCTGACCCATCAAAAGATGTAAGGCCCTGTGCGGTAGAAAACCAAACCAGCCCATCATCTGAAAAGAAAAAATATGCTGAAGTAATGGAGGGCATGAAGGGATGGGTGACCTGTTTAAAAACAGGTATAACATCCTGCATTGTATTTTGCTTTGGCTGGGCACTGCAAAAAACGGAGATAAGTATTGCCACAAAAATGCCTGCTGCTTTCAAAACAATTTTCTTTTAAGTTACAAACTTGTAATGTTAATTCATATTTCAATTGTGATATTGTGTATTGCGTAATTTATGTTTAAAATATTTTCGATGTCTTTGGGATTTTTAAATAACAAACAGGCCCATTTTACAACATCCCGGGATTGCCATAGTATGAAAGTATAGACTTCTTCCTGTTTTTTATAGGATAGTTTGTAACTATCCGTTTGCAGTATACAGTTGGCCATTTTTACCTGATAACTAGTCCATAAAGGTTAAAATCTTCAACTACCAATCCAAAGCTGCAGTTTACCAATTGCCTGTTGCAATTATTCCTGTATGCTTATAATCTTGTAATAAAATTATTTGCCCGAAAATTATTTCTCTTTAGAAACGAGGGTAACAAAATAAAAAAAGGCGGATATCAATACAAAGCAAAACTTATTGCAATTATTAATTAACACTAAAATTTACCAAAATGAAAAAATTTTTATTCTTTGCAGCAGTATTAGTATCTATTAGTACTTATGCACAAAAGGTCCGTATTGGTATAACCTCCGGCGTTTCCATTTCCAAATACGGATGGATGGAAATAAGGAAAGCAACAAAGCAATGGCTGGTTTTACAGCAGGTATTATTGCCGACATCCCCGGCGATATACCGCAGTATAAGCATTTCAGTTTTCAACCTGCCATAAACTTTGTTCAAAAAGGCACCAAAGATGAGCAAACCTATGGAAATGGTACAGCCAAAAGCAAGATCATTGTTAACTACATTGAAATGCCACTGAACTTTTTGTATAATTCCAGGGGCAAAACCGTAAACTTCTTTATCGGTGGTGGGCCTGCAGTAGCCATTGCCATTTCCGGAAAAGCGAAATATGATGATGGCACAATCAAACTATCCGAGAAATTTAAATTCGGAAACGGAGATGATGCCACTATGACACGTGGTGACCTGGGAGCAAATTTTATTGCAGGGTTTTCTTTAAATAACGGCTTATTGCTTTCCCTGAATTATAATGCCGGATTAATTAACCTCATGCCCCATAGAACGGGAGATGCCAGTTTTAGAAGTAATTATTTTGGAATAAAGCTGGGCTATATGTTATCTTCTTTTAAGAGAAAAAATTAAATTAAGGGAACAACTATTTCTTATCTGAAAGTTCTTTACCTAAAGCGATATAAGTAAGCGAAAGAAAAAATTATGAGATACTATAAGTTTATTGCAACATTGGCGATAGTAACAGTGTTTTTAGCTTTACAGGGTTGCAAAAAAGAAAAAGCTGAAAATAAAAATACTTACCAGGTTTCTTTTTCCAGATATGTACTTGATTATGTAAAACTAACTCTGGGAAAATATCTTATTTACAAAGATTCGGCAACTTCAGTAACTGACTCAGTAGTGGTAACAGGGAGCATTTTAGAAAATATACATTACCCTGCTACCAATGGAAATTGGGTAAATACCCCCGAATATTATGGTGAACGTTTTACACTTACACTCACCAAAATTGCAACTACAGGTTCATCATCGCTTTGGTTTAGCGGTACTGCTATTGCTGGTAAATTTCCGGTTTATTCATCTGATACTTCAGAAGTTAGCCTGTTTGGAGGAGAAGGAAATATTATTGGACAGGTTTTTTTTCAAACAAACTCTCAGCGAAGTAATGAAATGGTTACCATTGAAGGTAAAATTTATAACAATATTGTAATTACGATTCATGACAGTGGCCTGGATATTAATAACCCCAATTACAGAAAAACAATTTATTACTGGGCCAGAGGAGTAGGGATTATAAAAAGAACGATTATAACTACCAGTGGCACAGCTAAAACATTTACGCTCTTAAGAAATAATTAATGACTACTTCAAGTAAACAATTCCTGTATGAATAAGTAAAAAAATAAAATGGCTTCCCTTTCCCGGAAAAAGGTTCTATAGTGATTTCGAATATAAAATAGTAAACAATAAATCAAAAACTTTAAAACTATCATGACAGTGAAAATTATGATTATCATACTATTCCTTAGTATGGGTTTTATGGCCTGTAAAAAAGAAAGCCCAGCAAAAGTTCAAACCACACAGGAAAAACTTTTGGGTAAATGGAACCTGGTCTCAGAACTGACCAATGATTTTTACGGCGGTACTTCGCACTTGCATACTTATCCCTTTTCGTCTGGCGATTATGTGGAGTTCACCAGTGACGGGAAATATATTGAATTTAAGAGTGGCTCATCAACAACTTATAATTACGGCATGGTCAATGATTCACAGGTCTGGCTCCTTTTTTCGGGAAATGTATATGACCTGAAATCACTGACAGCAACTGCCCTGCAATTGTATCATAAAGAAGTTTTCATGCCCAATGAATATTATGAATCCACTTTATCATTAACAAAATGATTGCCCCTATAAGCTACTAAAAAAATTATTATAAAATTATTCCTCTTTTTTAACAGCAGGTAACAAAAAATAAAAATGCGGATATAAATACAAAACAACACTATTAATTAACCAATAAAAATTTATCAAAATGAAAAAGCTTATTTTTTTACTTACAGTAATAACATCAGTAAGTACACAGGCACAAAAAAGCCAGTTTGGTATTACAGCAGGCACGGCTATATCTAATTACAAAGCAAAACTGGGTAGCATTACTTTGAGCACAAAATCCAAAGCAGGGTTTACAGTTGGGGTATTAGCGAATATTGCGGCAGGCAACAGCTTCGTTGTTCAGCCGGCATTAAACTGGGTGCAAAAGGGAAGTAAAATAGATGAAAGCGCTAATGGAAATATTGATAAAAGCAGCCTTATCACCAATCATATTGAAGTGCCTGTAAATATCTTATACAGCAGTAATGGTTTTTTTATAGGAGGAGGGCCATCACTTTCGTTTGGAATTTCAGGAACATCAAAGGAGGAATCCGGCGGTATTAAAACAAGTGAAAAAGTAAAATTTGGTAACAGTGACGATGATATGTTGAAAGCTTTTGATTTAGGGGCTAATGCATTAACAGGGTATCAGTTTAAAAACGGTTTTCTTATTGCAGCCAATTATAATTTAGGGCTTAGCAACCTGGCTCCAGGTTCTGGTACTGACAAAGGCAAACTTAAAAGCAGCTACTTTGGCATTAAGCTGGGATATGTAATAAATAGTGCAGGTAATAAATAAATTGTTCACCTGGCGCCATGCTCATTATTCAGCCTTAAGTGTATTCGTTTGGAAATAGGAAGTAAAAATATTACTATTGTTCAATAGAAGTGTATAACCTGACTCCACATCAAATCAAAACCCACTGTATTACACCTTCATCCGTTCCTGAGATAAATTAATAAACTGTACCTGGTGGGTAATTTTAATAATACCCGTTTTTAATAAGTACCTGTAATGAAGCGGTATAAAAATCATCAACGTTTTTACAACATAAATATTCAACTATGGCACAACTACAAAGATCAACAAAAGGGTTTCTGGTCATTTTAGTATTACTGAATGTAATTGCCGGCTGCCACAATTTTTACAAAGCCACCAAAAGTAATGTTGGTAATAATATTGAAAAAGCCGCGGTAGTTGATAGCCTGAAACAGCAGGCAAGGTATTTTGTTTTACGAACTGACAGCCAGTCGTATTACATTAAAAATATTTCATTGAACACAGATAAAAAATCGCTGGATTGTATTTTAGAATTTTTACCGCCAGAGCATCAGCTTCATTTAGATAATGGCCGCAGGGGTAAAATGATATTCGATCAAAAAGAACCACAGGATATAGGGGTGCTTAATGAAGTTCATATTTATATGCAAAAAGGTACTACTCCTGTAAAAGGAAATTATACACTTCAATTAGATCAGGTGGAAAAAATTGAGATAATAGAGTTTGATAAAGCAAGAACAAAAAGTAGCCATGTAATTGGAGCTATTGGATATACATTAGGCACAGTGGCTTTAATAGCAATTCTTGTAGCTGCCATCAAAAGCTCCTGCCCGTTTGTGAGTGCTTATGATGGAAATGATTTTTCTTTACAGGGGGAAATTTATGGCGGCGCCATTTATCCGCAGCTGGCCAGGCATGATTATATGCCGCTAAAGATGGCGCCGCTGGCAGACGGCACTTTACAATTAAAAATAAGTAACGAACTGCAGGAGCATCAGTTTACAGATATGGCAGAACTGTGGGTGGTAACGCATGATAAAGGCAGTAAAGTTTTTGCAGATGAAAAAGGTAACCTGTTTAGTATAAATGCGCCACAACCTCCATCATCTGCAATCTTAAATCAGCAAAAAGATGTTATTGTATCTTTAAAGCAAGCGGGCGATAATGCCATGCTGTATATGGATGATACTGCCGTAGCTAATGCTACTAATGAAGTGGTAATGCAATTTAATAAACCACCAACAGCAACAAAAGCCAAACTGTTGCTTACTT
The DNA here is from genome assembly GCA_043757165.1 of Ferruginibacter sp. Lineage (GTDB taxonomy): Bacteria > Bacteroidota > Bacteroidia > Chitinophagales > Chitinophagaceae > Ferruginibacter. The sequence goes on from JAYVPT010000052.1 coordinate 36,059, forward strand.
TAAAAAATTCTTATTTTCTGGATCTGTTATATGGGGAATTGGCAAAAGGCTTTGGAAGTTATTACAACACTTACATTAAACAACAGCGAAGTAAGCCGGCAGCAGAATTATTAAAATGGGTAAGCGAACAACGCATACCATTGGAAGTATCGGTTAAAGCAAAAAGCGGCTGGAAAAAAATTACGGATATAACAACCATTGGTCCTGTAGCTACAAGGAATATGGTAATACCCATTGAATTGCCACAAACAACAGAACCTTTTACAGTAATAAAATTATCCAGTGGCTTTATGTTTTGGGAAATCGATTATGCGGCTATTGATTATTCAGATGAAAGTTCATTTGCAGTACAAAAAATTGCACCTACAACTGCAACAGATGAAATGGAAAAAAATGTTTTGTCCTGTTTGCAAAATGAAGATGGTGTTTACCTGGCACAGCCGGATATTGGCAATACCGCAACTATAGTTTATAAGAATACTGCTTTGCCAAATGATCTTAAAGAACAAACTTATATACTGCATACCAAAGGGTATTATGAGCATGTGCGGAATTTTAAAACCAAACTCAATATTGGTTTTTTAAAACAGTTTAAAAAGCCAGGTACATTTCCTTTATATGGCATAACAGTGTATAAAAAAATAAGTAATGAAAGTTTAAAGATGCTGGCTAAATCGAATTAAATGCCTGTAAAAAATTAACCACTATTAAATACTATTTATGCAAACTGCCATTGCTGTAAAAACAGCATCAATAAATAATAATTATTTCCCGGTTACAGAAGTTATACCAAAACCGGTTTTAGTTTCGGCCCAACCCGGAAGAATTGAAACGACCATTACCTGGTGGAGAATAAAATTGCGTATTTTTTATTTTGCCTGTGTTATTTTAAAAAACCCGGTTAAAGTATGGGTAACTTTTAAAACCATGGTCAACCTGCGCAATAATGTATGGGGTGGCGATTTAAAAAAGATGTATAAGATTGATGGGAAATATTATTTTAACCAATACACACCGGGCTGGCCATCCAAAGCTTATGATTACCTGATAAAAAGCGAGCTGCGCCGCCATGCCGATTCGGCCAATGTTACAGAAAAATTATCCTTTGTTTTTTTAGCCATTACCCGTAAATGCCCCATGCGTTGTGAACATTGTTTTGAATGGGATAACCTTAATCAAAAAGAATCTTTTACAAAGGATGATCTGTTTAAAGTGGTAGATATGTATCAAAAAGAAGGGGTGTTGCAGTTTCATTTCAGTGGTGGCGAACCAATGGTTCGGTTTAAAGATTTATTACCACTAATAAGTTATGCCAGTAAAAAAAGCGAATGCTGGGTACTTACTTCTGGCTTTAATTTTACTATTGATAATGCCATGTTGTTAAAGCAGGCAGGATGTAAAGGCGTTGTAGTAAGTATTGATCATTATATTCCCGAACTGCACAATATGTTCAGAGGAAATGCAAATGCTTTTGAACTGGCAACTGCAGCAATTGCCGCAGCAAGGCAGACGGGCATGGTTACGTCTGTAAGTGTATGTGCAACAAAACAGTTTATTGATGGTGGCCATTTAATGCCTTACATGAATTTTGCAAAACAACTGGGTGTGCAGTTTGTGCAGGTGCTTGAACCCCGAATGGTAGGACATTATGAGGGTAAAGCAGTTTTACTTAATGAAAAACATATTGCAGAACTGGAGCAAACTTTTAAAGTTATTAATCATTCACCTGCATATAAAAATTATCCTACCATGCTGTATCATGGTTATCATCAAAGAAGGGTAGGATGTTTTTCGGGCAGCAGAAGCGTATATGTGGATTCCGCAGGAGATGTACATGCTTGCCCGTTCTGCCATACTAAATCTTACAACATTATTGAGTTGGTTCGAAAAAATGAAACAGCTTTACCGGTAAAAGAAAACAAATGCCCACAGTTTGAAAAAATTGCATAAAGCATCATGAAAAAAATACTCATCATATTTATTTTGCCGCTGTACGTTTATGCTCAGCCAGCCAGTAATAAAAAATTACATTATAAAACAACTGTTGTAACAGACTCGGGTGTAATAAATGGCTATTATGTTTCAGAGTTCGATTCAGCAATTACAATCTGTACCCAACAAAAATATTCTCCTGCTAATACAATAAATATTCCTGTAACTACTATAAACCAGCTATATTTAAAAAACAGGAAAACCAATTGGGGAGGTGTAGCCGTCTTATCTGTAGTGGGTTTTTTAGTTACTGCAGGGCTTACACAAAAAAGTGATATTGATAACGATGGTAAAACAAGTTTTTTTGAATTGATATATGCTGCTATTGATGGCAGTACTTCGGGTGACAGAAGAAGGAGAAGAGCAGCATTAACGGTAGGAGCTGTTGGAGGAGTTGGAGGCTTTTTGTTGGGTGCTTTTGTCGGGAAAAATTTTTCACTTGTTTTCCCAATCAGCAACCGCATTAATTTTTACAATGAAAAAAAGAGTGGCTTGAACAAATATGTATCCTTTTAAATTACTGGTACAAAAATTTATTTTTAAAATGATAAAGCCGTTCCTTATTAAGGGAACGGCTTCCTGAAAATATAGTAGTATTACTATCTTTTTTCTCTGCCTAATATTAATCCTACTTTAAGATTAAAAGTAAAGTAAGCATCATTGTTTTTTGGATTTCCTCTTTGATCCCCACTGGCAGTAATGTGGGTTGGGTCTAATTCATATTGGCGGTCGTTTAATAATAATGCATTGGTAAGCCGGGTACCTGTAAAATAATTAGAGTATAAGTTAGCATCAGCATAAGTAGTGCTTACATCATCTAAATAATCAGTAGTTAAAATACGGTACACAAATTCTGCTCTTACATTTAACGTTGGCGATATTTCATACTTAACGCCTACACCAACAGGAATATTAATTTGCTGCAGTTTGTAAGGTTTTCTGTCGGGGTATTCAGCAAATCCCTGGCCTTCGGTACTTAGTGGCTGAAGATCCACCCATTTATTTAATAGTTTAGCTTGTGGATTAAAAGAATAAAAGCCAACTCCAAAAGTTAAATAAGGCGAATATCTTGGCGCTTCGCCAAATTCATCAAAGTGTTTAAACATAAATAACGGATGGAGTTCTACTGCAGCCATAAATTCAGAAATAGTACTTCTAAAACTAAGGTTTCGTTCGTACCTGCCAAAAGTGGAAGTTTTTACTTTTTTTAAAATACTGTCGTAGGCTTTTACCTGTCCAAAAGTTCCTTCCAACCTTAACGCAACAGCACTTTTATAAATTACACTTACATAAACACTGCCTGCAAAACTGGTGTTCCCAAAATTAAGGTCCTTCACAAATTTTTTGCCTATTCCTTTCTTGCCTCCTAAATCTGTAAGGCAGTTCATAATACCGATAGAGCCGCCAATTTCGTAAACAACGGGGTTATCATAATAGTCATTATCGTAAAAATAATATTGGGCAGAAGTTTTTTGGGTTAGTGCGGCCATTAAAAAAAACAGGCCTGTAGCTAATCTTATTTTTTTCATGTATTAAATATCCATTTGTATTAATAATTGGCCTGGCTTTAACGGAATATTATATTGTGTTACAAATAAAGTGATTATTCCCCGATTAATTTTCAACTTTTTGTAATGTTGACAAATTTACAGATGCTTTATACGACAGATTTGCTGTGTAACAGTAAATATAATCGAAGCATAAATTAAAATGCAAATCCCAGTTTAAAGTTAATTGAAAAATAGGCATCATTTTTTTTTGGATTCCCCCTTATATCACCAATACTGGTGTTATGTGTGGGATTTATCTCGTTTTGACGGTTATGTAAGGTAAGGGCCTTTGCAAGTTCGGCACCAGTAAAATATTTTTGAAACAGTGTTTTATCTATATAGGTAGTACTTACATCATCTAAATAATCCGTCATTAAAATCCGGTAAACACATTCTACACTAAAGTTAATAAATGAGGATAATTTATATTTAATACCTCCTCCTACAGGAAAATTAATTTGTTTTAGTTTATAAACCTTCTGGCTTGGGTATTCAGCAAATCCCTGTCCTTCGGTACTAAGTGGCCGCAGATCTACCCATTCATTATCTAATTTGGCCTGTGGGTTAAAAGCAAAATAACCAATACCCCCAAGTAAATAAGGTGATAACCGGGGAAGTTTTTCTTTTCTATTATATTTTTTAAAATAACGGGGATGAATTTCTGCTAAAAGTGAAATTTCAAAAATCGAACTTCTAAAACTCAGGTTACGGTCGTACCTGCCCCCGCTGGATTCTTTAATATTTTTTAATACGGCATCGCTGGCTTTTACAATACCCCAAACCGCCTCTGTTCTTATAGCTATTGCATTTTTATAAAAAGCACTTAAATAAACACTGCCACATGGTTCAGTATTTCCCGGATTAATATCTTTAATGAAATTTTTTCCTATACCCTTTCCTCCTCCCAGATCAGTAAGACAGTTCATTACCCCGAGTGATCCCCCAACTTCGTAAGTAACTTTATTGTCGTAATATAAGTCATCAAAAAAATCTCCTTGTGCAAAAGTGTATTGGGTAGAAAATAAAATAATTGTAAAAAGAATAATTGGAAAAAGTGCCGATTTTTTCATGAAACAGGTTTCCTTTGGTTATAAAATGATTGCGTTTTAGAAGGATACCTGGAGTTTCACAATTAAATATCAGATTTTTTTTTAATAGCAACAAATTTACAGACAGTTTTTAATCCGCATTGGCTGCATTTAGGGTTTCGGGCAATGCAAATATACCTGCCATGTAATATTAACCAATGATGTGCAATATGAACATACGCTGAAGGTAAATTTTTTATTAACTGTTTTTCTGCGGCAAGTGGTGTTTTGGCATTTGTAGTAAGTCCTATTCTTGCACTAACTCTAAATACATGTGTGTCTACTGCCATATTGGGTTGGTTGTCTATAACAGAAGTAATAACATTGGCAGTTTTTCTTCCTACACCGGGTAATTCAACCAATTCACCCACCGTCATAGGCACTTCACCATTAAACTTATCTAACACCATATTAGCCATACCTATCAGGTGTTTGGTTTTATTGTTAGGATAAGAAATGCTTTTGATGATTGAAAAAAGTGCTTCAAAGCTTGCCTTGCTTAACGATAAGGCATCAGGATATTTTTCAAAAATAAGAGGAGTGGTGAGGTTAACTCTTTTGTCTGTGCATTGCGCCGAAAGTATTACTGCTACTAATAATTGAAAAGGATTATCGTACAATAATTCTGTTTCTGCATTGGGAGCATGCTCTATAAAGTACTCGATTAAAAAATTGTAGCGTTCTTTTTTTGTCATAAAAAAATCCCGATGTTGAATCGGGACTAAATTACGTTAAAACAACCTATTTTAAACAGAGGCAGAAAGTTCGCTTACAGCTTTCTCTGCATAATTTAAAATATTATCAATCGTTTGGCTGCTTGGTGACATTTGAAGCGTTTGCAGCTGGTTTTGGGCTGAGGTTAACTCTTCAAATTTTTCACGAAGATTCCAATCTGTTTCCAAAGCAGCTTTTATTGCAACTGTTTGGGCTGGGGAAGTTTCATTGTACAAATACAGTAATAAATCTTCCTGGGTAAAATTGTGCATAAACAAATTAAGTGGCTTGTGTTAAAAAATTAAATATCCATTATCCGATTACATAAACGGTATTAATACGGGGATATTGTATTTTATCGCAAAATTATTTGCTTTCAGAGGGGGTGTTTGTGATAAAAAGGTCCTCATTATCCTTTTTCATCATATAATTTTCCCGGGCATATTTTTCAATAGTTTGCGGGTTTGTTTTTAAAAGATATAGGTCTTTACGGGTTTCGGCAATCTTTTTATTAAGATGAGTTTCGCTTTGTTGAAGTTTATTAAATGTCTCAATACGGTTTATACTTGATGGAATGTCTTTAGGATCGAAGAAAAAAATCCATACTAAAAATAATGTGCCGGCTAAAAAGTATTTGTCTTTTAACCAGGATGGTATGTGTGATAGTAATTTCATTTAGATTAAGTCAATGGACCATAGTCAATGGCCCATTGACTAATTTTTACTTCCCAAATTTAATCTTTCCTTTTGGATATATAGCGCTTTCACCAAGCATTTCTTCAATACGGATAAGCTGGTTGTATTTAGCCATACGGTCTGTTCTTGATGCAGATCCGGTTTTAATTTGCCCGCAGTTTAAAGCTACAGCCAAATCAGCAATAGTGGTATCTTCAGTTTCGCCGCTGCGATGGCTCATAATGGTATTAAAGCCTGCCTGCTGTGCCATACTTACCGCATTAATGGTTTCAGTAATGGTACCAATCTGGTTTACTTTTACCAACAAGGCATTAGCAATTCCTTCTTTAACACCTCTTTCTAAACGTGTAACGTTGGTTACAAAAAGATCATCACCTACCAGCTGTACTTTTTTACCGATGGTTTCAGTTAAATTTTTCCAGCCAGCCCAATCATCTTCTGCCATACCATCTTCAATACTGCAGATAGGGTATTGCTTAGCCCAGCTTTCCCAGTATTTTACTAATTGCTCGCTGCTTAATTTTTTACCATCACTTTTATGGAAAATATATTTCTTTTCTTTAGCATTCCATAATTCGCTGTTGGCTGCATCCATGGCAATCATAATCTGGCTGCCGGTTTTGTAACCTGCAGTTTGTATAGCGGTTAATACAGTTTCAATAGCTTCTTCATTACTTTGAATATTGGGTGCAAAACCACCTTCATCACCTACGTTGGTGCTAAAGCCTTTTTTCTTTAATACACCTTTCAATGCATGAAAAATATCAACACCCCATGATAAACCTTCACTGAAAGTTTTTGCACCAACAGGCATTACCATAAATTCCTGGAAGTCGATTTTATTATCTGCATGTGCACCACCATTTAAGATATTCATCATAGGTATAGGCAAAATTTTTGCGTTAGTACCCCCAATGTACCTGTATAAAGGTAAATTAGCTTCCAATGCAGCAGCTTTAGCCACGGCCATGCTAACAGCTAAAATTGCGTTAGCGCCAAGCTTGCCTTTATTGGGGGTACCATCTAAAGCAATCATCATTGCATCGATACCTGTTTGGTCAGCAACATCCCATCCTAATAAACTATCCGTTAAAATTGTATTTACATTTTTTACGGCTTTTAAAACGCCTTTGCCACCGTATTGTTTTTTGTTATTATCCCTAAGTTCAACTGCTTCGTGAATACCGGTGCTGGCGCCACTTGGTACTGCGGCACGGCCAAGGTGTTCATTTTCGGTTAAAATATCTACTTCAATAGTTGGATTACCACGGCTGTCAAGTATCTGACGGGCATGAATGGAGGCGATGTAACTCATTTTCTTTGTTTGATTTTAATTATTATTTGAGGTTAAATTTCTAAATACATCTTCAAGGCTGTTACTTTTACTTTGCAAAGAAACAATGTTCCAGTTATTTTTCAAACTCAGTTCCATTAATTGTTTTCTCACACTCTCCGCATTGGCAGTTGACAGTTGATAGTTGAAAGTTGAAGGTTGCTCAATACCTGTTACTTCAGCTATTTCTTTTAACATTTCAACAGGTACATTCTCTTTAAACTGCACCAGTACAACATGATTATCGGTTTTGCCTTTTTGCAGGTTGCTTAATTTATCATCTGCAACAATATTGCCTTTATTGATGATAATTACCCTGTCGCAGATAGCTTCTACTTCCTGCATAATATGAGAAGAGAATAAAACGGTTTTATCCTTACCTAACTCTTTTATCACTTCCCGTATTTCAACAATCTGGTTGGGGTCAAGGCCGCTGGTAGGTTCATCTAATATCAGTACTTCAGGATCATGAATTAATGCGGCGGCCAAACCTACACGTTGTTTGTAACCTTTACTTAGCTGACCTATTTTTTTATTGGCTTCGATAGTGAGTCCAACCATATCAATAACTTCTTCTATTCTAGCTTTTCTGGTTTTTGATAAGTGATGCATTTCTGTTGCAACAGCACCTTTTAAATCAAGCCTGCTTTTTTTAGGAATCAAATGAATATGCGCAATAAAGTTGAGGTATTCTCTAACATACATTTCATGATACAATGGATTTGCTTCAGGCAGGTAACCGATTTTCTTTTTTGTTTCATTGCAGCTTTCATCAACAGTTATATCACATACAACAGCATTACCGCTATCAGCCTTTAAATAGCCGGTAATCATTTTCATAGTTGTTGATTTCCCTGCACCATTGGGTCCCAGGAAACCAACTATCTCTCCTTTGTTAATAGTAAATGAAATATTGTTAACCGCTTTTTGAGCGCCGTAAATTTTTGTAAGATTATTTACTGCAATTGACATGTTGTACAAAAATAAAAAACGTCAGACTAAAAAAATCCGACGTTATAATTATTAATTCTTTATTTATTTTCTCCGCTGTTATTCTTCGGATTTTGATTTGGTTGGTTGGGTTGTTGCTGACTTTGCCCGCCACGGTTTTGTGGAGGCCTGTTTTGTTGTCCTCCCTGTTGCGACCTTCCACCTTGTTGATTAGGCCGCTGTTGGTTTTGTCCACCACGGTTTTGCTGATTGCCACCTTGTTGATTTCCTCCCTGCTGATTACTACGGTTAGGTTGATTTCCACCGCCCTGTTGCTGCCCTCTTTCATTATCCCTTCTTTTGCGGCTTGTTTTTTCAAGGCTCTTTAAACTTATTTGCCCCACCACATCGGCATATACCGGTTCAATATCTTTTGGTTTATTGGTCACCACTTCTACCGGCTCAAGGTCTGCAGGCCGTATTCCCTGGCGGTTCAATTCTTTTATTTTTTTAACCCTTTCAATACTTAATGGATAGTGTTTATTACTATCAGGCATAGTATACCACATCAGGTTTTTAAAAATATCCTTCTTCACTAAAAATGCACGGCTTCTTTCCATTTCCAGCATATCAGCATCTTCCGGAAAAAACTGCAAGGCATCCATATACGTATCCAGCTCATAATTCAAACAACATTTTAAACGGCCGCATTGGCCACTTAATTTGGTTTGATTGATGCTTAAATTTTGATAACGTGCCGCATTGGTGTTTACGCTTTTAAAATCGGTGAGCCAGCTGCTGCAACATAATTCACGGCCGCAACTTCCAATGCCACCTACTTTTCCTGCTTCCTGCCTTGCACCAATCTGGCGCATTTCTACTTTTACTTTAAACTCCCCGGCGTATAATTTTATTAACTCTCTAAAATCTACACGATCATCAGCAATATAAAAGAAAGTGGCTTTGCGGCCATCGGCCTGTATTTCCACTTCGGCCATTTTCATTTCCAGGTTCAACTGTCGGGCCATGGCACGGCTGCGAATCAACACCTGCGCTTCCCTTGCCTTACTTTCCTTCATTTTAGCAATATCGGTATCGCCGGCACGGCGTAATACTTTTTTAATATCAGGACTTTTCTCGTCAACATTTCTTTTCTTCATTTGTAAACGTACCAGCTCACCGGTCATGTTTACCATACCCACGTCAAAGCCGCTAATGCCTTCCACAGCAATCATATCTCCTTTTTCGTAAAAATGCAGGGTATTATTTTTAAAGAAATCTTTACGGCTGCCATTATTGAAACTTACTTCAATAATGCGGCAACTGCTTTCAGGATCGCTGAAAGGCAAGTTGGCCAGCCAGTCGTGTACATTCATACGGTTGCAACCGCCTGTGCTGCAACTGCCATGGCTTTGGCAGCCACCTGGTGCACCATCTTTTGTGCCGCATCCTCCACTTCCACATCCCATATAGACAACAATTAAGTGTTAGTTAAAAAATAAAGAGGGAATCTTTTTAAACCGGGCAGAAGAATTACTATTTGGCTTCATTGGCGTCGCACTCTTCAAATATATATTTCTATTCTGCAGGTAAGGCTCCGTAATGGTATGCCGTACAAGTGAGTGACACAACGATGTTGATTAAAGATTATATGCTGATAACAAAATAATCGTTCTTAGTAGTTGTCTGTTCCCTGTTTCAATTTCCTCAGTTCATCAAAATTACTGATTTGTTGCTAATAATGTGATATAACCTGATGGAAAGGGCGTGAAAGAGCATTTTAGCGTTGGCATTACGTTCAATATAGTAGCTGGCCTTGTCTAATTCGTTGATGATGGCCTCTTGCTGGCCAATGCCGCAGATCTTATTAAGCCGCAGGGCAAAGTCGTGGTCCGTTGTCTGTGGTCCGTTGTCTGTATTGTCCATTACCCTTAACCTTATGGCCAGTTCGAGCAGGTGGATGAAATATTTAAGGAATTGCTTTTGTTTTTCCCGGCCAATTTTGGCAGTATCATCAATCCATTTTACCTGTGCCACAGGCCCGGTTTTTAAAACTGCATTCAGCCATTCCCTAAGCATGGCCTGCCAATCATCGTCGGAATGTTGCAATAATTGTAACGCTTCCCGGTAATTGCCATCGGCAACAGCAGCAACCTGGCCAGCCTTTTCTACACCGATGCCTTCTTTTAATTCCAGTGCCGTCTTCACTTCAATATTGGTGAGCAGGGGAATTTTTATCAATTGTGTTCTTGATAAAATAGTGGGTAGAATAAGATCTTCATTTTCTGCTACAAAAATAAAAAGTGTATTTGGCGGAGGTTCTTCTATCAGCTTTAAAAGCTTGTTACCTTCTTTACCTAAAAATTCGGGCATCCACATAATAAGGATCTTGTATTCGCTCTCGAAACTTTTCAGGCTCATGGTGCGGTTAATATCATTGCATTCTGTTGCGGTGATATTACCCTGTTTATTTTCGGCGCCAATAAATTGGAGCCAGTCGTACACATTGCCATAAGGGTTTTGAACAATGAACTCCCGCCACTCTTTTATAAAATCGGCACTGATGGGTTTTTCTCCGGTCTTTTTTGTAATAACAGGGTAGGAGAAATGTATATCGGGATGAATGAGTCTGTTGGCTTTTTTGCAGGCGGGGCATTCGCCGCAGGAGTCAGTTGATAGTTGATAGTTGATAGTTGATAGTTGGGGTTCTACGACAGGTTCAGGCTCGCCAAATAATGAAGGTTCTGCTATCAACTGTCCTCTGTCAACTTTCAACTGTTTACCATTCACTTTTTCACAAACAATGTATTGGGCAAAAGCCATGGCCAGTTGCAATGCACCACTACCTTCTTTACCTAAAAACAATAACGCATGACTTAACCTGTTGCGCTGAATCATTTGTACCAGTTGTTCTTTAGTATCTTTTTGGCCGGTAATGGAATGGAATTGCATTGGGTGCAAAGTAAATTAAAAAAGAAATCCGAAGCTGTTTAAAACTCCGGATTTACATAAATAGTTTTTAAGATTATAGTTTGCTGGTGATCTCTTCACTCATAGGAGTAACCTTACTGGTAAAATAAGCTATCAGATTTCCATTTTCATCCAGTAAAAATTTACCGAAGTTCCATTTAATTTCTGCATCCAATACGCCGTTTTCCGCTTTGCTGCAAAGCCATTTGTAAATTGGTGCGGTATCATCTCCCTTTACAGAAACTTTTGCTGCCATAGGAAAAGTAACGCCGTAATTCTTTTTACAGAATTCTTTAATATCGGAATTGCTGCCGGGTTCCTGTCCGCCAAAATTATTGGCAGGAAAACCTACTATCACCAATTTGTCTTTGTATTGTTCATACAATTTTTCCAACCCTTCGTATTGAGGAGTAAAACCACATTTAGATGCAGTATTAACCACGAGTATTTTTTTTCCCTTGTATTTTGAGAAGTCGATGGTGCCGCCATCAAGGGCTTCTACTTTAAAATCGTGGATAGAGCCTGTGGTAATAATTTTTGCATTTGCAGCAGGCTCATTTATTATTTGAGTATTATTTGTTGGCGCAGCACAGGATAATAATGCGGTTGTAATGGCTAATAATTTTATCATGATTTATCTTTTATAATATTTACGTAATAACGTGTGAGTTGGTATAAAGTTCACTCAATTATTTTAAAATAAAGTTACCATTCATCCAGTTGAAGGAATTATTTTTCATAACACCCCAGGTCTGGCAAGCCATTATTCCTGTTTTTATCGTTCAGGTCTTTAGTGAAAAGCGTTACTGTTCCTTTGTTAATGCCGGGTGCTGTATTGTTTTTAGTGATCCTGAAATCGTAATAGCGTTTAAATCCATCAATGCTGTCAAATGAAGGATCCATATTTCTTATATTACCATTTAAAGTACTGTTGACCGGGTCACTTGCTCCACGATATATATTTTTTTCGAACAAAACTGTAAATGAGTTGCTTCCCTGCTTGTTAACCACCACTTCATTACTTACAAAACCACTGCTGTCAGCCCAAAAAATACAATTGCGGAATACTGAATTTAAATTGGTGGTAACCGTAGTGCCACCCTGTGTTGCAAAATTGCTTACGCTTAACACGGGGTTTTTATGAGTGATATATAAACTGGAATAGCTTGCCACAGTGCAATTGGTAAAATTATAATCGCCACCATAGATGATGGCAATATTACTGCCGCAGTTACTTATTAAACTATTGTCTGCCTGTAAGCTGGTATTAGCACAAAGTATACCGGCATCGTAAGCATTATCGATTACACACTGGTGTAAAATAATTTTAGGGTTTGCGTTAACAGACGGACTTTGCGCCACAACAGCCTGGTAAGCATTTTTAATAATGGCATAGGTGAGTACATTGTTTTTACTGCTGCCCCTGAAATAAATTCCGGGCCAGCTTGCAGGCAGGTCCTTATAATCATTATCCAGCCTGTCGCCTTCAAAAACCACTTCATTATTTTTTGTGCCGTTTGTTATTAATGTACCGTCAATAATAATCGGGGCATCGGCATGAGCATAAATTTTACAACCCTGTGGAATGGTTAATGTGGCCGTAGTATCAATACGAATGCTGCCCAGAATTACATAAGGCAAAGTATTTGTAAAGCTGGCATTACCGGTAATAACAGTATTACGTAAAAAAACAGCATTTTGTCCGTAAGCCTGTAACTGTACAAAACGGTTGTTACTGTTATAGCTGATCAGGATACTATCACTAACTATAAAAGGAAGATTGGCCGCATTTGGATTTATTGTTACAGATACAAATACATATATACTGTCGTTGGCCGCAATTTCCAGGTCGCTTACTTCTGTGATTGCGCTGCCATTTACATTTATTTTATAAGCGGATGTTGCACCACCCATCAGTTTAACTTTACTTAACCGCAGCTTTTGATTATTCTCGTTAATTATTTTAAAAGACTTGGTAATTGAACCCGTGGTGGTAAAAACAGTATCGTATTTTAATGAGTCGGTGGTTAACCTGAGCCTTGCGTCGGCACTGGTAATGAAAGTATCTTTTTTGCAGGAGGAAAGCAATAAGCAGAAGGCGAAAAGCAAAAGGCAAAAAGCAAAAAAGTCTTTTTTCATTTTTCAAAAATAAACTAAAACTATTTACCGGCATGTGCCAATATAGCAATATATAATTTTACATCTTCGGTTTGTGTAAGTAAACTGCCACAGGCTTCTAAAGTGGCGCCTGTGGTTATTACATCATCTATCAGTAAAATGCTTTTCCCCTTTAATGCTGATGGATTTTTAATTACAAAACTTCCTTCCACATTTTCCCAGCGTTCGTTACGGTGTTTACGGGTTTGTGTCTCGGTAAAACGCTGCCGGTTAACATTGCCTGTGATTACAGGCACATTCATTACTGCAGATAATCCATCGCAGATTATTTTGGCCTGGTTATAACCCCGTTTACGTTCCTTATCTGCATAAAGTGGCAAAGGAATTAAATAATCAATATTGTTAAACCGGTTACTGGCAAGCAATGTTTTGCCCATTTGCTCACCCATATAAACACCAATGGCGGTATTGTTTTTGTATTTAAGCTGATGAATAAGGTGTTGTATCAAAGATTCTTTCTCAAAATAAAACTGGCTGTGTGCACCAACAATTGGTATACGCCCCCAAAATATTTTTTCAATAGGATTGTTTAGGTATGCTGCAAAATTGGTGTGCGGTAGATCGTTGATGCATTTTAAACAAAGCAGGTTGTCCTCTTTTAATAGATCGCTGCCGCAGCCGGTGCATACGTGTGGGTAGAAGAGATGAAGGGTGTCTGAAAATATGGATTTAAATAAATTCATCATATAAATATATAAATCTTAAATTTAAATGTGAAAAAGAGTAACATTATTTGTTTGTTATTCAGAATTTAATTTCAAAAGGCTAGTAATACCATATGAAATATATTAAACTCCAAATAGCCTTCGCTTTTTATTTTCTGCCTAATACCCTTATCTATTCGCAGGAAAAATTAGATGTTTTTATAAAAGATAATTCTGGAAAACCAATAACTTATGTATCTGTAATTTGGGGTAAGAGTATAGGCTTAGTAACTGATACTGCCGGGTACTTACAAATCCCGGATAAAAGTAGAATTGATTCTTTAATTGTATCAGCCATTGGGTTTACTAATAAGATTATAAGAAAAGACAGTGTGCTAAGTAAATCAAAAATTGATATTTTTTTAGAGCAAAGTATAATTGAATTGCCTGAAGTAATTGTTGCAAAATATAGTGTAGAAAATGATTACGGATGTACTGATGAAAAACGACAAACATCATATATAAAAGGTGCAATTTGCGGTAACCTTCAGAGTGCATTATTAATAAATTCATACAGTTATCCGGCACAATGTAAAAGCATAAGTGTTTTTATTGCAAAACAGTCATCTAATGATATTCCATATAGGCTAAGACTATATGAAACTGGTAAAGATAGTTTACCTGGAAAAGATTTACTATCCGAAAATTTGATAATTAATTCTTACAAAACAAATTCGTGGAATACTTATAACCTGGATTCTATCACCGGTCAATTACCCAAAAATGGATTTTATGTGGCAATAGAATGGTTATGCACAGATATAAAATCTGAAAATGGATTATGTGTTGGATTAACAAGTAAAATTAATGAACCATTAACTTATTATAAGTACGGAAATGTTGGCTGGTTTCAACTCAGATATAAAACGGGGATTAATAAAGATAATATTATGATTAAAGTTAAAATAGCATCTGTGAAATAATCTTACAGTAATTCACTTTTCTGAAACTTTAAAACAAATACTGATAAACCTCTTCTACTTTACCTAACGCCACCACATCAATAGCAAATTTTAATTTGCCCAGCGATTTGGCATTGTACTTACTCACTATAATTTTCTCAAAGCCTAATTTTTCAGCTTCGGCAATGCGTTGCTCAATTCTGTTAACGGCTCTTATCTCACCGCTTAATCCAACTTCTCCGGCAAAACAAATATGTTGTGGTACCGCAACATCTTCGTAGCTGCTTAACAAAGCACATACAATGGCAAGGTCAATGGAAGGGTCTTCTACTTTTAATCCACCTGCAATATTTACAAATACATCTTTTACACCAAAATGAAAACCACCACGTTTTTCCAGCACAGCTAATAATAATTGTAAACGGCGTAAGTCGAAACCACTTACCGTACGTTGCGGTGTGCCATACACACTTTGCGTAACCAATGCCTGTGTTTCAATTAACAGTGGCCGCATACCTTCAATAGTTGCAGCAATGGCAATGCCGCTTAATGTATCTTCTTTTTGTGTAATTAAAATTTCGCTGGGGTTGGTTACCGCTCTCATGCCTTCGCCGGTCATTTCGTAAATACCTAATTCTGCAGTTGAGCCAAAACGGTTTTTTAAAGTGCGTAAGATCCTGTAGGCATAATGACGGTCACCTTCAAACTGCAATACGGTATCAACCATATGTTCTAAAATTTTTGGCCCGGCAATGTTGCCATCTTTGGTGATATGACCAATTAAAAAAACAGGCGTGTTGGTTTCTTTGGCAAAGCGTTGCAGTTCTACTGCTGTTTCTCTTATCTGGCTTATACTGCCCTGGCCACTTTCCACATACGGCGATTGTAAGGTTTGAATACTATCTACAATAACTAATTGCGGTTTTAACTTTTTAATCTCCTTAAAAATAGTTTGCGTATTTGTTTCTGTGAGCAAATAAAAGTTTTCACTTTTAATTCCTACACGGTCTGCTCTCATTTTAATTTGCTGTTCACTCTCTTCACCACTTATATAAAGCGTAACTACATCTTTTAAGTGCAAGCCAATTTGCAAAAACAAAGTTGATTTTCCTATACCTGGTTCTCCGGCAACTAAAACAATACTGCCTAAAACAATTCCACCACCTAATACACGGTTTAATTCCGTATCGTTGGTTATAATTCTTTTTTCTTCGGCACTGCTAACATCATGTATCGAAATGGTTTTTACTTTTTCATTACCACTATATTCTTTCCAATCTGCTTCATTTTTTTTGTCAGTTCCTTTTACAATCACTTCTTCCACAAAAGTATTCCAGGTATTACAGCCTGGGCACTTGCCCAACCACTTTGCGCTTTCGTATCCACAGTTCTGACAAAAAAAACTTGATTTGGTTTTACTCATGTTGTAAAGATAAAGGACGATTGCAGTACCGCTAACAATTGTGATACGATTTTAGATTTACAGATTTAAAAGCAGCAATTTTTGATATCAGGTTGATAAATAAGAAATAAAAAATCCGGGAAAAATTTATAATCCCGGACGATACTAAATAGTAAAAGGGCTATCATTTCTGACAGCCCTTTATACTTACTAACCCATTAAATTCTATTGCTAAATTACAATTTACGGCCACATAAAAAAATATATTT
>JAYVPT010000053.1:0-4513 GCA_043757165.1 Ferruginibacter sp.
AAACGAAAATATTGCTATGGTAAAAGCATCTGTGAATGCAATGAGTCCGCAGGGTGTGCTTACAATGGTGCCAATGCATGCAGGCGAAGCATACCTGAAACAAAATGAAGTAATGGATGCATACAACCGAAAAATGGCAGAATTTGGAAGAAAAACAGCAGCATTTTTTTCCGGAACAGCAGTACAGTTAAAGACAGAATATGATGCCACTATGGAAAAACTGCGTGAAGAAGATAATGAACAAACCGGTGAGGGTTTGCCCAACAAAGATTTTTGTCCGAAATACAAAGGCGTAAGCGACAAATACCTGGTAGCTTACAACGGAGCAATTGAATCCTTTTATAAAGAATATCTCGACATACAAAAAATTTACCTGAATGAGATGACGCACTGGCAAATGTATTCTGAATGGCCGGAGAAATTTGAAGCACATAAACTGGAAGCTAAAATTGCCTGGCTGAGTGCACTTACTGCAGAACCACCTTTTTCGTTTGAATCAATAACTACCTACAAATGTGCAAATCCGCCAATAGGAAAAACGGGCAAGCTTTCAAAGTTTGATGATGTGGCTTGCCCGTACAATGATACAATGGATTTAAAAATAATAAAGTTTATAAACAACTGCAGCCGCATGACCAGTGAATTTGATTTTATGTTTCTAAAGTATGTAAGAAAAGATGATTTTGAACGGGCAGAGGGTGATACATATATCAGCAGCACTTACAAAATAAGCGCCGAAGCTGGAAAAGATGTAAAAGCAGGCCCGCTGAAAATGGAAGCAAAAGTTGGTGCAGGGATTGAATTTGAATTTGGGCAGCAAGGCCTGGAGGATGTAACGCTAATTGGAGAAGTTAAGGTAGGTGCAGGTACAGGCATCCTGGATAAGGACGAAAAAACGGGCTCACAGGGAATTGGAGAAGTTAAGGTAGGTGCAGGTACAGGCATCCTGGATGAGGACGAAAAAACGGGCTCACAGGGAATTGGAATAGCAGGGAAAGATGCTTTGCCCACAACTGTGGAAGTAGGTGTGGAAGGCCGTTTCAGCATTATCAGTGGAAAAGGTTCTGTTTCAGTAACCAGTAATGTATTTAAACCCATTAAAATGGCAGAATGGTAAAAATTCTTTAAAACAACTGTAAGTGCATCGGGCAAATTCCTGTGCAAGAAGCAGGTGCTTAGTAAAATAAAAAAAAATGAAATAAATTTTGATTAAACCCAATAAAATGAATAAAGTAATTTTCGTTACACTCTTGGTTGCAGCATTCACTGCAAAAGCACAGCCAGTATATGTGGACCGCATTGGTTTCAAACTCGAAAGTATTGCTGATATAGATATTGGCTGGATGGAAATTCGGAAACATACAACAGCGCCAAAAGGTAAACAACTTGGCGATAGAATTTACAGCGACAAACAAATAGGCTACAGCCAGCAATTTGTAGCATGGATGCAGCAATCTTATCTGCCAAAAGGTTGCCTTGGTAATGCCACGTATTTTCAAAATTATACACCAACCTTTAGCGGCAGTAACAGCCGGTTGGGCAATGCAATTAACATGCATGCCAATGCACTGCCACTTATGTACGGTGCACAAACAAAAGTGCATATGTTTTTGAAAAAAGATGAACAGGGTAAATTTGTGCCACAAAACAGCCTTGGCGATTACTGGTACATTGAAGCAAATGAACTTCATGCTATCAGCAATCCTGTATCTTTTATTTCAAGCCCCGATGAATATTATTTTGTACTGGCCGACTACTCTTCACATTCAAAAGGATATAAAGCAGATGATAAAGCCGCAAGTAATTTGATGGGCTTTGCTAACCAAAAAAACATTACTACTTACAAACATTTTTATATACCCCACTCTCAATACGTAGTCATCCTGACTAAAGACAATGAGGAATTACCTTTTGAAAAAATAACAATTGGTGAGTTTTTTTTACAAGTTGAAAAGCAATTTCCTGTTTGGCAAAAAATAAACGAACTATCAGCAGAAAATTTTGCAAAGGCTCAAAAAAATCTTGCCCGTCTTAAAGAAAAATACAAAAGTAAATGGAATGATATTGCTGAAATAAAACTTTCCAAAACTCAAATAACACTCCAGGATTTTGTAAATGCTACTGAAGGTTATGATGATATGTTTGACAACAAAGATATGTATGGAAAAGAAGGAACAGAGGCCAGCTTTCCTATTTTAAAAGTAAAAAAGACAACGAAAGAACTTTGCAAAACAGAACAGCCTCAGTGGCTTGTTATCAGGTGGACGATGTCAATGCCCAACGAACCATATAATATCCACTTACACGAATCTATACTCAATAATTTTAATTTTGAGTATGTCTATAACTATTTCTTTAACCCTGAAAAAGTAAAGGGGCAAACTTATAAACCACTCCGTTCTCCATCATACAAAGAAGCCGCTGCATATAGTGAAGCATCGGAAGCAGTTAAAAAAAATATGGTAGATAAAAATATCTATCTCTTTGATGACTTTTCAACAACAGTGCCCGGCAATAAACCAATTGGCTGGCAAGCGAAATTTGCCAATTCGGGAACCACAGCTATGGTAACCACCCTGGATGGATTAGATGGAAACTGGGTTGAGCTAAGAGGTAGTTACATTAACGCTGCTCTATTAAAAAAACCACTGCCTCAAAATTTTACATTAAGTTATGAACTGGTAGCAGCTCAAAATTTTACATGGGGTGCAAAAGGATTAACAATGCAATTATCAAAAGAAACTGCGCCGGGTAATGCAGAATCATTTATAAAATTGAAACTACGTCCTGGTTCTGATGGCAGTGCTGGTGAAGCAACGCTGGAAACAAAATTCCCATTTCCGCCGGGCTATTCCAATGGCACCAAATGGTATGTTGCCAACGGCTTTTCCAATAACAAAAAAAACAACCGTATTACAGTAACCATTAAAAAAATAGGGGAAACCCTACAGGTATTTATAGACAATACTAAAATTGCTGAATATGAAACGGCTATACCGCTGATGCATTTATTTAATGCCCTGTCGTTTGATTGCAGTGGCAACTCAGCAGAGAATGATAAATTTTATATCAGTAATATTAAGATCACAAAAGATTAATCATTTTATGAAAAGAGTATTTACGACATTTTTATCATTCATCATTTCCGTTTCTTTATTAGCCCAACTTACTCCAGAGCAACGCATACAAGACAGTGTAATTGGCTGGTGGGATAACAATCAATTTGACAAGTATATAAAACCAAGCACAGATCCTGTTCAAAAAAAACGGGTGGATATTACCAACCTGTTTGTTGATTGGATGAAAAAAAGTTACACACCGGTAGCAGGTTTGGGCACGGTTACACGAATCAATAATAAAACTTCGTTTGGTGTTAAGTTTTTAGTGTGGAATGTAAGTCATGATAAAATGTGGACAGATGCAAACGGGCATTTTAAACCGATCCCGGAAGAAAACACACCCTTTGGCATTTGGTGTAATACTATTCCCGGCAATTATGCTGTTCCCTTTTTAAATAACTATGGCGATTATTATTTTACCTGGCCTATAGATGGCTATGGTTCAACAGTAAATGATCTGGAAGAACTTGATCTTAAAAAATATCCCGGCATCACTAAATATATTACCCGCAGCTGCGAATCGCAGATTGTGCTGCTGGCACCCAATAATAAATTGCCCATAGTGGAAGTAACCAAGGGCGAATATTTAAATAATTCCCTGGCTGCTGTTGACAAAGAATTACAAAAGAAAAAAGATGAGATACTGGATAAAAACAGGGGCGATGATAAATCTACAATAGACAGAAGAGAAAGTTTTTATGCCTACCAGGAAAAAGAATTTGACCGCTACAAAAATGGAATAAAGAAATGGTTGAATCTGTATAAAGACAGGCTGAATGAACCTGCATTGGTAAGGCATTTACAACCCACAATCATTTCAGATTTTTATGGAGATATCGATCCATTTCACAAAGACATTTCCGGCAGTTTATTCCCAGTATATAAAATACCCAAAGATGTTTTGGAAAAATGCAAAACAGAAAAACCTCAATGGATTGCTGTATGGTTTTATTACCAAACAAAAGAAACAGGGAATCAATTGTACGAGATGTACCGCTCTATGACAGAAAATATAAATTACGATTATATCTATAATTATTTTTTCAATCCTGAAAAGGTAAAAGGTATAGCCTATACACCCGCCAATGAAACGCAACTGAAAGCAAGGCTGGATGGTTACCGGAAAATAAATATTGCAGCAGTTAATCCGGTAACAACAGCTATTGCACAACAAGGAAGTGCATACTTTTTCGAGAATTTCTCATCAAACAATGAAGCAAGCGAACCTGCTAATTGGTTTTTCAAAAGGTATGGCAAACATCCTTTGGTAACCGCCATTAAAAACCAAAATGGCAAATGGCTGCAGTTGGGTTATAATGGGCCGGTATCTCCTACCATGCTAAAAAAACCATTGCCCGAAAATTTTACATTAGAATATGACCTGGCTACAGATG